>NZ_DALZUO010000036.1:0-32784 GCF_032013335.1 Anaerospora sp. | reverse complement strand
AGGATAGGAAGTCGCTGATTAGACAAAAGCACTTACAACTGTGAGTGCTTTTTTGTTTTATTTATAATAGAATTTACTCAAATAGGGGCAATAAGAGTAGCATTGAGGCGAGGTCGTTCAGACGGTTTTAGCTGCAAGGCGGAGTGAGAACGCAACTGGAGTTGTACTGGAAGTACGGAAGGTGCGCTCGGAGCGAGTGCGCAATTTCTTGGCACTTTAGTGCCTTAGAAATGCGGCCTACCCCTTGCGGGTGCAACGCGGCAGATGAAGCCGTATCAACGACCGGAGCAGCGCTGTTACAACGCTCCGAGGCTGCTGCTTAGCCAACGCTTATGCAACGGCGCTCCCCCTGCCTGATTAGTAAATTATCACAAAGAAGCATAAGTAAGGATGTTGTAGTACAAGGAACAGGAGTTTTTATAGTGAGCGGGAAATATAAAAAGTGGAAAAAATGGACAGAGAGGGTGTTCTTTAATGCATCAGGTAAGCTATACGAAACGAAACTGCACCGATCAGGAGAAAATTGAAGCTTTTCTTTTGAGGGAAAGAGTTGGCGTGGTCGGAATGGTGAGTGACGGACTTCCCTACGGCGTTCCCGTAAATTATGTATGGTACAACGGCTCCGTTTACTTTCATGGCATGGGTTCGGGTAGAAAGGTAACCATTCTTTCCAAGGAGCCACAGGTTTGTTTCACAGTCTATAAGGAAGAGGGGACAGTGACTGATCCGGTACCCTGTCATGCTGATACGGCATATATGAGCGTAATGCTTTTTGGAAAGGCTGAAAAAGTAACTGACTTTGCAGAGTCTGCTGCCGTTTTGCAGAAGATGCTTGATAAATTTATGCCAAAGTATTACAGCAATACGTTATCCAGTACCTTGATTGAGAAGTATCGCTCTTCACACGATGGTAATGGGGTTGCCGTTTACCGGATAACGCCACAGGAAATGACAGCCAAGGAGAATTCGGCGGAGCCCAAGGATCTATTTAGCCTGAAAATGTAATAACAGCAGGTTTGCATACAGCCATTGATCCGCCTTTCGCGTGATCAATGGCTGTAATCATTATATGTAGTCAAATATTTGAGTGTCTGGCATGATCGATGCATTAGTAAATGCCAGAAGCTATAGAGGGGGGAGTAAAAATGTTTGATTTTAACGTGTTATTACAAAAACTGGATGGCAAGGAATGTATTCAAGGGACTTATGTCCGCAAAGCTGTTGAAAGTGATGGTATGATTCAGTTTGACAGCCTTCTCGTGAGAGGCTGCGGTAGTCAGGAATTTATTACTACTAATGAGGAACAAAGCAGCGAATTTTTTCAAAAAGCAGAGTATCAAGGTTATGCGACCAATAGTTCTTCATACGATAATCAGGATCAATATGAAACAGTAGGTTACTGGCACACCCGAGCATAAGGCAGATAAGAAGGTGTCGGGTAGCTGTCGCCGCAGACAGTTCCCGACACCTTTTTATTTTCCAGGCAATAAAAAAATCGCAATCCAGCAGGAGAATAAAGCTGAGTGAACAATAAAAATAATATAGTCAGGCTTGGGGAGGCGGTTGTCTATGCTAGTGCGCAATTATATGACACTGGAACCTAAGGCACTCTGGTCTTATAATACGTTGTCAGATGCAGCTTTTCTTTTCTATAAATATCAGATTAAAGGCGCTCCTGTTATTGATGAGCAAAAAAAAGTGTGCGGAATAGTTACCTTTGCTCAATTAATTAAGGCGATACTTAATAATTTGCCACTTAATGAACCTGTTCGTACCTTTATGTGTGTGAATGTAATTACGGTAAAACCTGACTCGACCTTGGAGGAAGCCTGGGATATTCCAGTAAAACGTCTGCCGGTAGTGGATAAAGATAATAAATTAGTTGGCATTATTACAAAAAGCACTTTCCTGCGGGCTTTTCAGGCACAACTGGAGAGAGCCAATAGCGAAATCGACGCTATCATCCGTTCTGCTCATAGCGGCATACTGGTTATAGACAGCTACGGACGCATCGTTACGATAAATGGAGGAGGAGCAAGACTGCTTAACGTAAATGCTCAGGAGGTAATTGGCGAGGATATAGCCGTAATTACAAATGAGTTTTTACTGAAGCAAGTATTAGTTACGGGCGAAAGCAGGCTCAGACGGCGGGCTGAAATTAATGGTCAGAATCTTTTTTTCAGCACTGCGCCTATTATGGAAGGGATGGAAGTCGTTGGTGCGGTAACGATTATTCAGGATACATCTGAATTACAAGTGATTATAGAAAAATGCAGTTCGCTGCAAACGGAAGCGCAATTATTAGAAGCCGTAATGGAAACAACCCACAGAGGAATTGCCGTGATTGATGAGAATGGGGATATGCTGCGGGTGAACAAGTTTTTTGAAGAGATGTTTGGCTATAACCGGGAGGATATAATAGGTTCGTCAGCAGCGGATTTGATTCCTGAGGCACATTTATCAGCTGCAGTTGAAACAGGAGTACCTCACGTATATCAGCTTTTTTGCCATAAGGGAAGAGCATTTTTATTAAATCGCTTACCGCTATTTGTAGAGGGAAAGGTTACGGGCGTATTAGGTGAATTTATCAGCTTTGATGGCAATCAGTTAAAAGACCTGCAAAAGAAATTAACGGTTTTGGAGCAACAGTATCCGCAGGAGAAAGCAGAAATAGCAGGCATGCATGCAGCTCGGTTCACTTTTGAGCATATTATTGGACAGTCACGCAAAATCATCCAGGCTAAAAATGTTGCTGCAAAAGCTGCCGCCAGCAACAGCAGTGTACTCATTACAGGCGAAAGCGGAACAGGGAAAGAGTTGTTCGCCCATGCCATACATAATGCCAGTGAAAGACAAGATAAACCTTTTGTATGTGTAAATTGTGCAGCGATACCTGCTGAGCTTTTAGAGGCCGAACTATTTGGCTTTGAAGATGGTGCTTTTACTGGTGCTAGAAAAGGTGGCAAAAAGGGTAAATTTGAGCTGGCTGATAAAGGCACAATTTTTCTTGATGAAGTAGGCGATATGCCATTAGTCATGCAGGCGAAATTACTCCGCGTTTTGCAGGATGGGCGAGTGGAACACGTAGGAGGAACCAGTATAATTTCCTGTGATGTGCGTATCATAGCAGCTACGAACAAGGACTTAAATAAAATGGTGCTCGCTAAAGCATTTCGCGAGGACTTATTTTACCGGCTGAATGTCATTAATCTTCAGCTGCCTTCGCTTAGAGAACGAATGGAAGACTTTGGGGAATTAACAGCAACACTATTGCAAGCAATTTGCGCCAAACTAAAAATACCGGACAAGAAGCTGTCTGCTCAGGTTATTGCTATTTTACGCAGTTATGGCTGGCCGGGAAATGTCCGTGAATTATTGAACTGTCTGGAGAAACTGGCAGTAATGACTGGGGCTGTTGAAATTAAACCCAATCATTTGACGGTGCTGCAAATTCCTTTACAGCAGCTTGATCATTGTGGTACAGGGAGATTGGCAAGTGACTTGGATGATCAAGCAGAAAAAGCTAAAATTATTGAAATATTGCATCAAACTGGTGGCAACAGGTCTGTGGCTGCTCGGCTTTTAGGCATACATCGGTCAACCTTGTATGAAAAACTAAAAAAATATCATATAGGGTAATGCAAGTTAATGTCGGGGGGGACACGAGGTGTGTCTCCTCCGACATTACTGTTATTATTTGTTTTGCCGATCCTGCTATGAACAAGCTATAATAAGGAGAAGCTAGTTTTAAAGCAGAAAAACTCAGGTGGTGATGCGCGTGTTTCAAAGAAGTAGTATAGTTAAGGCATGGGGCTGGCTGACCAAAGTTAAAGATGATGTATTGATTTTGTATTATGCCTGGAAGAATCCCAAAACCCCTGCCTATATTAGAGGATTACTCGTGCTGATGGCAGCTTATGTGATCAGTCCGATCGATATTGTGCCGGATTATTTACCTTTCCTTGGTCTTATGGATGATTTGACGGTCATTCCGGTTGGGATACTTTCCTTAACTCAGTTATTACCCAAACAGGTACGTCTGGAGAGTGAGCGGGAAAGTCAAAAGTGGCGCAAGCGTATACCTTTTATTGTGGGACTGCTGGGCATAATTGGCCTGGCTTGGATCGTCATGGCAATCGTGGGGATTGGATATTTATTGCAAAAATAAAATGTTAAGCAGATGAGAGTGAGGATAATTATGGCAAAAGTTTTAGTATTAGCTGAAAAACCTTCAGTAGGCAGGGATCTTGCCCGTGTGCTGCACTGTCATAAGTCAGGTAACGGCTACTTCGAAGGTGATAAGCATGTTGTGACCTGGGCTTTGGGACATCTAGTCACATTAGCAGATCCCGAGGCTTATGATGATAAATATAAATCATGGAAGATTGAAGATTTACCTATGCTGCCTGAGCATTTAAAGCTTGTTGTCATTAAGCAGAGTGCCAAGCAATTTCAAGTTGTTAAAGAGCAGCTTCATCGCAAAGATATTACAGAAATTGTTGTTGCAACCGATGCAGGACGCGAGGGAGAACTTGTTGCCCGCTGGATTATTGAAAAAGCCAACAGCAATAAGCCCTTAAAACGTTTATGGATCTCTTCCGTTACAGACAAAGCCATACAACAAGGTTTTGCCAACCTGCGTCCCGGAAAAGAATATGAAAACCTGTATTATTCGGCAGTTGCCCGTTCAGAGGCTGACTGGTATGTTGGTCTTAATGCCACCAGAGCATTGACCTGTAAGTACAATGCCCAGCTTTCCTGTGGCAGAGTGCAGACGCCAACATTAGCGATAATTGCCCAGCGGGAAGAAGAAATTCAGCATTTTAAACCTCGCAAGTATTATGGCATTACTGCTGTAGCGGATAAGCTGCAACTCACCTGGCAGGATAGCAAAACGAATGACAGCAAATGCTTTGATAAGGCAAAGTGTGAAACGATTATTGCATCGTTAAAGCAACAGACTGCAAGCATTGCTGCTGTTGATAAAGCCTATAAAAAGAAGTTTTCTCCACAACTTTATGATTTGACGGAGCTGCAGCGTGATGCGAATAAATTCTTTGGCTATTCAGCTAAGGAGACACTATCCATTATGCAGAAATTATACGAAAGCCATAAAATACTCACGTATCCAAGAACCGACTCCCGTTATATTTCAACTGATCTTGTTGATACGTTAAAAGACAGGGTTAATGCCTGCGGTGTCGGCCCTTATACAAAGCTTGCCTTTAAAGTGGTCAAGGGACCAATTAAGGCGAACTCCGCTTTTGTTGATAATACCAAAGTGTCTGATCATCACGCTATTATTCCAACAGAGCAGACGGTTGTTTTAACGGCTTTAAGTGAAAAAGAACGGAAAATTTATGATTTAGTGGTAAAACGCTTTTTGTCCGTCCTGTATCCCCCTTTTGAATATGAACAAACAACAATTAAAGCGACAATCGGGGGACAAAATTTCATTGCCAGAGGCAAGACGGTAATTGCCATGGGGTGGAAAGAGATTTATCAAAATGAAACAGAAGAAGATGAAGGTAAAGAAGATATAAAAGAACAGTTATTACCTTCTTTACGTAAAGGCGATCAATTGCCAGTTGCGGTTTTTACCTTAAATACGGGTGAAACGAAACCTCCGGCACCATTTAATGAAGGAACCTTGTTATCGGCAATGGAGAATCCCGGGAAATATTTGAATGCCGGTGATGAGTCTTTAAAGAGGACATTGGGAGAAACGGGCGGCCTGGGAACGGTAGCAACGCGAGCGGATATTATCGAGAAGCTGTTTCAAGGTTTTTTGATCGAAAAAAAGGGCAAAGATGTTATCATTACGGCAAAGGGCAAGCAATTATTGGAGCTGGTTCCAGCAGATTTACGCTCACCGGCGCTGACTGCGAATTGGGAACAGAAACTAAGTGCCATAGCCAAAGGTACGCTGCGTAAAAATGATTTTTTAACTGACATAAAAAAGTATACGAAGTCAGCCGTTGAAGAGATAAAAAATAGCCAGGAAAAGTTTCGTCATGATAATATGACAAGAAGTAAATGTCCTGATTGCGGTAAATACATGCTAGAGGTAAATGGGAAAAAGGGCAAAATGTTAGTTTGTCAGGATCGGGAGTGCGGACACAGGAAAGGAATAGCCCGCATTACGAATGCGCGGTGCCCTAATTGCCATAAGAAACTGGAAATGCGCGGTGAAGGAGAAAACCAGTTATTTGTATGTGCCTGTGGTTATCGCGAAAAGCTGTCTTCTTTTACAGAGCGAAGAAAAAAGGAAACTTCAAATGTTTCTAAGCAAGATGTATCAAGATTTTTAAAAGAGCAGCAACAACAAAAAAATGAGCCGATTAATAATGCGCTTGCTGAAGCGCTTGCTAAACTGAAACTAAAATGATCGTGTAATAAGGAGAGGTGGTTTATTTGATGCCTGTTTTATTTCTTGCCCCTTTTCACAGTATGGCGAACATTGCAGCAAATATCGCAGAAGAGATGAAAATACCTCTGGTGGTTGAGGTTGCTGATGATGATAATGCGCAAGCTATGCTGCAGCGGCATCAATCGGTAGAAGTGGTGATTAGCCGGGGAGGAGTCGCTGAGAAGATCAGCGAAATAGCAGGCATCGTGGTAGTCGAAATCACCATGTCAACAAATGACTTGTTAAGCGCCTTAAGCCGCCTTACCCGGGATGGTATTCAAAGTATTGCCATTGTGAGCCGGGCCAACATATTTGATGGTACGGTGGGAGATTTTCGTATTGCTGATACGCAAATCTACATACGATCCTGTGTAGATGAGGAAGAGATTGCACAAACTGTTTTTCAATTATATGAAAAAGGGGTTAAAGGCGTTATCGGCTGCCGTATGGCCTATGAAACTGCCAAAAGCTGCGGTATTGTGGCGGAGCTTCTCGATTCCAGTACAGTCTCAATCCGCAAGGCGATTGAAGAGGCAATGCGAATCATCAGGGCTAAAGAGAGAGAACGGCTGCAAGCTGCTCAGTTAACTGCAATCATTGATAATATTGAAGAGGGAATTATTGCTGTTACCGATGATAAAAAAGTGAGTTTCTGCAATAATTTTGCTCGTCGTATTTGTGGTGCCGTTGGCCAGGACATACAGGAAGCCCATATTGAAAAATTTCTTCAATACCGCAATCAGGAACGCATAGTAGTAATTAATGGAACCAGTTTGCTTGCGCGCATCATTCCCCTGGAATTCAATAACCGTAAGAAGGGAGATATCATTACATTCCAGGAAGTAAGCAATATTCAGGATTCAGAACGAAAGATCCGTCTCTCTTCTTACCAAAAAGGCTTGTATGCTAAGGATACCTTTGATGATATTATCAGTAAATCAGAAGTAATGAAAAGCATTATACATAAGGCAAAAAACTATGCTAAGTATGACTCTAACTTATTGATTTATGGTGAGACCGGCACAGGAAAAGAAATCTTGGCTCAAAGTATTCACAATCACAGCAAGCGCTGCAGGGGCCCGTTCGTGTCTGTTAATACAGCTTCTATACCGCCTAATTTGCTGGAGAGTGAATTATTCGGCTATGTGGAAGGCGCTTTTACCGGCGCCCGTAAGGGCGGTAAACAGGGCCTTTTTGAATTGGCACACGGGGGAACAATCTTTCTTGATGAAATTGGCGAGCTGTCTCCTGATATTCAGAGCCGTTTATTGCGCGTGCTCCAGGAGAAAGAAATTATGCGCATTGGAGATGACAAGATCATTCCCGTAGATGTACGGATTATTTCGGCGACTAACCGGGACTTGCTAACTCATGTCAAACAGGGCGGCTTTAGGGCCGATCTATATTACCGGATTTGTGTGCTCCGTTTGCGATTGCCGCCGCTAAGAGAAAGATTGGAGGATATTCCTTCTATTTTTGAATACTATGTGCGTAAACTGGCGGCCAAAGAACAAAAAGAAATAGCAATACATGAAAATGTGATGAAGCTGCTAAAGGCATATCCCTGGCCGGGAAATATCCGGGAGCTTAGAAATATGGCTGAAGTAGTCGTTTATAGTGAGGAAGAAGTAATCACTTCTGCACAGATTGCTGCTATTTTTCAGGAAAATGAAGCTCAGGTTGACGGCGGCAGCTATATTACCATTCAGGAAAAAGGAACTTTAAAGACAATGGAAGCGGAGATTATCAGACATTTGTTATCCCGTTACAGTGCTGAAGAAGTTTGTTATCGCTTGGGTATCAGCCGGGTTACATTATGGCGCAAGATGAAATAAAATTTCAATAATGAAACGAAACGAATTTCAAATATGAAATAGAAATAAAGAACAATGCTGTATTATAGGGCCAGAGGGCTTGGCATGAATATTGCAATATAAATAATTGTTGTATTATTCGCATTAAACATGCAAGGGGGAGAATAAAGAAAAATTCGTTTTTTGAACTTTTTTGTAAATGATAAAGGGGGATAAGGGCTTGAATAACTTTCTAACTAAAAAGTATGTTGCACTGGTAGCCTGTATGGTGGTTTTCTCTTTGGTTTTAGTGGGCTGCGGAGGAAGCAACAATTCAAATTCAGCTAAATCAAGTGAAAAAATTGTAATTAAAATAGCCTATGGCAATAACGTTGGAGAACCTAATGATAAGGCCGTTCGTGAATGGGGCCGCCTGATGAAAGAAAAAAGCAAGGGACAGGTTGAATTCCAATACTTCCCTAGCTCTCAGTTAGGTTCACAAAAAGATGTTACCGAACAGCTTACTATTGGTGCAAATGTCATCACCATTTCCGATGGCGGGTTTTTAATGGATTATGTTCCTGAGTTCGGTGTAACGTATTTGCCGTATCTCTACGATAATAAAGAACAGCTGTTTAAGCTTGTTGACAGTGATCTCTTTAAAGATTTGTCTAAGAAATTAGAAACAAAAGGCTTATATGTCGTTCACAGCAAATGGATTTATGGTGATCGTCATATTATTGCTACTAAGCCTGTTACTAAGCCGTCAGATCTTGAAGGTCTCAAAATCCGAGTTCCTAATATCCGTCTTTCTACTGAAATGATGAATGCTATGGGAGCAACTGCTACGCCAATGCCTTTAGCAGAAGCGTATCCTGGAATTATGCAAGGTGTAATTAATGGAGCGGAAAATCCTATCCCCGTACATTTTGGCGGAAAAATGTATGAAGGTGCTAAATACTTATCGCTAACCCGTCATCAAGTGAATCTTTCTACCTGGATTGCAGGCACGAAATTTATTGAAAAACTTCCTCCCGAAATTGTTGTGATGCTGAAAGAAACGGGAGAAGAAGCAGGCCGGTTCTTAATAAAAGAAAATGAAAAAGCCGATAAAGAATGCATTGAAAAAATGAAGGCAGCCGGAGTACAGGTCGTAGAAAATGTTGACCGTGCTGCATTTAAAGAAGCTACAAAAGACGTGCATAAGAAGTTTAAAGAGTTCCCAGCTGATCTGTATGATAAGGTAACTGCGATTATCAATAGCAAGTAAAATCCGGATACGATCGGCCTCGGTTGCGAAAACCGGGGCCGATCGTGTCAGAATAGTAAGGGGTGTGGATGAGTGGGGCAAGTCATCTGGAAAATAATAAAAAATATTGATGATATTGTAGGAATGGTTTTGATGGCATTCATTGTTTTATTAGCGTGTGCCAACGTGTTCATGCGTTATGTTGTAGGAGCTCCTTGGGGCTGGGTTGAGGAAGTGACTATTTTTACATTTGTATGGCTTACCATGATCGGTGCTGCATCTGTAATCAAGGCTGAGGGACATTGCAGTATTGATGTCTTAGTCCGCCGCCTGCCGCCGAAATATGAACGGACTGCAACGATAGTTGCCGATATTTGCGTAATCATCACATTACTATTGATGATTTGGTATGGCTGGAAACTGGCCATGGGAGCTGGTGGCAAAGTAACACCGATGCTCGGCATTCCCTATACGTATGTAGATCTGGCTATTCCAGTGGCAAGTGTATTTATGCTGATTTATTACCTTGAGCTCACCTGGCTGGATATTACAGGAAAGCGCAAAAAATGTGACTTAGGAGAGTAAGGAAAATATGACAGTCTTAATTGCATCTTTAGTGATGTTGGCACTTTTTGGAATTAATGTGCCGGTTGCTTTTGCCGTAACCCTGGCGACATTTGTGTATTTTTTTATCAGTAATGATTTATCACCTGTGATGGTTATTCAACGCATGATTGGCGGAGCTGATAATGTACCTCTCTTGGCTATCCCCTTTTTCATGATGCTGGGATCAATCTTAAATTATACCGGTATTACGCAGCGGCTGCTTAAACTATCTGATTTGCTTTCGGGACATTTACGGGGCGGCCTGGCTCAGACTAATGTTGTTTTGGGGGCTCTTATTGGAGGTCCATCCGGAGCCGGTTTAGCTGATGCGGCAATGATCTGCAAGGTCCTGGTGCCGGAAATGGTACGAAATGGCTATAGCAAACAGTTTGCGGCAGCTTTAACTTCGGCATCCGCTTTGCTGGGACCTATTTTACCTCCTGGAATCGGTCTCATTATTTACGGTTTCGTTTCAGATACGTCTATTGGAAAGCTTTTCTTAGGTGGTATGGGACCAGGGGTATTGCTTACCTTTTTGCTGATGGTTGCGGTGGACTGGGTTGCCAAGCGCCGTGGCTATAAACCGGTGAGAACCGTGAAGCCTAATCTGAAGGAAGTGCTGCTGGCAACGAAAGATGCCTTCTGGGGACTTATGCTGATGGTTATCATTCTTGGCGGTATCCGTTATGGCATATTCACACCTACTGAGGCAGGGGCAGTTACGGTCATCTACTCGCTGCTTGTTGGTTTCGCGTATCGTGAAACAAAGTGGGCTGATGTGAAAGCGGCTCTAGCGGAATCAGCCCGTGCGAATGGGTCGATTATGCTCATTCTGATGGCTTCAGCGGGTTTTGCCTGGATGCTGACCTGGGAGGGTGTTGCCAGCGACGTAACGACCATGATGGCTGATTTTACAACGAATCCCTATGTATTTCTCTTAGTCATTAATATTTTCTTGCTGGTTGTAGGAATGTTCTTAGATGGTAATGCAGCGATTATTGTCCTAACACCTCTCTTGATGCCAACGGTGCATATGCTGGGTATTGATCCAGTTCACTTTGGGATTACTATGATCTTTAACCTGTCAATTGGAGCTATTACACCACCTTTTGGCACAACAATGTTTCTTACTTGTAACTTAACAGGAGTAAAAATAGATGAATATATGAAGGAAATTATTCCTTTTTATTTAGCACTGTTAGTTGCTTTGGCTGCAACTACCTATATACCTGCATTATCATTAATTTTAGCTGATCTAGTATAACCGGCATAGGAGTGAAGGCACATGAAGGCAATCTATTTGAAAGAAGCAGGTAATATCCAGGTTGCGGATATTAATCAACCCGAATCTAAAGCGGATCAAATCTTGATTAGAGTTAAAAGCGTGGGGATATGCGGTTCTGATATCAGTGCTTATTTGGGGACAAGTCCGCTTGTTACTTATCCACGGATTATCGGCCACGAGATAGCCGGTGAAGTTGTGGAAGTGCCGGCAGGAGAAGAACTGCTTGCTGTAGGTGACAGAGTTGTGCTGGAACCTTACGTATACTGCGGGAAATGTTATCCTTGCCGGAATAAACGAACAAATTGCTGCGAGAATCTGAACGTCAGGGGAGTTCACATTGATGGCGGGATGGCAGAGTACGTCTACCATCCCCGTCACCTGGTGCATAAAGTGCCAGCCGGAATTCCCTGGAATCATCTAGCTATGGCTGAACCGCTTACCATATCTATGCATGCCGTAAACCGCTCACGCTTGCAGCAGGGGGAGTACGCGGTAATAACAGGATGTGGCCCGATTGGACTGCTGGCAGCTCAATATGCGTTGACTATCGGTGCGAAACCGATTATGGTTGATCCTGTAGACGAAAGACTGGCAATGGCTCGTAAGGCAGGCGTAGAGTATACTATCAATCCTGTGAAAGAGGATGCTGTTGAAGTTATCAAGGAGATAACCGGCGGCACTATGGCGGAGGTTGTTATCGAGGCTTCCGGCAATGCTGCTGCTATTCGCAGCTCGATTGACTATGTGGCTTACTCAGGCCGGATATCCTTAGTGGGATATCCAAAAAATGAGGTTGCTTTACCGACTGCTTTATTTACAAAGAAAGAGTTGGATATTGTGGGGGCGAGAAACAGTTTTCAGGCTTTTGCCCAAAGCATCCGTTTAATCGCTGAAAACAAGGTGGATGTGGCAGCTGTCATAACTAAGACCATTTCTTTTGAAGAAATCCCTGCAATCGTTCATGACATATCTGTCAACCCAGGCAATTACATGAAGGTAATCGCTGAATTAGAGTAGATAAAAGGCAATAAGAAAACCTTCCGTGGCTGTTGCCAGGGAAGGTTTTCTGTGTAACCGGGGTTACTTTAAATTAATTTTTATATCTGTTTTTATATTTATCTTCTTCCTGGCTCTTCTTATATTTATTCCATAAGAAACGACCAGCCATGAATACTCCGGCAAAAAGCATTACGTTAAACAGCAGACCCAGCATTTCGGCAAACATGCCGCCACCAAAACCAAACATATTTCCTAACATGCTGCCAAGCATCATACCACCGCCCAATAGGGCCATGTTGCGCAAAAAGCCGCCTGAAGAGGGTTGTTGAACATTTGGCTGCGCAGATTTTGCAGCAGCAGCAGGTGCTTTTTCAGTGTAACTGTTGGCAGGAGCAGAAGGCTTATAGCCAGAATTGGTAGAAGGCGCCGCTTGTTGGGTGCTTGGTGCTTTGGGAGCAGACATTTTAGGCTTGCCGCCGCTTACCGCAGCGAAACCAACAGCATTAAAAGCAAAAGCAAACAGGAAGGTTAATATCAATAATTTTTTCATTTTCATTCCTCCGTATGGGTTTTTACATCTTCAGGGAAGGTGTAAATTTCAGCTAGATTAGGCAATTCGCCTGAGAGATAACGGTCGATATCGTGGACATCAATGTAGAAGGTACAGGCTACTTCCAAATACCCCTGGTCGTTGCCTTGACTTACGCTCCGGATAGCCATCAGCCTTTCTCTAAGGCGGAGGCAGTCGTCATGGGACGCCGTTACATTGAGCGTTGCCAAAGGAACACCGTAGTCCCGAAGTACATCCTGTAGATTCATTCTCTCGGACATCAGTAATCATCACAATCCTTTTCGAATTATTTCTCTAATAGAGAATTTATACCCCCTTTACTATACTGTGAAAAGGGCAAAAAGTCAATGTTTTTATGAACGCCTACCTATGTAAACCACTTTTATCTCCCCATTTTCCTGCTAAAATTAGACATATTTGTGGAGATATGATAAAATTATAACTCGCAAGTACATTACGAAAGATGGTTGTGTGAAATATGATAAGTACAAATGGATTGACCCTTCAATTCGGCAAACGAATTCTCTTTAAAGACGTCAATATAAAATTTACACCTGGCAATTGTTATGGGTTGATTGGCGCAAATGGTACCGGTAAGTCTACCTTCCTCAAGATCTTATCAGGAGAGATTGAGCCAACTTCAGGCGACGTAGCGATTACACCAGGTGAACGTCTGGCTGTTTTAAAGCAGAATCATTACGAGTTTGATGAGTTTGATGTTTTAAAGACGGTTATCATGGGCCATGCCCGGCTTTATGCTATTATGGAAGAAAAAGATGCTTTGTATGCCAAACCAGATTTTTCCGATGAAGACGGCATGAAGGTTTCTGAATTAGAATGCGAATTCGCTGAGCTTAACGGCTGGGATGCCGAAACAGAGGCAGCTCGCTTGCTTAATGGTCTGGGCATTGGTGAAGCCTTTCATTATCAAAAAATGGCCGACTTGAGCGGTAACGATAAAGTGCGTGTCCTTCTGGCGCAAGCGCTCTTTGGTAATCCCGATATTCTTCTGCTGGATGAGCCGACAAATCATCTTGACATTGAATCTATTACCTGGCTGGAAGATTTCTTGTATGATTTTCCTAACACGGTTATTGTAGTATCCCATGATCGTCACTTTTTGAACAAAGTATGTACCCATATTGCTGATATTGATTTTCAAAACATTGGACTTTACGTAGGCAATTATGATTTCTGGCTGGAATCAAGCCAATTGGCACTGCAGCTGGCAAAAGACGCTAACAAGAAGAAAGAAGAGAAAATGAAAGATCTTCAAAGCTTCATCCAGCGCTTTAGTGCTAATGCATCGAAATCCAAACAGGCTACTTCACGGAAAAAACAATTGGAAAAACTTACCTTAGATGATATTAAACCATCATCCCGTAAATATCCTTATGTTGCCTTTAAGCCTGACCGGGAAGCAGGCGCTCAATTGCTGAACGTTGAGAACATTTCAAAAGCAATTGATGGCGAAACAGTCTTGAATGACGTTAGCTTTATGGTTGCCAAAGGGGATAAGATCGCCTTTGTCGGTCCAGATGGGCTGGCTAAAACAACATTGTTTAAAATCCTTATGGGTGAATTAACTGCAGACAGCGGTGATTTTAAGTGGGGCGTAACCACTTCACAGGCATATTTCCCTAAAGACAACTCCGCTTTTTTCGATGGTGTTAATTTAAATCTAGTCGATTGGCTGAGACAATTTTCCCGCGATCAGGAAGAAACCTTTATTCGCGGCTTCTTAGGACGGATGCTGTTCTCTGGTGAAGAGACGCAAAAAGAAGCGAATGTTTTGTCTGGTGGCGAAAAGGTGCGCTGCATGCTTGCGAAGATGATGCTGAGCGGAGCAAATGTGCTGATAATGGATGAGCCGACCAACCATCTGGACTTGGAATCCATTACATCTTTAAATACAGGCATGACAAACTATGAAGGAACTATGCTGTTTGTGTCGCATGACCATCAGTTTATTCAGACGGTTGCTAACCGAATCATTGAAATCACTCCTAAAGGTATCTTAGATAGACGCCTGACCTACGATGAGTACTTAGAAAGTAGCGAAGTGAAAAAACAATTAGCCGAGCTATATAGTAAATAAGGCAAAAAGCAATCCGTAAACGTACGGATTGCTTTTTTCATTGTTCCTGTATCGCACCAGTTGCATCGGCACATACTTAAAGCTAAGAAGTACAAGGAGAAGATTACATGCGAGTTCTCGTTGTAGAAGATGATGACATGCTGCGGGAAGCGGTGGTTGCTGTGTTGCAGGAAGAATTCTATGTAGTGGAAGAGGCAGGTACTGGCAGTGAGGGTTTGTATAAAGCACTGCAAGGCATTTACGATTTGGTAGTACTTGATATTATGCTGCCAGAAATGAGCGGCTTGGTAATTGTCAAAAAAATCCGGGCTAAGGGCAACAGCATTCCCATATTGCTACTGACTGCCCGGGACACTGTGGAGGACCGGGTTGCTGGTTTGGAAGCAGGGGCGGATGACTATTTAATTAAGCCCTTTGCTGTACCGGAACTTTTAGCCAGGGTTAAAGCGTTGCTGCGCAGGAGCGGCAGCGTAGGCCATGAGGGAGAATTGGCATATGGCAGTATTATTATTCAGGCAAAGAGTAAAGACGCATTTATTAATGAAGCACCACTCCACCTAACGGTAAAAGAATATGAACTGCTGGAGTTTTTAATAATTAACCGGGAGCAAATTCTGACACGGGAACAGATATATGATCGCATATGGGGGCTAGAATCGGACACTACGATCAGTATTGTCGATTTATACATTCACTACTTGCGCAAGAAGCTTGCTCCTTATGGGCAGGAGACGCTTATCCAGACGATCCGCGGTGCGGGCTTTATCCTTAAGGAGAACTAACATGCTCCAAAAAATAATGCGAACGCTTGCTACATTAAACTCTCTTGTTTTTCTGCTTATTTTTGCTGTGTTTGGAGCAATTGTGTACGGCTATGTGGCCTATCGCTTATTTGATGAGGTTGATCATTCGCTCCAGGCAAAGGCGGAAGAATTTCTCATTGTTGATGGGAAGATGGCCATTGTTAAACCTGATTCAGTACTGTTTGATCCCCGTATCTTTATTTTACTGCGTGATACGAATGGCTTATTGATCAGTCTTTATCCGAGCAGGCTGGATGAAGGCAATAATGTGAAGGAACTAGCTGCTCAGGTAGGCACAGGACCCCCGGTAACGAAACGAATTCATGGGCATATCTACAGGGTGTACAGCCAGCCTTACCGAATTCCGGATGCAGTCCTTGATGAGTTTGGTGAGCCTTTTACCGTCCGTGACATTATTGCTATTGGGATAGTTGATTCAGAGACTGCTCTTTTAAAAAGTCTCCTGATTGTAATTGGCGTAGCGATGAGTATCGGAATTCTTCTTATTATTTCCGCCGGATTTTATTTAGCCCGCCGGGCATTAGTTCCCATACGCAATATTTGGAAAAAGCAGCAGCAATTTGTAGCAGATGCTTCTCATGAGCTAAGAACACCTCTCACCATTATAAAAAGCAATGCAGAACTTGTTCTTCGCCATCCTGGCCACAGCATCCAGGAAGAAAGCATTCGTATCACGAATATCGTCCGTGAAAGCGTTCGGATGAATAAGCTCATATCGACGCTGCTTACGCTGGCGAGGGCGGATGGGGAGGAAGCAGAGCTAAATAAAACTTCTACAAATGTAAATCAGCTGATACAGGCTGTGGTTGAACAATTTCAACCGTTGGCAGATTTAAAGGGCTTGGCGCTTACGGCTGAAGTAGAGGGAGAATTGGTGCTGGCAGCAGATAAGGACCGGCTGCATCAACTGATGGTCATCATTCTGGATAATGCCATTAAGTATACAACTGCGGGGCAAATTGTAATCAGAGGCCGCTTGAAGGGAACGAATGTTCAATTGCAGATTATTGACTCAGGGCATGGTATTTTACCTGAGGATATTCCGCATATTTTTGACAGGTTTTACCGTGTAGACAAAGCCCGCTCACGGGAAGAGGGCGGTATCGGGCTTGGGCTGTCAATTGCGGAATGGATCGTGCATAAGCATGAGGGAAAAATTAAAGTGGAGAGCACAGTTGGCCAAGGCACGTGCTTTACAATTTTGCTGCCTGTAAACAGTTAGTGCCAGACCAATTAAGAGAAAAATATTGCTAAAATAATAAGAGCACTTACGCCTGTGTAAGTGCTCTTATTATTTTTAATAATCTCTAAAGAAATTCAAAAAAACGGGAGGTAGAATAAGCATAAAGGAGGGTGTAAGCCCGTGAATAATAAAAAAAGTGTTAAAAATAGTGCCAAATTAGTTGCAGCAGTACTGGTCATGTTAAATGCGTCTGTCGCTTTTGCTGCACCTGTAGAGTTATCCCTGTCAGACAGTGTTGCCTTGGCGCTGAAAAATAACCCTTCCATAAAAATGGCTCAATCCGATAAGGACAAATCAAAGTGGAGTGTTGACGAAGCGAAGGCCGGAAGACTTCCTACCGTATCTTTAGGCAGCTCATATAGTCTGAAAGATAATAATCCGGCAGGCACTGACGATCTCAGTAATTCGCTGCGCATGAACTGGCAGCTTTACAGCGGCGGAAGAGTCGAAGGTCAAATTGACCAGGCTAAACGCGGTGTACAGGTTGCTGATTTAGGTGTGGAAAAAACGAAACAACAACTGAAGCTGGATACTACTTCGGCTTACTTCACAATTTTGCAAACTAAAAATCTAGTTGATGTTAATCAGCAATCCGTCAGCAATCTGCAGGAACATTTAACTTCCGTGCAAGCTAAATATGACGTAGGCGTTGTTGCCAAGTCGGATGTGCTCAGAGCAGAAGTGGAGCTTGCTAATGCACAACAGAACTTGATTAAAGCACAAAATAACTTTGATCTTGCCGTTGCAGGACTATTGAATACGATGACAATTGATCCAGGGACTGAGCTTGCCCTTACAGATACACTTAGCTATCAGAAGTATGATAAAACACTTGAGGACAGTCTTGCAGCAGCTCAGGTAAGACCGGATGTTGCTCAGGCCGATGAAAATGTGAAGATTGCAGAAACTGCTATAAAAGTGGCGAAAAGCGGCAACCGTCCTTCTGTTTCGGTCAGCGCATCTAATGGCTGGAGCGGCTCGGTATTACCCGAAAGCGGTGATGATAACTGGAATGTTGGTTTATCAGCCAGCTGGTCACTCTTTGATGCTGGTTCAAGCAATGCAAAAGTGAAACAGGCTGATGCATCACTCGATAAAGTAAAAGAACAGGCAGTGCAGGTGAAAAATGCTGCAGCACTGGAAGTGCGACAAAACTACCTCAGTATGCAGGAAGCAGAAAAACGTATTGATACAAACAAGGTAGCTGTTGGCAAGGCAGAAGAAGATCTGGTAATTGCCAGAGAAAAATACAATGCCGGTGTCGGAACAAACTTGGATGTTATTGATGCGCAATTAGCGCTTACCCAGGCGAAAACAAATGAAATTCAAGCGTTATATGATTATAACGTAAGTGTTGCTAAAATTGATAAAGCGATTGGTTTGAGAGCAGAATAACTGCTGCAGACGGGGGAGGGTAAAAATGAAGGCGCTTTGGCTTTTCATAATGAAATACAAGGTATGGCTGATTCTTGTCATTCTTGCTGCTGCAGCAATTAAAGGCGGCCTGCTTTATCAGGCCAGCCAGACAAAGCAGGTAGTGACGACGAAGACTGTTAAAGTAGAACGGGGCGATATCGTATCCACTGTTTCGGCAACTGGTACGATCAAACCGGTTAACATGGTAGAAATCAGTTCTAAGATTACCGGCTTAATTGAAGAAATGAAAGTACAGGAAAATGATGCAGTTAAAGCCGGTCAGGAACTGGTTGTTTTAGATGATACCCGGCTGCAGGCACAAGCCTCGCAAGCACGGGAAAAGCTAAATAATACAGCAACAAATTATGAGCGCAATGAGCGTCTTAACCGGATCGGTGCCGTATCGGAACAGCAGCTTGACAGTTCCCGCCTGGATTATAAGGTAGCGCAGGCTGCGTATGATGATGCAGTATCCCAGCTAAGTGACACGATCATTAAGGCTCCGATTGATGGTATTGTTATCGGCAAACCTATTCCAGCCGGTCAAACGGTGGCACAGGGTATTTCGAACCCAATGGTCATTTTGACTATTGCCGATATGTCGAAAATGCAAATTGAAACACAAGTGGACGAAACTGATATTGGCAAAATTGCCGTAGGTCAAAAAGCAACCTTTACTGTTGATGCTTATACAGGTAAACAATTTACCGGAAAAGTAGCCCGTATTTCACAGAAAGCAACGGTTACGTCCAATGTTGTCTACTATACCGTGTTTATTGATGTTGATGCTACCGATAACTTGCTGAAGCCGACAATGACAGCCCGCGTTTCTATTCATAGCGGCGAAAGCAAGGACACCTTAACATTGCCTCTCTCTGCCTTGAAATCAGGTAGTACGGGTCAATATGTAACGGTGTTCAGAGGAAATGGAAAAACGGAAGATGTAATTGTCACCACCGGCCTGATCGGTGAAGACCGCGTAGAAATTACCAGTGGAGTAAGTGAAGGTGATCAGGTCGTTCAGGCACAGGTTAAGGCGGCAGCGTCAACGCAGCAGCGCCAGGGTAGTGGTACCCGTATTCCCGGTGTGGGAAGGTAAGGGGGTATAACGATGACAATCGCCTTATCGAATGTAAAAAAGATATATCATATGGGTGACACGGAAGTTGCCGCACTGGCAGGCATCAACTTGAATATCAGCGCAGGTGAATTTACTGCCATTATGGGACCTTCAGGCTCGGGAAAATCGACGCTGATGAATATTCTGGGCTGTTTGGACCGTCCGACAGAAGGCTCCTATCTGCTTGACGGGCAAGAGGTTGCTTTTATGACAGATGATCAGCTGGCAGTGACCCGGAATAAAAAAATCGGTTTTGTATTTCAAAATTTTAATTTATTGCCACGTATTTCGGCAATGCAAAACGTGGCCCTGCCTTTGGTATATTCGGGAGTTCCGAAGAAAGATAGGGAGCAAAAGGCAATTGAGGCGCTGGAAGCAGTTGGACTGGAAAAGCGGCTTGACCACCGTCCCAATGAATTATCGGGTGGTCAGCGCCAAAGAGTGGCGATTGCCAGGGCGTTGGTTAATGATCCGACAATTATTATGGCTGATGAACCTACCGGTAACCTGGACTCCAAATCAGGCGTAGAAGTAATGGCGATATTTGATAAGCTGAATGCATTGGGGCGCACCATTATCCTGGTTACTCATGAGCCTGATATTGCCGAGTATGCAAAACGGGTTATTCACGTACGGGATGGACTGATCGTGCGGGATACCGGAGAGGAGTGACGCAATGTTCCGTGAGAGTGTATCAATTGCACTAAATGCTCTGGTAGGCAATAAAATGCGTTCTATCCTCACCATGCTAGGTATTATCATCGGGGTTGGAGCCGTTATTGCCATGGTTTCCATCGGTATGGGCGTACGAGATCAGGTATCGAACTCTATTGCCGGGCTGGGAAGCAATCTTATTATGGTGTCACCTGGTGCTCCCTCTTCTTCCGGAGTAAGGCAGGCGGCCGGGTCAGGCATAACTTTATCATTAAAAGATGCTCAGGCTATTGCCAATGAAGTTGACGGAGTGAATAAGGTTGCTCCCAGTGTAAGCAAGCAGTATCAATTAGTAGCGGGAAATCAGAACTGGATGACCGCGGTAATGGGGACGACACCGGATTATTTGGATGTACGCAACATGGTTGTCCAGGCCGGCAGTTTTATAACAGATAAGGATCTGGAGACAAGAGAAAGGGTAGCTGTTATCGGGCCTACCGTGTCCAGTAATTTGTTCGGTGACGCTAACCCAATCGGTCAGTCCATTCGTATTAACAATACTCCTTTTCGCATTGTCGGAGTATTGGAAAGCAAAGGGCAGTCAGCTGGCGGCGGTGACCAGGATGATACAGTAGTAATTCCCTTGACAACAGCACAGGAACGGTTAATGGGGATTACCTATATTCAATTAATTAATATTCAGGCTGAAAATACAGAAATTGTTAACCAGGTACAGGAGGAGGTCACTACTTTGCTGCGGTCCCGGCATCGCCTGGGCACCGACAAAGCAGATGATTTCACCGTACGGAATATGGTCAGCATTATGGAGACTGCTGAAGAAGCAACCGGATCTATTACGCTGCTGTTAGGTTTTATTGCCGGCATATCCTTGCTGGTTGGCGGTATCGGTATCATGAATATTATGCTCGTATCGGTTACGGAACGAACACGGGAAATTGGTATCCGCAAAGCGTTGGGTGCAAGGTATCGTAATATTTTGATGCAGTTTTTAATTGAAGCGGTTGTGATTGGTGTGGCCGGCGGACTTGCAGGGATTGCTCTCGGCATCGGGGCTGCATATGGGATATCGGCTATTGCCGGGTGGAGTACGGTAATATCGTCGGCCTCCATTATTATGGCCTTCGGTTTCTCTATCGGCATCGGCTTATTCTTCGGGATCTATCCTGCCCGTAAGGCAGCACTGCTTGATCCGATTGACGCACTCCGGTATGAATAATAAGAGAATAATAAACAGGGTGTCTCAAACGGGGGTTAAACCCAGTTGAGACACCCTGTTTTTATTTTTCCGGACTGAGTTCAGCAAGCAAGTCGTTAATTTTAGGGGTGCAGCGTTTGCCGCTGCAGGAGCCTGATCCGGCACCGGTAGCAGCCTGTACTTTTTCTAGAGTGTTGGCGCCGCCGGTAATTGCTTTTTTAATAGCAGCCCGGCTAATACCTTTACAAATGCAGACCATCGTCAGTTTATCAAGCATAGCGGGACTAAGTGGTTCATTCATTGCTTTTCTCCTTTCACCTGACGAATGGAGCCAGGCATTCTTGTTAACAATAATAAAAGAATTTAATAAAGGTTAATAGGTGGAAACCATCAATGAAGACAAAATATATTGCTATGACTATTCTCGCAGTGCTCGTATATTGTATAACCAGTTATTACATAGGTTTAAAACTGGCAAATTCTTTGCTGCTATCTGCCAACTCTGTCATAACCGGAATATGGTGGGTATGCTTTACTTTCGTAACAGCTGCTTATTTTTTAGGAAGAGCCGGCAGCATGTTTTATGCCAGTGTGCTGACTGACTGGCTGATCCGGACAGGGTCGTATTGGCTGGCTTTTTACTTTTATTTTTTGTTGATATGGGGAATTGTTGACGGCATAATCTGGGCTGGACGAGAAATAGGACTAATTCCGATTGCGTATAGCAGTAATCAGCCTGTTATTGGCTGGAGTATTGTCATCATCGTTAGTTTAGTAGTTGTCTATGGGATATGGAGGGCTAATTCTCCCCAGCTTAAGAAATATGACATTACGATCAATAAACAGTCACCTGTCCATAGTATACACATTATTATGGTTTCTGATCTTCATCTGGGTTTATTAGTAGGCAGACAACGTCTGGAAAATTTAGTAAATCAGATTCATCAGTTAAAACCTGACTTGATTCTTCTCCCAGGAGATATATTGGACGAAAACATCGGTATTTTCCTGGATGACAACATGCCTGAAGTTTTGCGTCGGCTTCAGCCGCAGTTCGGCGTATTCGGCTGTCTGGGAAGTCATGAATATATCTGGGGTGACTCGGAAAAAACAGTATGTGAGCTTAGTAAAGCCGGCATTACGATACTGCGTGATGAGGCTGTAAAAATAGCGGATGCTTTTTATTTGGCAGGCAGAGATGACTACTACCGGGAGAAGCTTACTGATTCTCCCCGTAAAACCGTGCAGGAAATACTTCAGGGCTGCGTTCAGGCATTGCCTGTTATTATGATGGATCACCAGCCGGTAGAGGTTGCGGCTGGTCAACAGCAAGGTGTGGATTTATATGTAGCCGGCCATACGCACCACGGCCAGTTATTTCCGCTGAATTTGATTACACAAGCTATGTTTAAACTGGATTGGGGCTATTGGCGCCAAGACGATTTTCAAATGATTGTATCTAGCGGCTTTGGCACATGGGGGCCGCCGGTACGAGTCGGTACACAATCGGAAATTGTAAGTATTACAGTTCATTTTAAAAATCGCTAGTAAGCCCTGTTGCTCCAGTGGTGTATAGTAGCTAAACTTGGGCTGTCAAAAGGGAAAAACTACGCCAATGCAGAATAGTCATAAAATAGAGTTGAATCGGCAGAGCAAAATTAGTTTGTGACAGGAGGGGAACGATGGGGGCTGATCGGGAGAATCTGCAAGGGCTGGAGTTTGTATTTAATTCCCTCGAACAAGCGCAATCCTGGTTTTTCAGTATCTTAGACTCAATTTATGATGGGATACTAATTAGTGACGAAGCATATATGGTACGGTACATTAATCCCGAATATACTAGAATAACGGGCGTTGCGTACGAGCATATCGTGGGCAAGCTGCTGACAAGTGTGCGCCCGGGAGCAATATTACCGCAGGTTATCAATTCGGGGGCGCCTATGGCCGGTGTATATCGCCGGGTAGGTGACGTACAATACGTGGTGGATATGGCGCCAATTATGATTGATAACCGAGTAGTGGGCGGAGTTTCGGTAGTGAAAGATATTACGGAAGTGAGACGGCTTAGTCAGGAAGTCAACAAATATGAGAGAAAAACGAATCGCCTGAAAAAGATGGTAGAACATGCTTACCGTGCTAAATATAGCTTTCAGGATGTAATTGGTACGAGCAGTGCTTTGTTAAAAACCCTGCAATTCTGCAAAAAAATTGCAGCTGGTGAAACCGATGTATTAATAACGGGCGAAAGTGGTACAGGGAAGGAAATTTTTGCCCAATCCGTCCATAGCGCCAGTAAGCGAGCTCACGGACCTTTTGTTGCCCTTAACTGTGCGTCACTGACTTCAAGTCTGGTGGAAAGTGAGCTGTTCGGCTACGATGAAGGGGCTTTTACCGGAGCGCGTAAAGGCGGTAAGACCGGCTTGTTTGAGATTGCTGACGGCGGAACGATTCTGCTTGATGAAATTGGTGAGCTGAGTCTTGATGTACAGGCTAAATTGCTGCGTGTGCTGCAGGAGCGGGCCGTGCGGAAAATTGGTGAGACAACGGAAATACCGTTAGATGTCCGGGTTATTGCCGCTACTAACCGCAACCTTATTGCCATGGTAAAAGAAGGACGATTCCGGGAAGATTTGTTTTACCGCCTAAATATTCTCAATGTGCATTTGCCGCCGCTCAGGGAACGAAGCAGTGATACGCGCCTGTTAGCGGATTATTTCCTAGCTCAATATTCCCAGAAGGTGGTCAGGCCTTTTCGCTTCTCACCGGAAGTATATGACATTTTGCTGAAATACCGCTGGCCTGGCAATATCAGGGAGCTGCGTAATACGATTGAATTTGCCGCTAATATGTGTGAAGATCATTTGATTACTCAGCTTCATCTGCCGCCGGTGTTGTTAATTGATACAAATGTTACAATGGTTGGCCGCAAAACGCTTGCTGATGTGGTTCGCGATGCAGAAAAGCAAATCCTAATCAATGCCTTGAACTGCGAAGGGTACACGGTGGAAGGGAAAAAACGTGTTGCCGTACAAATGGGAATATCCCTGGCTACTTTGTATAACAAGATGAAAGTACTTGGGATTGAAGAAGGCAAGTAAAAAAATACCTCACAGCATTTAATCTGCTGTGAGGTATTTTTTTGGAGAAAAGCAGGTTATTCTAAAAAGCTGGAAAATTCCCTCTTTTATTCTAAGAAATTAGAAATGAAATGAAAGCCTGCAAACACTGATAAATAGACAGTTTTAAGATTAAGGTATTTCTAAAAGTATAGAATGTTAAATAGGCAATTTGCCGGTACAATCGTGCAAAATAAGGAGATACAGCGCTTTTTCTTGTTGGCATGGATCTTGCGATTATAGTAAGGGTAAGTAGCATTAAATATTTAAAAGAGGTGAAAGTATGGCATTGCTTGGTCTTATTACTATCGTAGTGCTCCTGGGAGCCATTATTTCCAAAAGGATGTCTCCCCTTATTGCACTCATTTTTGTGCCGGTTGTTGCTGCACTGGCTGGTGGTTTTGGTCTTGCCACAAGCAAATTCATTATCAGCGGTATTCAGAATATCGCACCTGTGGCAACTATGTTTATCTTTGCAATCCTATTTTTTGGTGTAATGGGCGATGCCGGTTTGTTTGATCCCATTATTGACCGGATTTTAAAAACAGTTGGGGCGAAACCCACCAGAATACTAATGGGAACAGCTTTGCTGGCACTGCTGATTCATCTGGATGGTTCAGGAGCGGTATGCTTCCTGATTACGATTCCGGCCATGCTGCCGGTTTATGAACGGCTGAAGATGGATAAACGACTGTTGTGCTTAATGGTGGCTATGGCAGCAGGTATTAACTATCTGCCATGGACAGGACCTACGCTCCGCGCTTCGGCAGCGCTTCATGTTCCGGTTACCGATATTTTTACTCCTTTAGTTATTCCTCAGTTAGTTGGACTTGTCTATATGTTTGTTGTTGCCTACCTGCTCGGCAAGAGAGAAGAGAAACGACTTGGCCTTACAACTGCTGAACTAGGTGACATTGTTCTCACCCGGGAAATCAAAGAAGATGAAAAAGCGTTGCGCCGTCCAAAACTGTTTTGGATTAACGCGGTGCTTGCACTGGTAGTAATGGGAACAATGGTCAGCGGCAAAGTCGATCCTGCTCCCATGTTTATGATTGGCACAGTTTTGGCTTTATTGCTGAATTATCCGGATGTAGCTGCTCAGAAAGCACGGGTTGATGCTCATGCCAAAGCAGCACTAATGATGGCTAGTATTTTGCTGGCAGCAGGTGTATTCACCGGTATTATGAAAGGAACCGGCATGATTGCAGCTATGGCTAAAGTAGCAGTTTCTTTTGTACCGCCGGCATTGGCGCAGCACATTCCATTTGCGATGGGGATTGTCTCCATGCCGCTCAGCTTAGTGTTTGACCCTGATTCGTTTTACCTGGGCGTCATCCCTGTTGTAGCAGAAGTAGGAAAAATGCTGGGAGTTCAGCCAATTGCCGTTGCTCAGGCAGCTCTAATGGGCCAGATGACAACCGGTTTTCCGGTCAGTCCCCTGACTCCGGCGACCTTCTTAATTGTTGGTTTAACAGGTGTAGAATTAGGTGAGCATCAAAAGTTCTCCATTCCTTTTTTGTGGGGTGCATCAATCATTATGACTATTACATGTGCGCTTATCGGAGTCTTCCCCTTTTAGTAACAGAAGCTGACAGGGGAATGGCTTAAAAAATAATGAGGTGAAAAGATGAAAAAAGTAAGGATTGGATCAGGAGCAGGATACTCAGGAGACCGGATAGAACCGGCTGTCGAGCTGGCTGCAAAAGGCAATATTCAATATTTATGTTTTGAGTGTTTGGCAGAAAGAACGATTGCAATTGCGCAGCAGGCTAAACTAAAAGATCCCAATGCCGGCTATGATGCCTTGCTGGCAGCCCGTATGGAGGCTGCACTGGAAATATGCCAGAAAAACGGAGTAAAGATTATCTCCAATATGGGAGCAGCAAACCCTGTTGCTGGTGCACGGAAGGTTAAAGAGATCGCCCAGAAGCTAGGCTTAACAGGCCTGAAGATTGCTGCTGTCAGCGGTGATGATGTATTAGATATTATTAGCCAGCACGATTACACGATCGAAGAAACGGGTGCTAAGCTTTCCACGATTAAGGACAAATTAGTCTCGGCAAATGCTTATTTAGGTGTTGAGCCGATTGTTGAAGCATTAAAAAATGGTGCAGATGTGGTCATTACCGGACGTGTAGCAGACCCGGCGCTGTTCATCGCTCCGCTTATTCATGAATTCGGCTGGTCGGTAGAAGATTATAACCTCATGGGCCAGGCAACTGCCCTGGGACATCTTTTAGAATGCGGCGGTCAGATTACAGGTGGTTATTTTGCCGACCCCGGCTATAAAGATGTAGCTGAATTGGCGCGGCTCGGTTTCCCGATTGCCGAAGTACAGGAAGACGGCAGCTTTATTATTACAAAAGTAGCTGAAGCTGGCGGAATGGTCACACTGGCAACCTGCAAAGAGCAATTGCTGTATGAAATTCACAACCCCAAATCCTATATTACGCCTGATGTAGTAGCGGATTTTAGTGAGATTACATTTACCCAGACAGCAAAAAATGAAGTTCAGGTATCTGGCGGCAAAGGCGGTCCTAAGACTGACTCCCTTAAGGTATCGATTGGTTATATCGACAGCTATATCGGCGAAGGTCAAATTAGCTATGCCGGGCCCGGAGCAGTAAATCGTGGTCAGCTGGCACTTGATATTGTGGAAGAAAGACTTAAGCTTATGGGAGTACAGTTTCAGGAACTGAGATGCGACCTGATTGGCGTTAATTCCCTGCACAGCCCTAAGTTATCGGCAGGCCACGAGCCCTATGAAGTCAGAGCCAGAGTGACGGGCCGGACGCAGAATATGAAAGAAGCTGTCCGTATTGGCAATGAAGTGGAAACGCTGTATACCAACGGGCCGGCCGGCGGTGCGGGAGCCTGGAAAGTTGCCAGAGAGGTAGTCGCAATGGTTTCGGCGCTGATTCCTCGCTCCTTGGTAAAATATACTATACAATACGAGGTGTTGTAAGATGAAACTACGTGAAGTGGCACACTCCAGAACAGGTGATAAAGGAAATACCTCTAATATATCGGTCATTGCCTATAAACCGGAAGACTATGATTTTATTAAACAGCATGTTACCGCTGAACGGGTTAAAGAATATTTCTCCGAGATTGTGCAAGGAGAGGTTATCCGCTACGAACTGCCTAACGTCGGTGCTCTTAATTTTGTCATGTACCAGGCGCTGGGCGGCGGAGTAACTCGCACGCTGGCGTTGGACATTCATGGCAAAGCGTTGAGCTCGGCCATGATGAACCTGGAAATACCGGAAAGATAACACATATGAGGAATCCCGCCTGACAGTGGGATTCCTCATTGCATACTGTGAATACTTGCAACAACACGGGAGGAAATAATGGATAAAGTAATCACCATAGAGCAGTGCCGGGAATATCTTTCCCATGACATAACATTGGCAATAGGTGGATTTTTAGCTGTAGGGACACCGGAAACCCTGATAGATTGCTTGGTCGAGCAGCAATTTCAAAATTTAACTGTTATTGGCAACGATACATCATTTGTTGATAAGGGAATTGGCCGCCTAATCGCGGGGCATCAGGTAAAAAAAACAATTGTATCGCACATTGGGACGAACCCCGAGACGGGCAGGCAAATGCACAACGGCGAGCTTGAAGTAGAATTAGTGCCCCAGGGGACATTGGCTGAACGCCTGCGGTGCGGCGGCTCCGGTCTGGGCGGTGTATTAACTCCTACGGGCCTGGGAACGATTGTTGCTGAAAACAAACAGATTATTCATGCTAACGGTCAGGACTATCTGCTGGAGCTGCCCTTACGGGCGAATGTGGCACTGATTAAAGCTACGATGGGAGACAAAAGCGGCAATCTAATTTGCCGCAGATCAACCCGTAATTTTAATCCTGTAATGGCTATGGCAGCAGATCTTGTCATTGCCGAAGTGGATACGATCGTTGAAGTTGGCGAAATTGATGCTGACCATGTTATGATTCCCGGAATATTTGTAGATTACATTTGCCTATCAGGGAGGAATGTTGACAATGGATGCTAAAGAAATAATTGCCAGACGAGTTGCACTTGAGTTTAAGGATGGGAATGTTGTCAACTTAGGAATTGGCATTCCTACCCTGGTTGCTGACTATATACCTCAGGATATTAACGTCCTGCTCCATTCGGAGAACGGCTATATTGGCTTGGGGCCGGCTGTTCACCCTATTGACCCCGACGTGGTCAATGCCGGAGCAAAACCGGCTTCAGTCATCGCCGGAGGAGCCATGTTCGACAGTGTAATGTCCTTTGCTATTGTCCGTGGCGGTCATCTCGACTTTACCGTGCTCGGAGCGCTGGAAGTTGACAGCAGCGGCAATCTCGCTAACTGGATGGTTCCCGGTAAAATTGTCCCCGGCATGGGCGGAGCCATGGATCTGGTCGTGGGAGCCAAGCAGGTTATTGTTGCGATGGAGCATGCTGCTAAAGACGGTGCTCCCAAGATTGTCAAAGAGTGTACGCTGCCGTTAACAGGAAAGAGCGTAATAACGAAAATTGTAACCAATCTGGCTGTTTTCTGTGTAACTAAGCTAGGCCTGGAACTAACCGAGGTTGCGCCGGGAGTAACAGTAGAGCAGGTACGGGGCGCTACGGAGGCCGAGTTTAGTATTTCTCCGTTCCTCATAGAAATGGCAATTTCTTAGAAATTTTAACAAAAAGTGACATAAAATTGTTATGGTTGAGAGGAAATTTATTACCTGCACAGAATACAATAAACTCAGGGGTGTGTCATCACTACAATATTTCCTTCAAAGCTTTCTCTGGTGTCGCGTGCAGTAAAAGGATAATAAATCCTTTGTGGTAACTGGCGAATAGGCGCGGGACGAAGCGGAAAAAGTAGTATAGTACATCCTTAAAAAAGGAGTGAGTTGTATTAGCAAGGTAGATTTTCAACCGGTAGTAGCCATTTTGGAAGACGTTATTCAACCGGGAAACAGTGATGATGTGGCGGAAAAACTAGGTGCGGTTATTGAAACATTAGATGGTATAAAAGAGGCTCTTCCTCAAGAGGAAGAAGAAATCATTGATGCCATTGATGAAATTCAGGACTATTTGGATTTCATTCTAACCACGAATGATTCGCTTGACACTGTTGACCGTAAAGAAGAAATAGCCGATATTATTGGCGAATTAAAACGTTTATCGTAAATGCATTAAGAGCATTATTTGCCTGTTAAGCCGGCAAATAATGCTTTTTTATAGTCTTTTGAGTAACTGTACGGCTTCTCGCTTTGCCTTTTTGCTCAGTAAGATTGATAGGTTACCTGGGAAAAGCCCTAGTTCGTACTTTTGTCATCGCAACAAAAGTACCAAAAATGCTAGGCCTGTCTTCCAAAAGACTTGCAAAAAAGTCAGCTTACTAAAATCCGTTAAACTCGCTGCGCTCAAACAGAACGGATTTCTTAACGTAAGCTGACTTTTTTCCATCCTGCGGACCGTCTTTTTCCAGAAGGGCCGAAAAGAACGAAGAACGGGAAAAGAAGGGCCTAATCATTTAATGAGGTGAAGAATTTGATCCAATTGCCAATAGACGCTATTTTACCGTCACTTAAAGAGGTGCTCCGGTTACCTGGCAATGCTGTATTGGTAGCGGCTCCCGGAGCGGGAAAGACTACCCGGGTACCGTTGGCCCTGCTGCGGGAGCCGTGGTTGGATGGAAAGCGTATCCTCATGCTGGAACCACGGCGGCTGGCAACCCGTGCTGCGGCCCGGTATATGGCCTCGCTGCTGGGTGAGCAGGTGGGTGGAACGGTGGGCTACAGAGTTCGCCTGGACAGTAGAGTAGGCACCAAAACCAGAATTGAAGTGATCACCGAAGGTATTCTGACAAGAATGCTGCAAAGTGATCCGATGCTCAGTGATGTGGGATTGATTATTTTTGATGAATTTCATGAACGGAGCCTGCAGGCTGATTTGGGGCTGGCACTGACGCTGGAGTCCCAGTCAGTACTGCGAAGTGATCTGCGTATACTCGTGATGTCTGCAACGATTGACGCTCAGCCAGTTGCTGCCTTACTCAATCAGGCACCTGTTCTGGTCAGTGAGGGCCGTCAATTTCCGGTAGAGACTTGCTATTTGGAACGTCCGCTGCAGGGCAGTCTGGAAGATGCCGTGGTTCAGGCGATTTCTACTGCTCTTGCCCGTCATTCCGGTGATATGTTGGTCTTTCTGCCCGGAGCGGGTGAAATTCGCAGGGTCGAAAGAAAATTAGCTGGTATAGTTGCAGGCCCTGATGTCAGGATAGCGCCGCTTTACGGCAACTTATCACCGGCCCTGCAGGATCTGGCGATTGAACCGAGTCCGGCCGGCCAGCGCAAAGTGGTTCTGGCTACCTCAATTGCCGAAACCAGTCTGACGGTAGAAGGCGTTCAGATCGTTATTGACAGTGGCCGCATGCGGATTCCCCGTTTTTCCCCCCGGACCGGGATGACCCGGCTGGAGACTGTCAGCGTTTCGCGTGCATCTGCTGATCAGCGCCGGGGCCGGGCAGGGCGATTAGGACCAGGAGTTTGTTACCGCTTGTGGACAGTACGGGAAGATTTGCGGCTGGAAGAGCAACGTATTCCGGAAATCAGAGCAGCCGATTTAGTTTCTCTTGTATTGGAGCTGGCCGTTTGGGGCGTGCGGCAGCCTGCAGACCTTAAGTGGCTTGATGTGCCGCCGGAAGCTGCCGTTCAACAGGCAAAAGAACTGCTCCAGCAAATGGGAGCAATAACAAGAGAAGGACAGATAACGGGTCATGGCAAACAAGTAGCGGAAATGGGCTTCCATCCAAGGTTAGCTCATATGATCATTCAGGCCATAGCACAGCGGCTTGGCCGGCTGGCTTGTGAAGTGGCAGTGCTGCTTAACGAACGGGATGTTTTCCAGGGGGATGGCAGTCGTGATGCGGACCTCAGGTTACGGGTGGATGCCTTTCGGCAAGGTGGGCAGGTTGGTACACGACGGATCGATGGAGGGCTATATCAACGGCTGCGTGCTGAGCTGCAATACCTGCAAGGCAGCCTTTCACTCGGGACAGATAGGAAAATAGATAGCGGCGACTGCGGCTTGCTGCTGGCCTTAGCCTACCCTGACCGCATTGCCCAAAGACGCAGCGATGGGCGGTATCTGCTCAGAAACGGCAGAGGAGCTGTTTTGCCTGCTATGCAAGCCCTTAGTGCAGAAAGTTATCTGGTAGCAGCCGAGCTTGATGACAAAGGAATCGAGAGCCAAATTTTGCTGGCAGCTCCTGTTAGTATCGATTGTTTGCGAATGCACTTTCCTTCACAGCTTGAAGAACGGCGGCAGGTTTTTTGGGATACCAACGCCCAGGCAGTACGGGGACGCCAGCGAGAATACCTGGGAGAACTGCTTTTGCAGGAGGCGCCTGTTGTTCCTAGCCGTGATGAGTGTCTGGAAGCATTAGTGACCGGCATCGCCCAAACGGGTCTGGATATTCTCCCCTGGACTAAAACAGCCAGACAATGGCTCTGGCGTATAAGGTTTATTCATTGTATTGAGCCAGAGCACTGGCCGGACACGTCTGAAGAATATTTAACTGCTACGCTCGCTCACTGGCTGGGCCCTTATGTTTATGGCATGAGCAGCAGTGCCGAGTTGCAGCGGCTCAATATGACGGCTGTTCTGGAGAGTCTGCTTACCTGGCAGCAACGGCAGCAGCTCGATAAAGACGCACCAACCCATATTACCGTTCCAAGCGGGCAAAACATTGCCGTTAACTATAGCAACCCGGAGGCACCTACGCTGGCAGTGCGGCTGCAGGAGCTGTTTGGACTTAGTGAAACGCCGTGTATTGGCGGCGGCAAGGTTCCCTTAACGCTGCAGCTGCTTTCACCGGCTCAGCGGCCGGTGCAGGTAACACGGGACTTGCACAGCTTTTGGCAGACAACGTACTTTGAAGTTCGCCGGGAATTGATGGGCCGCTATCCGAAACATTACTGGCCGGAAAACCCGCTGACTGCCCAGGCTACACACCGTGCTAAACCCAAAATGTTGACTTGATCTTAAGATCTGGTGCTGACTAAATAGTCTTTTCTTTACATCCCCTTGTTTTATGGTAATATAGAAAAGTAATTTAATGAAATAGTAAGATGAATTCACAGAAGCTAGTGTCTTGGCAAAGTTGTGAATTAGAATTAGACAGTGTAGATTTTATTGCAA
>NZ_DALZUO010000035.1:0-34067 GCF_032013335.1 Anaerospora sp. | reverse complement strand
GTGACAGCTTATTTATGTTAACATAACCATTTTGTTTTGTCAACATCTTTTTTTCGGATCATCGCTGTTCGTTTCAGCGACTTATATAGAATACTATATTTAATATAGCATGTCAACTACATTTTCATGTTTTTATAAATTATCTTCTATAGCCTTAATTCTTGTGCTCTTTAGTCTATAATCCGGTAACTACTGAAAATGTATGTCCGCACCATTCCTGCGTTTCACGAAATACTTCATATAGCAAATGGCGGTAGACACTATCACTGGCCCCTTTATGCCACTCTTCGGCTTTCTCTCCATATAAATGCCATTGAGGTATTTCAAGCTGAGCTTCAATACGTGTTGCAATGAGATAGTTTATATCTTCTGCTCTCCATACATGTAATTGATATATTTCTTTAAGCGGCTCTGTCAGCTCCAGACTATCATGACCAACACCGATAATCACTTTGGGCAGATAGTTCTGTATGTTTTCTATAAGTTTGTCATTCGTGATTGCCGGACCGCTGAGAATCACATCAGGCCGTTCGGGTAAACCTTGCTCAGCCGAATACAGGCTAAAGCCTGTATCCAGCCAAACATCTTGTATTTGAGGCATACCAATAGGATAAACAGTAAATCTTTTCATTTCTGCTCCACCTCTACTACCATTTGATTGTTGAGTTAAAATACAAAATTACCGTTTTTGAACACAGGTATTTTCTCACCTGTGGCAGTTGTTCCTATAATAGTAAGATCTGACGTGCCGATCATAAAATCCTCATGTACAAGCGAGTCATTCATGCCGAGTTCCAATAATTGTGCTTTACTCTTACTTTCACTATCTTTTATACAAACGGAATACGCTTTGCCTAAAGCTAGATGACAGGATGCATTTTCATCAAAAAGGGTATTGTAGAATAAGATATTAGACTGGGAAATGGGTGACTCATGCGGAACTAACGCTACCTCACCAAGGTAGCAGGAGCCTTCATCTGTAGCAATCAGCTTCTTTAAGATATCTTCGCCTTTTTTTGCATGGCAGTCTACAACCTTACCTTCTTTAAATACCAATGTAAACTCTTCAATTAGATTACCATTATAGTTAAGCGGTTTTGAGCTAACAGCCGTTCCGTTGACTCCCGTCCGTTTAGGCAATGTAAAGACTTCTTCTGTTGGCATGTTGGCAATAAACTCTACTCCCCCGGCAGAATACTCGGAACCCCCAAGCCAAATATGCTCGTCAGGCAGTTCAATAGTAAGATTCGTTCCCAGTGAGTTTTTATATTCTAGACTGCAAAACTTATGTGAGTTCATAAAATCCATGCTTTTCTTTAATCTTTGTATATGCATTTTCCAGGCAGCAACAGGGTCATCCTGATCCACTCTCACGGTCTTACAAATAGCTTCTCCTAACCTCTCAACGGCTTCTTCATCTGATAGTTTGGGAAAGACTTTTTTTGCCCAGGCTTTTGTTGGCATCGATGCAATTGACCAAACATTTTTATTGCTCATTAAATGTTCGCGATATTCTTGAAGCGCTGTACTGCTTGCTTTTTGTGCCTTCATCATTCTTTCGGGATTCACATCTTTCATTAATTCAGGATCTTCAGCAGCAATTCGTAGAAAGGCCGCCCCTTTATGCAGATAAGATAAATAAAACTCCTTCTGCCAATCAGGAAACTCATCAAAAATTTCTTCCGGTCCTTGCAGAAACCGAATTTTTGACAAAAGCTCATCCTTCCAGCTCACGACAACTTCCCTAGCTCCTTCCTGGTAAGCTATCTCTGTGATTATTCTAGTAAATTCAGCACACTCAATCGGGGAAGTAATAACTAGTGTCTGATTGGGCTGGATATTAATCCCTGTCTTAACAATCAGTCGAGCATATTTTTCCTGTAATTTTTTATCCATTATTTAGCTCCTTTTCCATTTTTTGAATATCAATATTTTATATGTTCATACTATATGTATGATTGACAAATGAGAGGTGCAAACATGTCGAAAACGGAAGAGAACTTAGCCGCCGCCTTTGAAGGAGAATCGCAGGCTAACCGTAAATATCTGGCTTATGCCAAACAAGCAACTGCTGATGGTTATGCGCAAATAGCCAAACTGTTTGAAGCAATTGCAGAGGCGGAAACGATTCATGCTCATACCCATTTCCGCAATAATGGCGGCATTCGTTCAACCGCGGAAAACCTTCAAGCTGCTATCAATGGTGAAACCTACGAGTTCACCAAGATGTATCCGCCTTTTATCGCCAAAGCCGAAGAAGAAGGAATGACAGCCGCTACACGTGGTTTCAAATTTGCAAATGAAAGCGAAAAAGTTCACGCCGAATTATTTAAAAAAGCGTTAGATAACATTGGCAGCAAAGAAGTCTATGACGTATATCTCTGCAGCGTATGCGGACATGTTGCCGAACATGATGCCCCTGACAAATGTCCCATCTGCGGCGCAAAATCAACTGCCTACAAAAAATATTAGTTTTTTCCCAACGCCCTGCACCTTGCAGGGCGTTTTTTGTATATAATAACAAGTGACTGTTAACGCTGATAGCAAGGAGAATTAACATGCAACAAAAACTACGCTTGTGGAATGACTGGCTGTCAAGCCATATGTTTCTAGTAGTCTTATTCGCTTTATTCACGGGTTTTTTTCTTCAAATACCAGATTCATCTGTAACACGATTTCTTGTTATTTTATTATTTGGTTATATGACTTTTATCACGTCTTTATCAATAAGCTTTAAAAAATTCATAGAAGTGTTGCGACACCCCTGGGTCCCCTTATGGACACTTGCCTTAATTCATTTTATCACACCACTCGTAGCATGGCTGGCAGGAATACTATTTTATCCTAATGATTTTTTAATCCGTATTGGTTACTTGATTTGTGCATGTATACCGGTAGGAGTAACCTCGGTTATCTGGACGGAATTATCGCAAGGCAATACTGCCGTATCACTAGTAACTGTAACACTGGATACGTTACTTGTTCCACTCCTATTACCTCTTTATTTCAAACTAATTCTCGGGCAAAGCCTGCAAATTAATTATACTGCCATGGTACTGGAGCTCTTAGCAATGATTACTCTTCCCAGTCTGCTTGGTATGGCCGTTCATGACTGGACTAAAGGAAAAGCAGTTCATTTTGCCAAGCATATTGGTGGGCTCACTTCAAAAATTGGCTTTTTTAGTGTAATTCTCATTAGCGCCGGCCTTGTAGCTCCGGAAGTCCATTGGAGCAGTACCTTGCTTAAAACATTACTCGTTACGCTGTTCATTGTCATCGCCGGTTATAGTCTCGGCTATCTAGGCTCTTTCGCGACAAAAGACCGGAGTTATGCTACAACTATTGCAATGATTTACAATGTAGGCTTACGCAATTTAAGCTTTGGCCTGGTATTAGCCCTTACTTATTTTCCTGCTGCGGCCGCCTTGCCCATTACATTAGGCATGCTGTACCAGCAGCCGATTGCAGCCATCATTCCCTATCTTTATAAGCAGTCCCCTTTAAAGAAATTGCCACCTAACCAAGCCAATGCCAACCTGTAAACCCTATTGTGCATAGTGACAAAAGGACCACATTAAGAATCATATAGCCATAAAAGCATAAGTCTGGTAGCCGCCCTATTCCCACATAAATAGGAAAGATGACTAAAATGAAGCGGGACATACTATAAAGCGGAAACCATGCCGTCGTAGAAAACATCGGAATGAGAAACCAAAACCAGCCCACAATTAAATACGATATGCGTATATCGAAACGGCGCATCAAAGACATTGACAGTAATGCTGCCAGACAGCCGGCAACAAGAAAACTATCAAGCAACACACCAGGCTGCACGTGCGGAAAGTTGGCTTCTACTAAGCGGATGTTATTCCACATATTAACCCATGGATATTCAAATTGCCTGCCCCATTCTCTTTGTCCGTTAATAAAAGCAACCGCACTTCCTACCCGCCAAAAATTGTAACTCATAAATGCAAGTAAGCCTAACGGCGGTAGCAAGAAAGCCAGCAGCGAAAAGGCAGGCCTGCGCTGCTGCCAGTATTCAGCAATATATTCGTATAGCATGAATAGCATTAGGAAAATCCCTAAATTTCGTGTCAAAGCTGCCAACGCCGCAAAAATTCCTGCAAGCCACCATTTCTTTTGTCTGGTAAAGTATATGCAAGTTAGGGACAATGTCAGAAAAATCGACTCTGTGTAAATACTGTTCAAAAAAAATGACGTAGGCATGACAGCATAAGCATATAATGCCCGCTGCACAACCTTATCGGAAAAATCCCTGCGCAATACCAAATACAGCATAGCAAAGCTTGCCACAGCAAACAAATTACATATAATAAATCCACCTAGTCCGACATGAATACCAAGCTGCCCTGCCCCTCTCAGTAAGAGAATAATGACTGGAAAAAAGACAATACTCTGGCTGTCATATCCCTGTTGGGCAGCATACGTATACCAGTGTGCATCCCATTTTATGAATTTCTCCACAAACGGATAGGTCGGGCTCAGCAGAGGATTAACAAAACCGGCTGGAGCCTGTTCGGGTATGTACATGGACAGCACTGTGGCTGCAATTACAATGGCGCTATGCAATAAAATAGGTAAACCAATTACTTTTATCTGAGTAGAATACCCATTCATCTACACTCGCTCCTGCGTAACCGTTAACTTTTCTCTGCAAATATTCTCTGAGGGACGGCTCGACCAGGTCCATCTATTGTTAGCGGAAAAACTCCAGAACGTTGCAAGCAGAATTCCTAAAAGCTGGCCTAAATAGATGTTCCATTCGACAGTTTCGAAAAGCTGCGCAAAAAAAGCAGTAATGCCAATACTAAAGCAGCAAATCAGTACAAATTGGGGAAACTGCAATAACCGCCGCCAGAAGATAGGCTGCTGATGTTCTTTCCATGTCAGGTTATCGTTCCACCAAAAATTATGAACCATAGCAATAGCCGACGCAGCTAACGAGGCTACAACTCCCTCCAACTGGAAGACGTTTAGCAACAAACGTAACGCTAGCAGATTTACCAAAACCCCTAAACTTCCAACCATGCAGAACAAACAAAATCGGAGATCTTCAGGACTGTACCGAATTAGGCGCACAATATGTTTCATGTAATTCATTTGTTCTTTCAAGCTCATTTTGGATTGTCCCGCGTCTCTGGCCTCAAACGCATAGGGTACTTCGTGAACGGTTGAATACTGCCCCTTAACGAGAACTTCCATTAGAATTTTCCAGCCAATAGGTTCGAGTTTGACTTGCTCAACTACGGTACGGTTAATACCAAAATAGCCACTTGTGCAATCCGAAATAGCCCGTAGTCTTTTAATAGAAAAACGGCCAATTGCACGGGCACTCCAGGATATTAATTTACGTAACCAGTTTAGCCCGCCGTCTGATCCTCCACAAATAAACCTACTGGGAATAACAACATCCGATTCTTGCAGACGAGTTACCATTAACGGTATTAACTCTGGTGGATGCTGGAGATCAGCATCCATAACAATAATATATTTTCCTTTTGCCTGCTTAAAGCCTTCCACAACAGCAGAAGCCAACCCCCGCACTCCATGGCGATGGATATAACGTATTTCGGGAAACTGGCCTGCTAATTGTTCAAGTACTGCCGGTGTGGCATCGGAGCTATCATCTATAAACAGAATTTCATAACTATAACACTTGCCTTCTAAAACATTACGGATACGAGTGCTGATTAAGCAAACATTTTCCTGCTCATTATAGGTCGGTATCACGATTGTAACATGCATGGATTATGATCATCCTTCCAGATGTTTTTCTCATAACGATATGCTCTCTTAGATAGATTGGTTTAGATACCGGAAAAACATACACGCGCAAATGAAAACAGGACAAACCGAATGGTTTGTCCTGTCAGGTTTCTTATTTTATTCGTTAATGTCGTATTTTTCGGTAAGTGTAGTACCAGTGGTTTTGTTAGTTGCATTTTTGCTGCTATAGCTGCTGCTGACATCGCTGCTGTAGTCGTTATTAGCGTCCTGGGTAGCAGTCATAGTACCATATTGAGCTTTGCTGGCCTGCGTGCTGGAGCTGGTTCCTGCGCTAGCACCGGACATTGCACTGCTGCTATAGTCGTTATTGGCATCCTGGGTGGCAGTCATCGTGCCATATTGCGCTTTGCTGGCCTGTGTGCTGGAGCTGGTTCCTGCACTGTAGTTAGATCCAGCGCTCATTCCGGAAGTTGCACTGCTGTTAAGATCATACTGGGAAGTAAGCGAACCTGTTTGCTTGCTGTTTTTTTGTTGTTTGTTTTCCATTGATGAATCCCCCTTTTATCGTTTATTGGAATCCATCTTTATTTTGCAATTTTAAGTGCTTAACCATACCCGGAACAATTTTGCAATAGCAAGTAAAGTTTTGTATTTTAATTGTAAATTGCTTCCTGTTGCCTGTTGCGAGGCAGAAAACCTGTATAATGCTGGATTTTAATTTTTTATTAATAATCTTTATAAACAACCTTGCCATCTATTAGCGTCCTTATCACCTTCCCCTTGACTGGGGTATTGTGATAGGGAGTATTACGGCTCTTGGATGCCAGCTGCCGTTTATCAATAATCCATTCCTTATTAGGATCAATCACACAAATATCCGCATGATTTCCTACTAACAGACTGCCCCCCGGCAAAGAAAAGATCCGGGCAGGAATGGTACTCATCCGTTCAATTAACCACATTGGGGAAAAGCCCCGGCGATGGATCAATTCTGTCACCATTAGCGGGAACGCTGTCTCAAAGCCTATTATGCCGTTAGCTGCAAGATCAAAGACTGTGTTCTTATCATCTTCAGCATGAGGTGCATGATCGGTAGCTATCATGTCTAGCGTACCATCATCCAGCCCTTTGATGAGTTCAGCTATATCCTCTTTCGTTCTAAGGGGAGGTGCCATCTTTGCATCCGTTCCCTGTGAATAAACAGCCTCAGCTGTCAGCGTGAGGTGATGGGGACATACCTCTGCAGTAATGTTGAGCTTTTCTTGCTTAGCCCGGCGAATTAGCTCTACCCCGCGGGATGTACTAATATGCTGAAAATGAACTTTTCCTCCGGTAACGCGCAGGATCTCCAAATCCCGTGCTATTGCAGCGATTTCATTTAAAGGCTCATAGGCTGTAGGCCAATACAGTTTTAACGACGTATCTTCTTCATGTAAGGCTAGTGTAACATCCAGCTTAGCTGCCAGTTTTAGCGCTTGGTATAGAACAGCTGCCCGATCAATGAAATACCCATCGTCAGAAAAGATTTTCACTCCAGCTGCGGCCAGTGTCGCCATATCACAAAGATCTCGCCCCTTTAAATCTTTTGTCACACTGGCAGCCTGAATCACCCGTACAACTGCTGTTTGATCAATTAGTTTCTGGATTTTCTTATAGTCTTTCAAACTAGCCGGAACAGGATTAACATTAGCCATTGCCACGACAGTCGTAAATCCGCCCCGGGCAGCTGCCTGCGTTCCGGTAGCAATGGTCTCTTTATGCTCCGCTCCAGGTTCACGCAAATGGCAGTGCCCATCTACCAGCCCAGGCGTGATCCATAAGCCAGCACAATCAATTTGCTCACAATTACTATCATTTATATTAGCTGCTATTGCGGCTACCTTTCCATCTTTAATCAATACGTCTGCGTTGTTGTCAATATTTTGGCTTGGATCAATCACTCTACCATTCTTAAGCAATAGTGTAGACAATCATCTCCCCCCTATCCAATATCAGTCTTTAGCTTTCTCCATATATTCATCCATACTGGATAATATATGGTTCACTTCATCGCGCGGGTTGTCTGCCGATAAAACCGGCCTTCCAATCACCAAATAATGAGCCCCTGCCTTAAGAGCCTGTGCAGGTGTTGCTGTTCTCGTCTGATCACCATTTCGTTCGGGGTGCAGCCGGATTCCTGGAGTTACAATGAGAAAATCGGAACCGCATAATGCCCGGATTGCTGCCGCTTCCTGCGGAGCGGCAACTACTCCGTCCATACCCGCTTCTTTACACATCACTGCCATACGCAAAACCGATTCCCTGATAGGGCTTTGATAACCAATCTCCACCCAGTCCCGTTCCCCTAAACTGGTTAACACGGTAATTGCGAGCAATTTAGGGCGGGGCCGCTGCGTACGGGCCGCCCAGAGGTCAGCCTCCTCCATAGCAGCTTTCAGCATTTTTACTCCTCCTGCTGCATGAAGTGTAATAAACGCAGGGGAAAATTGGCAGAGGGCTTTGACTGTCTTGCTGACTGTTGTGGGTATATCATGCAACTTTAAATCAACAAATACTTTTTTATTCCGGCTTGCTAATTGGGCAAGTACTGTATGACCCAACCCATAAAAAGCTTCCATTCCTACTTTATAGCAATCCACTGCATCACCTACCGTATCGACAATTCGGGTCACATCCTCAATTGTCGGTACATCCAATGCAATAATCAAGCGATTACTTGTTTTATCCATTTACCGCACCTCTTTTTTCTTATGTATAACTTAACTATGCCTCATCTCATCAATCAGTACATTCTTTGAGCTCATGATATTGTTTATCTTACTGCTGTTTTATTACACCGTCTAGTTTTTTCCTTGTATTTCCCCCAAGCTTTTATTTTTTTGCCTTTATCATATATACAAAAGTATATTTTAAATGCTATTTTTGCTAAAATACGTATTCTTGTGCCGATAGTTGCAGGTAAATAGCAGCCTCCATCCGAATGATACCTTACTATCTATAAACAAGGAGTCTTGAATGAACACTGCTACTACACCGCAACAACAATTATGGACAAAAGATTTTCTGCTGATTTTCACAGCAAACCTTATGGTATTTGTCAGTTTTTATTGCTTATTACCCACCTTGCCACTTTTTGTTACTGATTACTTAGGCAGCGATGTAAGTGCTGTAGGCTATATCTTTGGCTTTTTTGCCCTGGCAGCTGTAATCGCCCGCCCGCTGGCAGGATTTGCAGTTGATACGCTAGGCCGTAAACGAGTACTATTTATCACCTTATTCTTATTAGCAATTTCGATTGCGATCTACAATTTTGTCACTACTTTACTGCTGTTGTTTATCATTAGAATGATCCATGGTCTTTGCTGGGGATTTGCCACAACAGCTGCCGGCACAGTAGCCACTGACCTTGTTCCGGCAGAGAGACGTGGTGAAGGCATTGGCTACTACGGCTTATCAAATACCTTTGCAATGGCTGCAGGTCCAGCCTTGGGACTATTAATTCTCAATCATGCAGGTTTTATGGTTTTATTCTCCAGTAGTTCGCTTTTAGCAGCAGCCGCCCTTATCTGCGTACTTGCTATCACCTTTAAGGAAACTCACGCTGCACGAAAACCTGTTGAAATGCGTATAGACACTCTTTTTGAAAATAGGGTTTTGATCTATGCTGTTATTACTTTTTTTATTGCTCTGCTGTACAGCAGCATCATTTCTTTCGTTATTTTACTAGGCAAAGAAATAGGAATTACAAACCCAGGCAGTTATTTTCTGGCATATGCCAGCACACTTATCCTCAGCCGCCCCTATGCAGGCAAAGCACTTGACGCCAGTGGGCCAAAAACCATTATGGCTATCGGATTTGCCGCACTGGCTCTATCTTTTGTCCTGCTGTTTTGTGCTGCTGATAATTTAGTATTTATCTTATCCGGATTGTTTCTGGGTATTGGGTTCGGTATTGTTCAACCTACAACGCTGGCCTTAGCTATTAACCGGGTAGAACCATTCCGGCGCGGAGCTGCTAATGGAACAATTTTTACAGCCTTCGATCTAGGCGTAGGCTTGGGCTCCATATTACTGGGAATTCTTTCTGAACATGCCGGACTCTCCTACATGTATCTCACTTGTGCTTTTTTAGTTATCATTCCGCTTTTTTTGTTTTATGGGATGACTTCCCATTCCTCTCCCTGCACAGAACATATATAGTCCTTTCAATAAGAACAAGCTTCCCTTTTTGAACTAATGTAGGAAGCCTTTATCCATCCTTCAAACTTATCAATATAAATAAAAAATTCCGGCGAATATGCCGGAATTTTTTATTTATATTGCAAAAGCCAGTTCTTCCAAATTACCGCACAAAATTTCTTGCGGGGCAACGCCTTTAGCAAGCAGATTGTCTACGTAAATCCGATCATCGGCATATTGCTTCATTGCTGCTAAGGATTCGTCAGGATTACCGTACACACACCATTCGCCCCGGCATGTTAGTGGCAGATTTTCCAATCCCATAAACCCTAAAACATCTTTTAAGGGAATCCCTAGAAGGACTCCAACCTCATGAGGGCAGCATTGCTGAAAACGTGCTTGCAATACGTCAAGGCAAGGACTTAATCCACTGTTAACGGGATAACCGAATTGCAAGAGAAATTTTTTGTGCAAATTATAAATCAAACACTGCTCCAGGATTGCTGGTCTGTAAAACAGCACTGTTTCTCTGTCTTTCGAAGTATGTAAAGTAGTAAATTGAATTACACTACCTGCCAGTATTAACTTCCCATAGGTACGCCATAAGGCCAGTAACGGCTGAAAGCGTATATCCGTCATCGTTAGCACTGTTGACGGCTTATTGCCGCAGATAGTAGGAGAAAGACTGCTCACAAGCCACTCGGAAAAGGCATTGACAGCTTTGTGTTGTTCTTCATCCAGATGGCTGAGTGAGTTATGCATTCACCAATCCACCTACCTTCAGACAGGATTCAATTGAACTCCAGCTCCGTTTTGCAAAAACGGTGGGTATGGAAAGTGATTTAGCCGCATCTTTCACCATCAGAGCCGTCATGTGATTAATATAGTCAGTGAAGACTAATACAAAGGCAGCCTCCTGTGGGAGTCTAATACCCTTCTTATGCTTTACCTTGCGGCCAGTAACATGTATAAGTTCAGTCACGCCCATCAAGCGTAGTTTTTGCTCGATATTACCCAAATGATCTCCACCTACTATAACAACTGACATAACAGCTTCCCTCCATTAGTGATATTGATTATCATTATCACTAATGATAGGCAATTTTTGGACAATTGTCAAGTATAATTTACGGTCCGGCAAAAAAATAAGGAAATCCGGTAACAACCAGATTTCCTTTTGCAGCAAAGAATACCGTTAGGCACTGGTGCTCTGCCGGTGTCTTGCAGTAATAATACTAGACAACAGTAAGGGATCTACATTACCACCGCTGACAAGAACAGCCATGTTTTTTGCAGTCACCCGGAGCTTTTGAGCAAGCAGAGCAGCTACCCCTGCCGCACCTGCTCCTTCCGCAGTCAGCTTACCTCGCTCCAGCAGATATAACATGCCCTCCTGAATTTCTTCATCCGTTACTGTAACAATATCATCAACGTATTTCTTAATATATTGAAAGGTTAAATCGCCCGGCCGTTTTACAGCGATTCCGTCCGCAATTGTCTGTACGGTATTCAGCCCAATAATACTTCCCTGCTTCAAAGATTGTGCCATAGCTGCCGCCCCTGCTGCCTGAACACCAATTACTTTTATTTTAGGATTATGTTCTTTTACGGCAACTGCAATTCCCGCTAAGAGTCCGCCGCCGCCTACAGGAGCAACGATGGCATCTACATCGAAAAGCTTCGCCATAATTTCCAATGCAATCGTACCTTGTCCCGCCATAACTGCTTCATCATCAAAAGCGTGAATAAATTTCATTTGCTCTTGCTGCTGCATTTGCAGCGCATGAGCATAGGCATCGTCATAGCTTGCACCATGAAGATATACTTTTGCTCCGTAAGCCTCAGTAGCTCTTACTTTAGCATGAGGAGCATGGCTCGGCATCACAACAACAGCGGGTATATTCCGGGCCTTTGCCGCCCAGGCCACACCTTGGGCATGATTGCCTGCCGATGCACAAATAATTCCTCTCCCGGCGTCTTTGGCCTGTAAGCCATATATCATATTAGCAGCTCCGCGCAGCTTGAAGGAGCCGGTTTTCTGCATATTCTCCAATTTGAGATAAACATTTTTGCCGGACATTTCACTTAACGTGCGACAGCTTTGCAATGGAGTTTTGTGAACTAAGGGGCGAATTCGCAGCAATGCCTCTTTGATTTGCGACAAGGTTAACGGTTGCGACAACGTATTCATATTAATCGATTTCCTTTGCTGGTATTGCGCCCCGGGATAGCGCAATTTTACCGGTACGAACAATTTCTATTATGCCAAAATCCACTAATACTTCACACAAGGCATCGATCTTACTTTGTTCTCCTGTCAGTTCCACAACCATCGTCTCCCGGTTGATATCCACAATCTTTGCGCGAAAAATTTCAACAATATCGACAAGCTCAGAACGGTTTACTTTGCTTGCTTTTACTTTAATCAGTGCCAATTCACGCTGAATGGAATCTACATGTGTCAAATTCACGATCTTTATTACATCAATTAATTTGGATAATTGATTGACTACCTGTTCCAATTCAATCTCATCGTCAACTTCCACATCCAGAGTAATCCGTGTTGTGTCCGGCTCTTCCGTATGACTGGCGGCAATACTTTCAATATTAAAAGCTCTGCGGCTGATTAGACCAGAAATATGCGTTAGTACACCCGGTCGGTTTTCTACTAATACGGCTAAAGTATATTTCACGATTCCAGCCCCCCCAATATCATTTGATCCAGCCGTCCTCCCGGCGGAACCATCGGTACCACATCTTCCGCTGCCGGCAGCAGCACATCGACAAGAACTGGTCCCTCAAGCGCAAAGGCCTGTTGTAAGACTCTTTCCAACTCTTCCGGTTTGCTGACTCGTAATCCGGTGACTCCCATTGCCTCCGCTAGCTTAACAAAATCGGTAGCGCCCTTGGTAGTTGAATGAGAATATCGCTGGCCATAAAAGGTTCGCTGCCATTGGTTTACCATGCCTAACACCTGGTTATTGCATACGATAATTTTAAGTGGCAGGCCATTGTCGGCAGTTGTGGCCAGCTCTTGGCAATTCATCATGATACTGCCGTCACCGGTAACCAATATGACCGGTGTATCAGGCATTCCCAATTGAGCTCCCATCGCTGCTGGCAGACCATAGCCCATCGTCCCCAGTCCACCGGAGGTTAACAAGGATCTCGGTTTAGTAAAGTTATAATATTGCGCCGTCCACATTTGGTGCTGACCAACATCAGTTACAATGATGGCTTTACCCTGCGTCAATTTGCTTATGCATTCAATCAATGCCTGCGGCATAACGGCTTCACTTGCCCGATTATAGGATAATGGATTTTCTTGTTTCCAGGCCTCGACCTGTAACCGCCAGGCAGCAATTGCTTCCCGATAGGCTTGCGGTATTAGTGTTTGCTTGAATTTGTTGACGAATAGCGGCAAAGACCATCGTAAATCTCCGATTACCCGTAAGTCACAGCGTACATTCTTATTCACTTCTGCTGGGTCAATGTCAAAATGAACAATTTTTGCATGAGGGGCAAAATCTTTAACCAGGCTGGTTACACGGTCATCAAAGCGGGCCCCCACTGCAATCAGGAGATCACACTCTACAGTTGCCATATTAGCGGCGAACGTTCCGTGCATGCCCAGCATTCCCAAATGCTCCGGTGCATCACTGGCTATACAGCCCAGGCCCATTAGGCTGGCAGTAACAGGCATCTCTGTGAGCGCTGTCAATTCTCGCAGCTGCTCCGCCGTATCCGAAAGATTGACACCACCGCCAACAAAAAGCAGTGGTTTCTTTGCCTGTAACAGTGCTGTAATAACAGCATCAACTGCTGCTGCATCACCGGCAAAAAGCGGGCTATAGCCGCGCAGCATAACACTAGCGGGATAGTCAAAATCGATCGTAGAATTAAAAACATCTTTCGATATATCAATGACAACGGGCCCTGGCCGGCCGGTACGGGCAATATAGAATGCTTCTTTTAAGACCCTGGGCAGCTCCTGGACATTTTTGACCAGATAATTATGCTTGGTTATCGGCGTGGTAATCCCACACATGTCAGCTTCCTGGAAAGAATCTTTTCCGATCAGCGATACGCCTACCTGCCCGGTGATGGCCACCAGAGGCACCGAATCCATGTACGCTGTGGCAATACCGGTAATTAAATTTGTCCCGCCAGGACCGGAAGTAGCAAAACATACACCTACCTTGCCGGTAGCCCGGGCATAGCCGTCAGCAGCATGCACTGCTCCTTGTTCATGGCGAGTGAGGATGTGGGGAAAATTCGTTTTATATAAAGCATCATAAAGAGTTAATACTGCCCCGCCAGGATAACCGAATACCAGATCAACCCCTTCTCTTCTCAAAGCTTCAATTACTGCTTCTGCACCTAGCATTTTCAAATAAGCCGCCTCCTTATTATCTCAAGTCCTGCCGTCACATTTTAGCCTCTGTTATTTTTAAACATCAAAAAACCTCCGTCCCCTATATAAAAGGGACGGAGGTTAATCCGCGCTACCACCCAAATTACTATGGTCACCCATAGTCTCTCTACAGGTACGGAGTAAAATACTCGATACCTCGCCCACAGTAACGGGTGGCGTTTCCTCTACAAGAGGCCCGGCGCGGCTTACTCATTATTTCAGCGCGCAACTCACGGATGATTTTCATGATAGTCGATACTGCCGGCTCACACCAAACCCGGCTCGCTGAAAATATCACAAACTATAACTACTCTTCCGTTCATCGTCATTTTACTATGGATTTTGTATTAATGATACAAAACATTCTCCTCGCTGTCAACACTTTTGTTTTTAGCGAGGACTAAATAGTGTTAGAGCAATAAAAAAGCAGAAGAATGGTATCGTAAGATACGCTTCTTCTGCTTGTTCTGTTAGAATTTAGAATGAGTACGTTACAGTTGCTTCAAAAGCAGTGTTTTTTGCATTATTAGAAAGCGCTTTCCGGTCTTTGAATACAAGCTCCATGCCAGTGGTAGCATCAAATTGGTGCGTTACACCGTAATGAATACCTTTTTGAGCATTTTCAAAGTCGGTTCCTTTACCCATGTCGCCATTTTCTTCTACACGGAAATAAGTAAATGAAACGGCATTTTTGCCATCAAAATCATAACCAAGTGTTGCAGCATATGCTTTATTTTCGCTGTCGCTGTTTGATTTGGTATATTCAGCAGTCAGGCTGCTTTTCCCCAAAGTATAAGTGCTATCAACAGCCCAGTGGTTCGTGCTTTCACCACTATTATCTCGATATTGATAACGGCCCAGTGTCACACCATAGTTTAATCTCTCGGAAGGGCTGTAGCCTGCACGGAGAGCATAAACGCGGTTGTCCGCATTGTCGCCTGCATTATCTTCCTGAGCAGCAACCAGCGCCAAATCTACAATACCTGATTTACCGTTTGCAGTAACACCGTCAACAAAATAATGTTTGCCGATATTGGAGTCTGCACGGCTGTACAGCAGCGCGGTTGTGCCAACTGCAACATCCTGGCGGCCGATTTTATAAGTGAAATCTTTACCTGCGTGAGTGAAGCCGAATTGATCAAAAGCCAGAACGGATCTTCTGTCTTCACTGTATGCACTACCATCTGCATTAAAATCGCCAAAACCGGCTTTAGAAATACGCTGTCCACCCAAACGGGTATAGAAGGACCAGTTGGAGCCCAAATCAGCTTCGCCTAATACTCTCAAAGTGGAGATATTGGCTGAGCTATTAGCTTCCCCGTCTTCAGTATCTTTTTCATATTTTACCGATACATCTCCACTGAATTTAACTTCGGCAAAAGCTGCCGTAGTCATGGTTAGCGTGGCTCCTGCCAACAGCATGGCAACTACCTTTTTCGCTTTCATATAAAACACTCCTTAACCTTATGTATTTTATTTGGTGTCCTTATCTGGTTTTGAGCAGCAACTGCCTTTTGAGCATGAATCGCTATTACTGCAATTGCAGGCATTCTTGCCGGCAATATTGCGCCAAACAACATAGCAAACGTAACCCAATGCTGCTACACCAATTGCACCTATAATCAACTTTTCCATTGTAAGTCCTCCTTAGAAGGACGTCAACCTTTTAAATTAAGCACTCTCGGCCCTGCCAATGGAATGAGTATCAGGGTCATAAATTGAAATGCGGTTGCGCCCGTTATGCTTAGAATGATACAACGCCTGATCGGCGTAGTGATATAGCTTGTTGCGGTCCACACAAATGAGCTTGGCTAATGTGCAAACACCTATGGAAACAGTCACAAATGCCTGGTGACTTTCGTCAAGCACAAACACCCGCTCCTGCACAATGGCCCTAATTCTGCCGGCAACGACTTTGGCCTCCTGCAAGGAAGTATCGGGCAGCAAAAGTGCATATTCCTCGCCGCCAATACGAGCTGCTAAATCGCCCTCTCTCGTATTATTCTGAATGATTTCCGCCAGTTCCAGCAACACCTTATCACCAGCTTGATGACCATACGTGTCGTTTATCATCTTAAAGCGGTCAATATCCAGAATCAAGAGGGAAATGGGCCTGCAGTTGCACATGAGTGCTGCAAAATTACGTTCCATTGTTTCGAAAAAACACCGCCTGTTGGCAATAGACGTCAAAGGATCCGTCATGGCCATGACCTGCATGTTCCGGCAAGCTTCTTCCAGTTCTGTCGTACGCTGCTCAAGCTGCTGCTGCGTTGCAAGCAGCTCGGCATTAACAGCGGTAAGATATTTGTTTTGTTCGCCAATATGCTGACGCGATTGCGACAAATCACTAACTGCTTTCTGCAAATCATTTTCCCGGACTTCGATCTGCCGGGCCATCCAATTCATATCCCGCATTAGAACGGTAAGTTCCTCTTCACCGTCACCATCGCATGATTCATTTGGTAACGCTAAAAGCTGCCGGTAATTTCCCTGCCTCACTTGTGAGCAAAACTGGCGGAGCTGCATTAATCGCTTGCCTGCCAGCCACTCAACAGTTAGTCCCGGCAAAGCCAGCACAAGCAGCAAGGACACTGCCAGTGCAATTGCCGCAGCTTGCCCGAAATATTTATCAGCCGCCAGGGGAGAAGATTTCGTCATCTGAAATATGACTGCCTGCGGTACTAATACTAGCAGTAAAAATACCGCTCGCAATCGACTGACCACAATAACTCCCCCCTGGTAACTCTAATTAAAACCCTAGCAAAATGCCGCCGCGATATACTGCGAAAGCAACAACCCAGGCTAACACAGTGGCATAGACGAAGCTGAAGGCCGGCCATTTCCATGAATTGGTTTCCCGGCGAATTACAGCAAGCGCTGCCAGGCAAGGTGAGTAAATCAACGTAAATACCATCAGTGTATAGGCAACAAGCGGATTGAACACAGGATCTGCCACTAGGGCATCCTGCAGTGCTGTTGCATCGTCTTCCGACTCGCCTACACTGTAAATTGTACCTAACGTACTGACAAGAACTTCTTTAGCGGCTACGGCCGAAACTAGTCCGACGCCAATCTTCCAGTCAAAGCCAAGCGGTTTAATTACCGGCTCTATCATATGGCCGAATTGACCGGCATAGCTTTGGGCCAGCTTTTCACCAGCTTCTTCTTTTTCAATTTTACCCAGTTCATCCTTCCGCTCCTGGTCTAATTCCTGGTAGCGAACGGCATAAGGATAAATCTCAGGCTGTGTTTTCTCAAGTTCTGCTAATTTCGACTCTTTGCGTGCATCGGCGGCTTCGGCATCTTCGTCGTCCGCCTCTTCATCCAGAGCCTGCATTTGTTCTACTGTATCTTTTAAAGCAGAATGCTCTTCAAGCTTTTCCACTTTCAGAGGTACTAATATGTCCTGAGTAGTTTTTTCTGTAAACAACTCTTCCACTTGCTCTTTAGCCTGGTCATAATCCTTGCTGTAGGAAACTTCACTGGGATAGTTCGTCATAAACCACACCAGAATGGATGCAGCGAGAATTAAAGTACCTGCTTTTTTTAGATACAAAGCGCTTCTTTCCCACATATGCGTCACAATACTGCGCATTGTGGGCAGATGATAAGGAGGCATTTCCATAACAAATGCTTCAGTTGCACCTGGAAACAGGAATTTACGGAAAATCATTGCCATACCAACAGCAAGCAAAATTCCCAACAAATAAATAGAGAATAAAACCGTACCTGCTATCTGTTCAGAGAAGAAAGCACCTGCAAGCAGCGTATAAACTGGCAGCCGCGCGCTGCAGCTCATTAACGGGGATACCAAAATAGTAACCATTCGGTCACGGGGATTCTCCAGAGTACGGGAACCCATGATAGCCGGCACACTGCAGCCAAATCCCAGCAATAACGGAATAAAGGATTTACCATGAAGGCCTACTGCTCGCATAACGCGGTCCATGACAAAGGCCGCTCTTGCCATATAGCCGGTATCTTCTAATAGGGATATTCCCAAAAACAACAACAGAATCTGCGGTAAAAAGACCAATACACTGCCTACGCCGCCGATAATCCCATCCACAAGCAAGGACTTCAGATCACCATCAGCCATGTGCGCACCAATCAATTCGCCTAATCCGGCAATACCGGTTTCAATCCAGTCCTGTGGAAATGCGCCAAGCGTAAACACAACATTAAATAACAACCACATAATGCCAAAAAAGATCGGCAGACCAAGTACCCGGTGAGTTAAAATATTGTCGATCTTATCAGATGTCGTTTGAACGTGCCTGGTTCCATCAGCAACCACGTCCCGGTAGACTTCTCCGGCAAACCGGTAGCGGTATTCAGCAATTGTCAGTTCAACATCATCGCCAAACGTCTTTTTAAGATCACTTCTTGCCGCATCAGCCTTATCCAGTATCTGCGAACCACCCGGCATAGCATGAATGGCTGTGCGAATATCCGGATCATCTTCAAGCAATTTTACCGCGAGCCAGCGGATAGGATATTTGACTTCCGGAATCCCTGTCAGCAATTCAGTAAGCTGCTTAATTTTCTCTTCAATTTCAGGCCCATAATCGATGGCAAACGTCCGTTGCTGACCATTTGCGGCGGTCTCCGTTACAATTTTCAGCAGGTCTTCCGTCCCGATATTACGATTGCCGACCATATTCACGACTGGAATTCCCAGCTTACGGCTTAAAACAGCAGCATCAACCGGCATTCCCATGGTAGCGGCAACATCTGTCATATTAAGAGCAAGAACTACCGGTCTTTCCAGTTCAAGCAATTGAGCCGCAAGATACAAGTTGCGCTCCACATTGGAAGAGTCCAAGACATTAACAATAATGTCCGGCTTTTCTGTAATAATCACATTGCGTGCCACAACCTCATCCAGCGAATGAGCAGTCAGGCTATACGTTCCAGGCAAATCAACAATGAGCAATTCCTGATTTTGGAAACGGCGAAAGCCTTCTCTTCTTTCTACTGTTACTCCAGGATAATTACCCACATGCTGGCGAGCTCCGGTAATATTATTAAATATAGTAGTCTTACCGGAATTTGGATTACCGGCAAGAGCAACAGTTAAACTTGTTTTTGTCATTATAGTAACATCCTCGTGTTTTTTATAGATTTCCGCAATATAAAAACGCTGACAAGAAGCCTAGTGTCTTGACACTAGTCAGCGACTGTACATTCAATCAATGCGGCTTCTGCTTTACGCAACGAAAGATTAAAGTTTTTAACTTTTATCTCCATAGGATCACCAAGCGGCGCAAACTTCTGGACTAAAACTTTTGTACCAGCCACAAGTCCCATATCAACAATGCGGCGCTTAATAGGTCCGAAACCGGTCACTTTTGTAACTACGCCCACTTCTCCGGGTAATAGCTCATTAAGTGTTTTCGTCATTCCTCTCAACCCCCCAATTTATTCTTGTTAATGAAATTCATTCTCACAAAAATGATAGAGCAGAATCTTATATTTGTCAAGATATAACAGTTTCAAATCTTGTGGTTCTCCACGGTTGCACGCATTTTTTCATTAGATTAACTACAATAGCTCGCTTTTATAAAAAATCGCTGTTAGATTTTTAATTTCGCCCTTTTATCTTAGTAACTCTTTTCAGAATAGAAAACGCCCATATATTAAAACTGACTTTCAGTTTCATTTGGATTTAACTTGTCGAATTGGTATATCCATAGTAGAATTGTGTTAATAATAATTTTATTAACTAGGAGGAACCTTAACGTGGAAGAAAAATTGATTGCCCTGCTCAAGGACAAAGGCTGCAAGATTACACCACAACGCCGAGCAATTATTAAAGCGTTACTGCAGTTTGAAAAATTTCCTACCGTCCAAGAGCTTCATCATAGCATTAAAGCTACCTTTCCTGATGTTGGCCTCGATACAATTTATCGCAATCTTAATCTTTTAGTTGCTATGGGCGTAGTTAACCAAATAGGCTTATCCGGTAAGGATACGAAAGTATTTGAGCTTGTTCGGAACCACCACCATCATCACTTAGTTTGTCTGAGCTGCGGTCAGGCTAATTGTCTTGATTATTGTCCGGTTGACGAAAACGATTTACAAAAGTCAGCCGGCCCTGAATTTAAAATTGTAGGTCATTCGCTGGAAATTTACGGCTATTGCCGCCAATGCCAAAAGCTGGCCTGATCGGAGAACAACATGAATGCTTTCGAATTTAGTAATGTATCTTTTGCCTATCCCTGTCATCCCATATTCACTAATTTGAATCTAGCTATTGAGAGCGGTGATTTTGTTGCCGTTGTCGGTGGAAACGGCGCAGGTAAATCGACATTTCTTAAGCTGTGTGTAGGTGCACTTTCACCTGATGCCGGAGAAATCCGCATTCACGGCGATTTATTACAATCCTTTCAAAACTGGCACAAGATTGGTTATGTGCCACAAAATCCGTTAAGAGACCGAGCTTTTCCCATTACTGTTTCTGAAGTGATTTCCATGGGACGCATCCCGGGGCTGCCCTTTGGCCGTTCCTTAAATGCAGCTGACCGCGAGGCAATTCAGAAGGCCATTGAACTAACCGGTGTAGAGGGTTTTCAGCACAAACTAATTGGCAATCTTTCCGGCGGTCAGCAGCAGCGAGTCATGGTAGCCCGTGCTCTTGCCGCCGCTCCGGAAACCTTGATATTAGACGAACCAACAGCAGGTATAGACGCCAAAGGCTCTCAGGAATTCTATGAATTGCTCCAGAAACTGAATCAAACATCCAATATAACCATTTTGTTAGTCACTCATGATCTAGATAAGGTAGCTCCTTATGCGAGTAAAGTCCTCCGCTTTGACGAAGGGCTGAAGTATTACGGATCAGCTGAGCCTTTCCGCTTAAAGGCAGCACCAACTTTACAAGAGAAGGACGTTTTATATGTTAGAAATTCTTGAGTTTGATTTCATGCAGCGGGCTATTATGGCCGGATTACTGGTAGGGCTGATTTGTCCTACTATTGGAGTTTTCCTTTTGCTGCGCAAACAGTCACTGATTGGTGATGGTTTAGGACATGTCGCTTTTGCCGGTGTAGCAACCGGTTGGTTGTTAGGTATTTATCCTGTCATCAGCGCGATAGTGCTGACAGTGCTTGCCGCAGTCGGCATTGAAGAAATGCGGTCACGCCGTCCTGCTTTCGGCGATATGATACTTGCAATTTTTCTTTACACCGGTGTTGCCTGCGCTGTATTGTTCAGCAGTATGGCTAAAATAAATAATGTCAGTTTAATTGGCTATTTGTTTGGCAGTATTGTTACCGTTACCGTGCAAGACCTGCAGATAACCGCAGTTCTTACTGCAGGTGTCTTATTAACCATTAAACTGTTGTTTAAGCAACTGTTATTTGTAACATTTGACGAAGAGGTTGCCAAAATTAATGGGCTGCCAGTAAGAAAAATTAACTTGCTGCTGGCAATCCTGACTGCCTTAACTGTTTCCATTGCGATGCGCGTTGTTGGTATTTTAATGGTATCTGCCCTGATGGTTATTCCTGTGGCTGCCAGTCTACAGATATCCAAAAGTTTTAAAAGTACCTTATTTAATGCAGTAATTATTTCTGAAATATCCGTCCTGAGCGGCCTGATTGCCTCCTTCTATTTGAACTTTGCCTCGGGTGGGACTATTGTTATTATGGCTTCTGCTATATTTGTCGGTGCTTTTACTTACAAACAGCTCTATGCCGAACGCGTGAGCAAAACGGATATTATGCACTCTCACTCTTAATATAACCCTTGACTAGGGAAATTTTGGGACATATACTATAAACAGTAATATTCTTATTTGAGAATATTACTGTTTATTTATTTTAAGGAGGCATAGTGATCATGCAAAAATATCTAACAAGACTGTTATGCTTTACACTCATGGCAATGCTCTTGAGCACAAATGTCAGCCTGGCAGCCTGGTGGAACACGAAACCAACCATTGTAACAACTATTTACCCACTCTATGAATTTACTAAACAAGTAGTCGGTGATAAAGCTGATGTTGTCTTGCTTGTTCCTAATGGTGCCGAGCCACATGACTGGGAACCGTCACCAGCTGATTTGATTAAGGTAAAGAATGCTTCTCTTGTTATCTATAACGGCGCCGGCTTAGAGCCATGGGTGGATAAAATCGGCAGTTCCACGTTATCCGGTAAACAAACCCTTAGCGCTGCAAGCGTAGTGCCTTTGCTTCAAGCTCAATACGACGAAGAAGGCGAATCTGCTGCAGCTGGTGTAATGGATCCTCATGTTTGGCTTGATCCTATTAATGCCCAAGCTATCGTACAGGCTATTGCCGCCGCGGCAGCTCAAACCGATCCGTCCAATAGTGATTATTACTTTGCCAACAGCGCAAAGTACAGCACCCAGCTCGCTGAACTTGACAATGAGTACCAGCTGGCACTAGCCTCAACAGCCCGCCGTGACATCATTACCTCCCACGCAGCTTTCGGTTACCTGGCAGCCCGCTATGGTCTCAACCAAATTGCCATTATGGGCTTATCACCTGACGCTGAGCCTACGCCTGAACGGATGGCGCAAGTTATCCGTCATGTACGCAGCGCCGGTATTAAGTACATATTCTTTGAAACATTGGTCAGCCCCAAATTATCTGAAATCATTGCCAGTGAAACTGGCGCACAAACATTAGTGCTAAATCCGCTTGAAGGTTTGTCTGATGACGAAATTGCTAACGGTGAAAACTATGTTACCGTCATGCGCATGAATTTAACTAATCTAAAATACGCACTTGGCGAATAAAGTTCTCCATAACAAAGAAGAAGTGCTTCATTCCGGTATTTGCCGGCTTGAGCACTTCTTTTTATCTATTATTTGCTTATCTTTATTTCTTCTCCAGACTACAGCGATCAACCAAATATGCAATTGATTGATAACTGATACCACTATGATCGGCTAAGCCGATTTCACAGGTGCGGCTATTGGAATAACCGCAATTGCACTCTGGCGGCAGCGTTTCTTTTAAATGTTCTAATGCTGATTCATTCAGTTCAGGCACATAAAAGCCCTTATCTCCGGCAAAGCCGCAGCACTTCACCTTTTCCGGCATAATCACTTTCGAAGCACATGCTTCGGCAATAACCCTGAATTTATCGGTAAGACCCATTTTAATGGAACTGCAGGTAACATGCACTGCCACTGTGTCCGGTACTTTTACAACCTCTACCCTGTTAAGTAAATGGTCGTGAATGAATTCAACTGTTTCCAGTATCTTAAGTGGACTGGTTTTCATTACCCGTTTCATGCGATACACACAGGGACTTGTATCACATACTACCGGATATTCACCATTGTTACTGCAAGCAAGCAAGGCCTTCTCTAACTGGGAACTCATTTCATCTGCTGCCTCAAAGTATCCCTTACTTTCAAAAGGCATCCCACAGCAAAGTTTTTCCATATCAGGAGGTAATATTACTTCATAGCCGGCTTTCGCAAATAACGCCATCATAACCTGATGTAAGGGCCGCTGATCGTTATCATCTTTAGCAGGCCCCATCGTACGGCTCACGCAGCTGGGGAAATAAACTAATTTTTGCTTACTCTTGTCAGGAACAAAAGATGCCTGAGGCTTTGATCCAGCTTTAGGCAGCCATTTGGACCATTTAGGCACTTTGCGAGTAACAGAACGGGCTTTACCTGCCAAGCCGCCAATCATGCACGTCCCCATTGCAACATGTGCTAAATGAGCACCTGCCAGGCCGAGTTTAGCTAAAGAGGTAACACCACTAAAGTTGCGTGCCATAAATAGGGCTATATTGCGTCCTCTCGCAGTAACTTTGGTTGAACGCAAATATTTAGTAAAGCTGCCTGTATTAATGGCTAAAGGACAGGTAGTTTCACATAAACCATCGGCGGCACAAGTTTCTTCACCAAAGTATGCATAATCATGCTCCAATTGCCGCTGCCGGTCGTAATCTTCTCCCGATTCTTGCAATCGGGCTATCTCACGCTGAATAACAATACGCTGCCGCGGACTGCTGGTTAAATTACGCGACGGACAGTTTACCTCACAGAAGCCACACTCCATACATTTATCAACAATTTCATGAACAGGCGGCATATACTTAAGGTTTTCCAAGTAGACTGCCGGGTTTTGAGTGATAACTACGTCGGGATTAAGCAAATTATCCGGATCAAAGGCTTCCTTCAATTGCTTCATATAATTATATGCCCTTTGACCCCACTCGAGTTCTACAAAGGGCGCCATGTTACGTCCCGTTCCATGTTCGGCTTTCAGTGACCCGTCAAAGCGTTCGACCACCATCCGGCATACTTCATTAATAAAATCCTGATAGCGTCTGCTATCATCCGTTGTATCAAAATTTTGCGTAAAAACGAAATGCACATTGCCATCAAGTGCATGACCATAAATGACTCCATCTTCATAGCCATAACGGTTCATACATTCCCTGAGTGCAAGTACCGCTTCTGCCAAATGCTCTTTCGGAAAAGCCACATCCTCAATAATAACCGAGGTTCCCTGTCTGCGGATACCGCCTACTGCCGGAAATATACCTGCCCGGATTTTCCATAACAACTCATATTCAGCCTTCACATCCGTAAACTCAATCGGGAACAGTACGGGAATTCCCGCCAAATCTTGAATGATTGCTTGTATATTTTCCTTAAGAGTTGCCTGATCAAGTGCCCTGGTTTCAATCAGCAGTGCTGTTGCCTGCTCGTCAAGCTCCTTTAGGTAATCTGGCATACCTGCATTTCCTTCTACCGAGCGCAAAGAAGTACGGTCAAGTAATTCTGCAGCTGCTACCAATGGCCGGTCAAGCCTCATGACGGCAATGCAAGCCTGCTTTAGGTCAGGGAACATAATTAAGGCCGATGCTTTATAAGGATGCTCAAATACCGTATGGTAAGTGACAGATGTAATAAAGCCCAAAGTCCCTTCTGAACCAATCATCAAATGCTTCAGTATATCAATAGGGCTGTGATAATCAACAAATGCGTTTAAACTGTAACCGGTAGTATTTTTTATTTTAAACTTGTGTGCAATTAGTTCACTCAGCTCTGTATCACTATTGATTTCATCATGAATTCGCTGCAGTTCCCCGATCAAGTGGGGATGGGTATCAGTGAACCGCTGACAGGAATCACGATCAGCTGTATCAAGTTCGCTGCCATCGGCAAAAATAAGGTTCATATGCGCAATTGTTTTGTAGCTGTTGTCTGCAGTACCACAGCACATACCACTAGCATTATTCGCCGCAATACCACCAATCATGGCATGATTGATTGAAGCAGGATCGGGGCCTATTTTGCGGGAATAACTCTTTAAGTACTGATTAGCCTGAGCACCGATAATACCCGGCTCAAGGGTAATCGTTTTTCCATTGTCGCATATGCTGTAGCGGCTCCAGCCACCAGCCAGCACAAGAAGTACTGAACTGCTGAGAGCCTGCCCGGAAAGACTAGTCCCGGCTGCCCGGAATGTGACTGCAATCTTTAGTCTGTCGCAAATTTTTAAGATCTTCGTCACTTCTTCTGCTGTTCGCACTTTTACTACGATTTTAGGAGTTATACGGTACAAGCTGGCATCTACGCCATATGCCAGCGTACGAATTGGGTCGGCAAACATACGCTTAGACGGAATAAACTGAGCGGTCTCCAAATAAAACTGGCGATATTTTTCCGGAAGATCTCTGACTGCACTCCCTAATGATCCCTTGTCCATTATCTCACCCACCCATACGCAATTCGTTTCTTCCTAACTATTATTATGAATAAAGGCTAGTGCTTTGACCGAGTTGTGAATTAGAATTAGACAGTGTAGATTTTTTTGCAATGCAAGGCGGAGGAGTCCGCGCATATCGGGAATATGTAAGGCGACGACAACGCAGCAGTGCGAAAAAATCTACGCTGGCTAAGCTAAGATTTAACTTGGTCAAGCACTAGCTACTTTCGGTAGTCATGTAAGAAAAACCTGCTATTTTTCCGATTAATCAGAACATTCCTTTTGTTTTTTTACCTTGCTCTTTGCTGCGGCCTTTTGTTATAATAAAATCATTTTATTATCTCCTTACTATTGACCAAGAAAGAAGGGCTTCCATGCGATCATTTGCTTCTTATAAAGTTGCACAAGAACATAGCGGATTAACTATGGAGATTTACCTCAAACAAATTCTGCAATACTCAGGTAGAAAGATTCAAAAATTAACGCGTCAAAAAGGAATTTTTCTTAATGGCAAACAAGTTTTCCTTCAGAAAAAGATTAAAACTGATGACACTATACGAATTCTCGTTCCTGAAGACGCCTCCTATGGTGTTCAGCCTGAGCAGGGCAATATTGAAATACTGTATGAAGATGAGTATGTACTGGTATTAAATAAGCCCCCTCGTCAGCTTGTTCACCCAACAGGACAAACTTCCTCGGGAACACTGGCCAATTATTTAGCTTTTCATCTTGAAAAGCAAGGCATCATCAGCACAATCCGGGCCATTCACCGCTTAGACAGGGAAACCTCGGGCTGTGTATTATTTGCCAAAGATGGACGGAGCCAGTTTATTTTGGAACAACAACTGACTGCCAACACATTAAAGCGCTCTTATATGGCATTAGTTAAGGGTATAGCAGAGCCTTCATCAGGCACCATCGACGCTCCTATCGGCCCACACCCAAGCTTGCCTAACCGTCGTGCCATCAATACACAGGGAGAGCAGGCCATCACCCATTATCAGACGCTTGATGTCTTTTCATCTGAAGCAGTCTCACTGCTGGAGCTTCATTTGGAAACAGGCAGAACCCATCAAATCCGCCTGCATCTGGCGCATATGGGATACCCTATCATCGGCGACGGCATGTACGGTGTGCGATCACCGCTCATCAGCCGCCAGGCCCTGCATGCCCATTCCGTAACTTTCCAGCATGTGAAGGATAATCGTGAAATCACGGTAGAAGCGCCCTTACCTGCGGATTTTCTGCAGGTTCTTACCAGATACAGAGCACTCAAATAAGGAAAGCGGCTTATCGCCGCTTTCCTTATTTTTTGTTCATAGAGTTTTGCTTAAATTTATAATTCGGCAGATAATAAGCCGTTCTGCAGCGCATATTTGACGAGTTCGGTTTTTTCCGTATACCCCAGCTTTTCCATCATTCTGGTCTTGTGCGTATCCACCGTTTTGACGCTAATGCAAAGCAGCTGTGCAATTTGGCTCATAGAATACCCTCTTGTCATATACTTGAGAATCTCTCTCTCACGAACACTTAAAATTGTATAGGGGTCATTTTCCTGGACTTTGTGTACAGTAGTTAATAAAGAATTTAGGAGCGCCTGCGCTTTTTGAGGGCTCAAATAGCGCTGCCCTTTTGCGATTGTCCGAACCGCCTCAAATAGCTCGGTATCTACAGCATTTTTTTCTACATATCCCAGAGCACCGGACTGCATGGCCTCTCTTAAATAATCTTCATTTTCGTACATGGTTAGCACTAAAATCTTAATACAAATTCCCCGGCTTTTTATTTCTTTTATGCATTCCAGACCACTCATCATAGGCATAGACAGATCAATAATCAGCACATCTGCCACTGTTTTATCAAGCAGGGCTAATACCTGCAATCCATCTGCGGCCTCTCCTATAACAAGCAAATCAGACTCATTATTTAACAACAGCTTCAAGCCTGTTCTAAGTACTGAATGATCATCTGCAAGGATAATTTTTATTTTTGACATTCCATCACCCCAGTTTTTTCGGCAACGTTACATATACCGTCGTTCCCACTCCGTACAAGGATTCGAGTTTCATTGTTCCGCCCAATAATTCAGCTCGCTCACTCATACCATATATGCCTAAATTATTCTTTTGCCGCTTTGCTTCCCGTTCATCCATATTGTCGATTCCAACACCATCATCTCTGATAATTAAACTAATGTGTTTACTGGAATCAAACAATGAAATATATACATTTTCAGCTGCCGCATGTTTTGCTATATTTGTTAGACTTTCCTGCAATATCCGATATAAGGCCAACGATATTTCCGAACCTAGTTCTGCCTTATCTTCAGGTAATGTGATATGAACATTGATACCTTGCTGTTCACTGAAAGTCTTACTATATTTGCTCATTGCCGCTGCTAAGCCAAGATCATCAAGCACCGGCGGCCTAAGATCAACTGCTATTTTGCGCAGGCTGCCTAATGCATGTATCGCAACATCCCGGGCTTTTTGTAATAGCTCCTTTTGCCCTTCATCGGCTAGTTTTGAAAATAATAGTTTCATATACGCTAATAATGAGGCTAATAGCTGCCCTGTTTCATCATGAAGCTCCCGCGATAAATGCTTGCGTTCATCTTCTTGTATAACAAATAGTTTTCTAATCAACTCCGCTCGCATCGCTTCTTTTATTTTAAGTTCTTCTAGTAAGCGATCATTTTCAATTTGCTTTTCCTGGAGTTTTTTAGCCATATCATTAAATACAACTGATAATTTACCAACTTCATCCTGACTAACCGATACAGTCTGTACTGCAAAATTGCCATGTCCTATTTGTTCTGCCGCTTGCGTTAATCCGCGAAGCGGACGCACGATAACAAATGCCATATAAGTAGCGCCAATAGCCGACAATACAGACAAAAGCAAAATAGCAACCATAAAGTCATTGACTCTTCTATCCAGTACTTGCTCTGTTTGTCTTTCTGATAAGCCGACCCGAATATAACCAATATCGCCATTTTCTACAGGATGTATCACTTCTCGAATAAGGCCTTCGTTACTGTCGTATTTGGCAACATGATATTTGGCAGCCCCAATTGAAGCGCTATTCGCGGTCTTTATTAGCATCGCCGGAAGCCCCTGCGGAAACTGATCATCAAAGGTGTGAGCTAAAATTCGCCCGGCTGAGTCAGCAACAATAATATAGCGAACATCATCAGAATTTTGCTTTGTCTTATTAATACGGTCTGACAATGCATACCTGTCATCTAGTAATATATCATTGCTGCTCAATACCCCAAGATAGGAAGCCAGTTCTGCCCCTCGCTTTTCCATCTGATCTTCAATAAGATTTGATGCGGTTTGAATCATAACCGCTCCCATAATCAGATTGAGTACTAACATGCCAATAATAATTGCATTAAATTTATAATATATGCTTAAATGACGAAACCACTTCATAAGGTTACACCTGAGCGATCATATAATTTTTGTAAAGGCTCATATAGTGCAGGCGAAGGATTTACAAAGCGATGGATGATCAATTTCTTCAACGCAGTATTAGTTGCCGCATCCTCATGCATACGCAAAAAAATATGACGTAACTGCTCTTTTAATTCCGGATTCATTTGTTTCTTTATTGCAATAGGCCCAGTAGGCGCAGGTCCAATTGTAGCAATAATCCGTACCTTTTCCAACAACTCAGGATTCTTTACTCTCGCGTAATCCAATATCTGGCTGTCTAAACTCGCTCCATCTGCTACCCGATTAGCAACTGCCCATAACGATTTATCATGACTGTACGTATAAAAATATCGTTTAAAATATAGCTCGGGCAGCGTTTTCTTTTTTCTCAGATAATCCTCAATTACCATATGCCCTGAATAGCTCAGTGGATCGGTAAAGGCAAATATTTTCCCCTGCAGGTCGCCGAGCTGGGTAAACTCACTATCCCGGTGCACAATGATTTCGGCATTATACAGTATCGTGCCTTCATATTCAGCCATTACCAAGAGCTCAATTTCACTCATTCCCCGGTATGAGCTGTATGCACCGGTAGACATAAAGGCAATATCTACATCACCATTAGCAAGTAAAATATTTACTTCCTCATATGTTTTTCGCTGAATGAGCACAGCCGGTCGTCCTGTCTTTTGTGACACATGCGCGGCAATCTGCCGGTAATAATTAATGGTTTCATGCGGCGACAAAACGGTAGCCAGTGCAATTAAAATCGGACGCTGGGTAATCTCTTCCTCTGCTGCAACTGTCGGAAGAGGTACCGGTTGCTCGAAATTAATGTACGAGGATGCACTTTTAGTGTAACAGCCAGTTAGTAATAAAACCGTTACCAGCATACTACCCAACGCGATAAATTCTTTCCAGCGCACCTTCACTACTATCGTCTCCCTCCTTTGCTTGACAGAAAAATTACTATATACTATATCATTTGAGCCGAACTCCTCTACCGTTCATACAAAAGAAAGTCCAATTACGCTCTGCAATTTTCACCCACAGCTGTAATTGGACTTTAGTTTCTCTCGTCCGTACGTATTAAATTGGCAGACTATTCATTAACTATTCGTACCTCTTGTGTAAAATTCCTTTTTTATATTGAGTATTTTATCGTTCCTTTCGGGTCTTTGCCAAAGGAATAGTTACTTGAAATGTCGTACCCTTACCAGGGCTTTCTACACTAATCTTACCTCCGTGCTTTTCAACAATCCACTTCGCAATTGCTAAGCCGAGGCCTGTTCCGCCCTTATCACGTGAACGCGCCTTATCACCACGGAAAAAACGGTCAAATATGTGAGGTATATGTTCAGCTGCTATACCGCATCCGGAGTCTTGCACAACCACTAGTGCATACTTATCATCATGGTCACAAGAAAGAAAAATCTGCCCGCCTTCTGGCGTGTACTTAAATGCATTATCAAGTAAAATAACGATCAGCTGATGCAACCTCTCTTTGTCTGCAACCAACTCAATACCTTTTTTAACTTGAATAGTGAGGGAAACCTTATTAATTTCTTCCAATGGTTTAAAATGCTCGGCAACAGCCTCAACCACTTCACTAAAGTCGAGTGGAGCCAATTGTAATTCAGCTTTGTCCGCATCTGACCTCGCTAATGTAAGCAGACTGGAAATAAGTTTAGTCATGCGTGAAGATTCCTTCATGATTGTAGTAATCCGATGACTTTGTTCTTCAATTGTCTGCTGCGGATGTCTTAGCATCAACTCTGCATTACTATGAATTCCGGTAATCGGTGAGCGCAGTTCATGAGAAGCATCAGCAACAAATTGCTGCTGTTTTTCCCAGGCTGCCTGAATAGGAATCATTGCACGTCTGGCCAGAAAGTAACTTGCCACAATAATACTAACCATACCGATAATTAAACCGCCAACAATAATCCATAACAAGTTATTAAGCAGCCCCACTTCAGGATCAACAATACTGACGGCAATGACCTCTCGGATAACAAACTCGTCATTATACAGCTTATTTTCATACCGGTATGGTACCGTTACAATACGGTACACATGATTTTCATACTCTCTAATCTCGGGTTCTTCCACATTGGTATTAGTTCTTGCAACAATTTCTGCAAGATAATTATTTTCTTCAATACGAAAGGGGGAAATATTAACAATATTTCCGTCTGTGCTGCGCATCAATAAGAAAATACGCGGATCAAACAGTGGGCGAGGGCGCGGAAATTGAACACGGCCATTGACAAATTGAAAAGAACTAGCCTGTAACCGCATCGCCTCATCAATTTTATCGAATAAACCATACGAAATATAGCCATAAAAAATAGATGTAAAGATGATAAATATTAACAAAAAAACTAAAGAAATCAACGCTGTCAATTTACGGAGCGTACTTGTGAACATGCCTACTTCTCCTTTAGCATAAAGCCCGCCCCACGCACCGTTTGTATAATCGTATCCAGTTTATAAGGAGCAAGTTTCTTGCGTAAATAATGAACATATAAATCAACAATGCTTAGAACCGTATCTGAATCAAAGCCCCAAATCCGATCAAAAATCTGTTCTCTGGTTAGTATCTGTCCCTGGTTGAGAATAAAGAATTCCAAGACCTCAAACTCTTTTGTCGTTAGTCCAAGGGGGTTATTTTCAACCAACCCGTCCCTCACCTTATTATTCAGTACAATAGTACCATAGCTCAGTTCGCCTTCTAACCCCACATTTCCCCTGCGCCGCGTCAGTGCTTTTACCCTTGCCAATAATTCTCGCAGTGCAAAGGGTTTAACCAAGTAGTCATCAGCACCAGTCTCCAAACCAACAACCCGGTCGTCGATGCTGTCTCTTGCAGTAAGTAATAGTATCGGAACGGGATAACTATTACAGCGCAATGTTTTTACTATTTCCAGCCCTGATATTCCAGGCAGCATAATATCCAGTACCAGCAGATCGTAAATGCCCTGTTCAGCCATATATAACCCTTCATCACCGGCTGCGGCCTCATCTACCGTGTACTTTTCTTCAGACAAAAGAGAAACTACTGCCTCCCTTAAAACCGTATCGTCTTCCACAACCAGAATTCGCATGACAACACTCCTTCTAACTCAAATTAGAAAAGGCTTAATCGTACCAAGCCTTTTTAAACAGCTGGAAAACTATGCCATCCATGGCTCATCCGGCGCAAAAGTCCTCTGGGCTCAGCCTCATCTGAAATTTACAACAGCAAGACTTAAAATGCAATACTTCTGTTATCCTTATCAATAAAGCCTACTTCCACCTGGCAATGAAATAATTGTTGCAAGCTGCTTGCCAACTCATCCCTTGCTGCCAAAACACAGCTCTTATTTTGATCACTAAATCCATCTATCGGGAAAAAAATATTCCGGCTGTCACCGGTTACTTTACCTTGTTCACTTTGACGCCATATCCATCGACGAGTTTTCACTTTATCACCAACTGAGTAAATCAATTCATTTTGATCGACAAATTCCGCTTTCTCCTCACCAAAAGGAATAAAACTATCCCCTTCTCTAGAGAACCTCACATGAATATCTCCTGAAGCACTGTCAATATCATGAGCACCTAAAGGTACTAGATACTTTAAGGAAATTGCATTGCCGAGATCAACAACCGGATTAATTTTGGGAAACCCTTTTTTCTTCTCAATGCGGGAGGCCATCGCTTCGATTGAGCTCATAAATTTATTAGGATTTAACCCCAGTTTTATAAAGGCATCCCGGTAAGGAAGAATTTCCGGCGATTCTTTTGTCTTTGTAGCTGTCATTTTTTCCTCAATAAAATGAATACTCGTCTCTAACAAGGCAGCAACCTCTGCATTTGGTATGCTGTTATTTATTCCTTTAGCGAGAATAACCCCAAAGCACACAGATTCCAATCTTTCAAAAACTTCATCGGAGACAACAAATTTCATTTCTCTCATCCTCTCAAGCGCATGCGGCATATAGCTTATCATAAACATAGCTGTCATATTTTTAGTATCATTCGTGTTTTTTATGATAAAACCTGCCTAATGCGCGGTTCACTTGCAGTTGAGAAAAAAGAAAAGCCTTTTGCAATAACGCAAAAGGCTTTTCTTACATCTCAAACCCTTTTGTCAAGCACTCACTCTTGCTAAGGTCAATTGTGCACCAACTGCAGGAGCTAAAGCTAAGGTAAGGGGAATAGCTGAGTTATTACGCAAAGTTAATACATCGCCAGCTGCTAATGTAAGCATTGCCTGCCCGGAAACTACTCCTGTAGCAACCAGTGCTGATACAGGTGTGGATGCATCAACTGTTCCATTTACAGCAATAGCAAGCTGTGACCCTACACCGGCAGTCAGACTGGCACTGTAGTCAATCTGATAAATGCCCGCAAGACCAACTGTTACGGTAGTTGTACCGGCTGTATGCGTTATATTGGTAAGCGGTCCGTTGTTCGAAAACGGGACATCCGCTCCTCCAACTACAGTTGCATCTGCTAAAGTAGCCAACTCATATACATAACCAAATGCATCTAAGCCCGCTCCCGTAGCTCCTGTGGCTCCTGTGGCTCC
>NZ_DALZUO010000034.1:0-37280 GCF_032013335.1 Anaerospora sp. | reverse complement strand
AAAATGAGCTTGCTTCCTTCCACCGCAGCCGGGACAATAGCCGGAACTGATGCTATACCGGTAGCATTCGCCAATGAATCACGAACAGCTTTCCAGCCCTGGTCATCACTGACCTCTGTCACAACCAATTCATCTCCTTTTGCCGCATAAGCAAAAAGATGCAGTTCCTCACATAACTCCTGCGAAAGGTAACGCCTCAAAAAAGATTGATCCCGTTCATTCGCCCGCACCTCCATGATAAAATCAATACCATGCTTTTTATCCAGGTATTCAAACATTTTAAAGCCGACAAAATAGGGATTGAGCTGACCGGGATAGGGACGGATGACCAGGTTGTGGCGCTGCAGAAACTCCAGATAGAGAGCCTGGTCAATGTCGAGCTGCTGCAGTAATTTGTAATGCCAGTAACTGGCCCAGCCTTCGTTCATAATTTTTGTTTCCATTTGCGGAATAAAATACAGCGTTTCCTCCCGGACGATGTGTACCAAATCCCGCTCCCAATCAGCCAGCCTGCCCCTGTCTGCCAGAAACAGCAGCAAGTCCTGCTGATGCCGCTCGACAATTTCAGAACCAGTCGCTGCAGCAAGATCACTCCGCCTTACCTCGGGACCCGCGCCATTCCTCGCGGTCTGAAAGCGCAGTCCATGGGCAGCGTCTAAAATGCGTTCCACTTTTTCCGGCCCAATGCCAGGAGTTTGTATATAGCCGCGCACCCTGTCAGCATGCGCTTTAAAGGTCTCCACCGTCAAATCTGCCCTGGTGTCGCGGCGAAAAAGGCGGTTATTTTTAAAAAAGTCATTATGGCCATAAACATGTGCCATGGTAAGGATCTGCAGCAGCAGCGTGTTGTCCCGCATAAGGTACGCAATACAAGGATCAGAATTAATGACCATTTCGTAAGGAAGCCCGGAAAGGTTGTGTTGATAAAAGGTCTTCTGCCGTTCGTAAGATTTGCCGAAGCTCCAGTGAGGATAATGGCTGGGCATTCCCACATAGGCTTCATAGCACAGCATATCTTCATAGCTGCACACTTCAAACTGCTGTTCATAGCAATCAAGTCCGTTAGCTTTCACCAAGCCTTCAATTTCCTCATTCCAGTCTTTGAGCTGCTCCAGGTTATAGCCGACCATTATTCACCGCCCCCTTCCGCCTTGGCCAGAATATTTCTAAAGGCCGGCCATACATCTTCTTTTGCCGTTATTGTAGCCGTAACAAAGCGGTCAGAGCGTATTTGTTCCCGGAAAAGCTGACCGATTGATTGCTGCCAGTACCCACTGGCAGCCACTTCACCATAACCGAACAAGTTGCATACTTCACAGAGTTCTTCTGCTAACTCCAGCGCCCGGGGATTATCTTCCGTCCAGTTATCGCCATCGGAGCAATGAAAGGCATAGATGTTCCAAACCTCGGGATTATAGCGCTGTTCAATAATTTCCAATGCCTTGGCATAACCACTGGAAATAAACGTTCCTCCAGATTCGCCTTTGTGAAAAAACTCCTGCTCATTCACTTCCTTAGCCTCTGTAGTATGAGCAACAAAAGCTACTTCCACATTTTCGTAACGATAACGGACAAATTGATACAGCAAGAAATAAAAACTGCGGGCCAGGTACTTTTTGGTTTGATCCATCGACCCCGACGTGTCCATAATGCAGATCACCACAGCATTGGAATGACGGCGCTGTTCCTCTTTCACCCGGAAAAACCGCAGATCTTCTTCACGGAACGGCTGACGATCTCCAAGGGCAGCGCCGGAACGCTGTACTGTTTTTGTTCGTTTGATTTTTTCCATGACTGATTTCTTTTTAGCCAGACGCGGGGGGATGCCTTTTCGTTGAAAACCCGACTGCTTATAACGCCTTGTTGCCTCAATAGAGGCCAGTTTTTTGCGCTCCATATCGGGAAGCTGCAAATCTTCAAACAGATACTCTACCAGTTCATCCAATGTTATTTCCGTCTCAAAAACATCTTCGCCTGCATCGCTGCCAGGCCCGCCTGTCCCTTGCCCCTGGCTCTCTTCCCCGTTTGCCTTGCCGACAACCTGGCCCCGTTTTTCGTTTCCCTGTCCCCCGCTTGCGCCGGAGTTGTTTTTACCATAAATAAACTGATATTCCTTAATTCCTTTTATCGGTACTTTGATTTTTTTATCGCCCTGCTGACCGATAATGCTCTCTTCAGCGACAATACTGCCAACATTCTTTTTAATAGCCTCTTCAACCAATTGGCGATGACGCTTGCGATCCCATTGAGAACGGTCCGACGGGGTAAGGCTGCCATCCTTGAAGATTGCCATGACACATTTCTCCTCTCTGGCCGCTGCAGATTCGGGACACTATTAATCGCGCCATAAGTTATTAGCAGCATATTTTAAGATTACATTGCAGCAATGATCGCAATACCCATTGCGCTGCATTTCTTCAACCATGGCATTGTATTTGCCGTCCTGTTCGCCATCGCGGACACGGGCTTTCGTGATAACACGTGATAATTCCTTAACCGATACAGTCAGCTTCTTCTCAATCGCTTCTTTCAATGGCTCATAGCTCTTGTAATCAATTTTTCCGCCGCTGCGCAGCAGCGAGAACATATAAGCTGTTACATCCTGCCTAAAGCCAAGAGCAGCTGTGCCGGTGATACCGATCTGCTCTTCAATGGACTGCAGGAATTTTACATCACACTCCAGCTCTTCACCAGTACTCTTATCCTTGATTTTTGCTGAATTAACAAAAGCCTCCGAGTGATCCAGATAGTTATTGAACAAGCTTTCTGCCTGCTCCTGATAGCCGTAAATAAAGGCACGGGTAACCTCTTTCTCGAGCAGCTTATTATATTCTTTCTTCAGCGTATCCTGCAGGAACCCCAAATAGCGTTTTTTATCATCCTCATTAATTACCATTTCTTTTACTGCCTTTATCAGCGTATCAAGCACGGTAATCGGGTTAATACAATTGTGTTCTGAATCGGAAAGAGCTGTATCCAGCGCCTTCATAATAAACCGGGTAGAGATACCAGTCATGCCTTCACGGGCAGCCTCTTCCCTCAGTTCGGTAATATCCACTTTCTTTGTGGAGCCTTTTTCTACAATTTCCTCACCATTATATATTTTAAGCTTAGTAAGGGGATCGACCTTTGCTGACGGAGCCAAACGAGTCAAAATTGCAAACATCGACGCCATTTCAACTGTATGGGGCGCAATATGGGCACTAAAAGCACTATTGGAAAGCATCTTGCGATAGATTTTCACTTCTTCTTCGAGCTCCAGACAATAAGGCACTTCAACTTTCACGATACGGTCCAAAATCGCTTCATTGGTGTGATCTGATTTGAAGCGGTTCCATTCGGCTTCATTGGAATGAGCCAAAATGATACCGTCAAAATAAATCATTGAGCCTTTGCCCGGAGAAGGAATGGATTTTTCCTGTGTCGCAGTAATCATGGTGTGCAAATATTCCACATCATTTTTGAAAACCTCAATGAACTCAACGATCCCTCGGTTGCCTACATTGAACGCACCATTAAGGGATAATACCCGGGGATCATCCTCCGGATACATGTCCATTTTTGAAATATCTACCGAACCGGACAACACGGACGTGTCTTGATTGTTGGGATCCACCGGCGGCACAACGCCAACTCCCTTGCGTGACCGGACAGAAAACTCGGTTGTTGTTACCGGTACGTTTTCAAATTCACCTTTATATTCGTGTTTCAAGCGCCAGCGGCAAACGGGGCAGAGATCTCCTTCAATTTTAATGCCAAGCATTTTCTCAAAACTCGGACGAAGATGCTTCGGTATTAAGTGCAGAGGCTCTTCCCGCATCGGGCAGTCCTTGATAATGTACGTGGGCGGAGCCATTTCCAGCGCTTTCTTCAAGGCTTCCATTAAGGATGATTTACCGGCGCCTACTGGCCCTACCAAATACAAGACCTGTCTGGCTTCTTCCCCGCGCATGGCGGCGGAATGGAAATAGCGCATAATTTTCATGATACTTTTGTCAATACCATAAAAATCATCTTTAAAGAACGTATATTTTTTGATCACTTCATTACCATACAACCGTTTGAGGCGGGGATTGTCTTCCCCGCTAACAGCCTCAACGCCGCGGGCATTTAGAAGTTCATGCATGCGCTGATGGGCCAGCATGGCTATCTTTGGATTCTTTTTTACAATAGCCAGATAATCCAGCAGCGTTCCGGAAAAATGTTGATGCTTCCGTTCTTCGCGATCCTGTTTAATGAGTCCGGCAAAATCCAAATCAGTCATACTCAGGCCCTCCTTTTAAAATTTGTTGTTAGTAGTCAAAGATATCTTGGGGATTTGTTAAGTCAACTTCTTCTTCGTAGATGTTTTCCAGCATAGTTTACATCCCCTTTCTATTCACAAAGGACACTTGTCCTTGTTGTTTTTAATTTACCATAATCATTACTTTTTGTCCATACGGATGTTTATGGTAAACAAAGAGAAGCTATCGCACTAAGAAATTAGTACGATAGCCTTTTGTAAAAAGACAAAAGGGGTTATCTCGAATAGATTTAAAAACCTAATTGAGACAGCCCTCTCGTAGTATGGGGAAAAAGCCCGGTTCGTCCTTTTGTCATTGCCACAAACGGACCAAAAAGTCTAGGCCTATCTTCCAATAGCCTTGGAAAATTACCGACTTACTAAAATTCGCAAACTCGCTTTCGCTCAGACAGTACGAATTTCTTAACGTAAGCCGGCAATTTTCCATCCTTCGGACCGGCTATTTCCAGAAGGGCCAAAGAACGAGAAACAGTTACGAAGGAACGTAAATCCCATATCTTCTCCGTTCCTTGTTTTGGCCCTCCGACCGTTACTGAAATTGCCGTCCCGCAGGGTGGAAACAAGCCTTTCTGGCGTAAAGAAATTCCGACTGTTTGAGCGCAGCGAGTTTCGGAATTTTAGCAAGGAAGGCTTGTTTCCAAGGCTATTTCTGTACAGTTCTTGATTTTTTGGTACTTTTGCATCAAGGCAAAAGTACATCACGGTGTCTTTCACCTCTTACTAAACTCATAAAGTCTTCGACAAGTCGATTTACTGGACCTTAAACTTATTCACTGCACTTTGCAGCTCCTCAGCCATACGGGACAAGGTCTGGCTTGCATCCGTTATTTGCGTCATAGATGCCGCTTCTTCGTCAGTAGCTGCGGCAATCATTTGCGTCTGGCTTGTTATGTCTTTGCCGGTTGAGTCAATAGCCCGTACTGCCAATACAATTTTCTGACTGCCGCCGGACATGTGGTGAATCGCAGAAGAAATCTCCTGTACCTGCCTAGTCACGTGATTGATAAGCTCCACTATCCGATTAAACGACTGCCCTGCATCATCGACAACCTGGCTGCCTTTTTTCACTTCTTTTGTGCCTTCTTCCATGGCGTTCACCGCCTGCCCTGTCTCCTGCTGAATCTGATGAATAAGGAAAGCAATCTGTTTGGCCGCTTCCTGTGATTGATGCGCTAATTTACGCACTTCATCAGCAACAACTGCAAAGCCCCGCCCCTGATCACCTGCGCGAGCCGCTTCAATCGCAGCATTTAAAGCAAGCAGATTAGTCTGGCTGGCAATGCCGGCAATGGTATCAACAATTTGACCAATTTCCTGCGAATGCTCCCCAAGCCGTACTACCACATCAGACAACCCAAGAACAGTCCGCTCAATATTCGCCATTTGCGACGTTACTGAGGATATGGATTGAACCCCGTTTTGGGCCGCTGTTGCCGTTTCACGGGACATATCGGACATTTGATCAGTATTAACGGCAATTTGGGCAATACCGCTGGACATTTCTTCTACAATTGACAGCGCTTCATTCACTGCCGTCATTTGACTTTCCGAATTCTGATGTACTTCCGAAATGGAGCTCGCTACCTGATCGGCAGCACTGGCCGAATGATCGACAATTGCCGTTAATTCCTGGGCAGAACCTGCAACCTGGCGGGATAGATGATGAATGCTCTGAACAATCGCTTTAATGCTGTCTTGCATCGCATTCATTGCCGTCGCCAGCTGCCCCAGCTCATCTTTGGACTTGACGACAATCGGACCGGTCAGATCGCCTTCGGCAAAGCGATTGGCTCCGTCCACCATTTTTGTAAGCGGATTGATAATGGCACGAGTCAGCCCAATACTCAAAACTAACCCTACAATGAAAGCTACAGCACAGACAATTAAACCGATCGTATTAGCCTGCTGTGTATACCACTGCGATAGGCGGATGCTGTCATCAACAACCGTTTTGTTTTCTGTGACTACCGCCTTCATGACCGAAGTAACCTGATCACCAATCGGCACCATACGCTCGGCCATCCGTGATACTTCCCCCTTAAGCGCCTGTGCTCTTTCTGCATTGCCTGCAGCGAGCTCGCTATGATAAGCCCTTACAAGAGGTGCAAGATCGTTCATAATGATATCGCTGTATTTTGCAGTGTCGCGAATGATCTTTTGAGCATCGCCCCGTTTATCCTCTTCTACTACATCAACAAATTGATATTGCAAAACAACTGTTTCGCTCAATGCCTTTTCCACTTGCTTATAGTTCTGCGTATCACCATAGGCAATAAAGCGGGTAGCACTTGCCGCCCCTTCGGTAAAACTATTCTGAATTTGCATGGCAAGAATTAACCGCTGACTGGAAATTTGAATGGAATCGAGATTGTGGCCTGACTTAGCCAGCGAGAGAAAAGAAACCACCCCTAAAATGCCAATGAGTGCTAACATCACCACAAAACCAACCGTGATTTTTACACCAATTTTTACTCTCATTTCTCTCATCTCCTCTCGTTTGTACACACAAGAGAGCAAGGAATAAAAAAAGACTTGTTCAGAACATTCTGCTCTGATACAAGCTTCATTGCTTACACACACGCCCTCTGTCAATAGACTAATTTTACCATTACATTGTAACTTTGACAAGAAAATTTAACATAATTTTACCAAACAGTTAATTTTATTGTACTATTTTACAATTATTACTCATTTATAAACGAAAAAGAACCTAGCATACAGCCTCATCGTTACAATGAAGCTGTAAACTAAGTTCATTTATTGCAAACTAGCTGTAAACTAGTATCTTGTCAGTTCTAAAACAGTAGGATAATGGCGAGGCTATTTTTTGCAAACCAAGGCGGAGAAGGGGGGCATACCGGATGTATGCTGACCGACGATAACGAAGGGTTGCGGAAAATAGACCGTCAGTATTCACTGGAGTAGGGCTGACAAGGTACTAGCCTTTTACCTTCGGAATATTACGTCCGTAAAAAATCTCAGCCATTTCTTTTTTCAGACGCTGTTTAATTTTCTTTTTCTCACCAGGAATCAAATCTTTCTGGGCAGTCCCAAAAAGGTAGTTGTCCATATCGAACTCTTTCAAAATCATCTTGGTATGAAAAATGTTTTCCTGATAAACATTCACATCAATCATATGATACAAATCGCGCGTTTCATCAGCAATATAGTTTTGGATGGAATTGATCTTATGATCAATATAAAACTTTTTGCCGTTCACGTCACGTGTAAAACCACGCACACGGTAATCAAGAATCACAATATCCGAATTAAAACTGTTAATCAAATAATTCAGGACCTTTAGCGGCGAGATTTCGCCACAGGTTGATACATCAATATCAGCACGGAATGTACTGATCCCTTTATCAGGATGGCTTTCCGGATAGGTATGGACGGTAATATGACTTTTGTCCAAATGACAGACAACCGAATCAGACTGAGGATCTTCTGCATCGGTCAGCATTTCCATGGTATGGTGATCGGGTACTTTTCCCTCCGAGATCAGCATAGTCACACTGGCTCCCTGAGGATCATAATCCTGGCTGGCAATATTTAAGATGTTAGCGCCGATAATATTGGCGACTTCCTTAAGGATACTGGTCAGCCGCTCGGCATTATACTCTTCATCAATGTATTGTATATATTCTTGTCTGTGCTGCGGCGTCCTTGCATAACAAATGTCATACATATTGAAACTCAGCGTCTTTGTCAGGTTATTAAACCCATATAACTTAAGTTTCTTGAGTGTTTTTACTTCCATTTCCCTACCTCACCAACTGATAAGAATTTTTTTATATACAACTTTTTATTATATAGTATACACAGAAAAACTGACAACGTAAATCAATATATGCCAGAAAAAGACGGCTCCGTTTTTTAGCGAAAAAAGGAGGCTCGCTGTCCAGAGCAGCAAGCCTCCTTTTTTATGCTTTTGCCACTTCTATCAAATGAGCCTGTATAGCGCCATCGGGACCAATATCCAAAACACCACAGCTGGCCTTGCTGCCTCCGCGGGGACGGGACGGACTGCCGGGATTAAACACAATGAGGTTTTCCCTGCAGGTAATATCCGGTATATGGCTGTGCCCATAAACCACTGCTTGAACACCATATTTCTTGCCCCACCAGATTAAATCTGCCACCCGGTCTTTGGCCGGATAACGATGACCATGAGTAAGCCATATTTTTACCGGTCCTGCATCAATATATTCATCAATTTTAGCTCCTGTCGTCCCATCGCAGTTACCCTGTACTGCGGTAACTTCCAAACCGGTAAACTCAGCTAAAAAATGACTATCCTGACTGTAGTCGCCGCCGTGAAGCCAGCAATCAACCGGTCCTGCTGCGATAACAGCCCGGCGGATAGCAGCCATATCACCATGGGTATCACTCATTACGCCAATCTTCATGACAAATAGCCTGCCAGTTTTTCGACCATTACAGCCATTGCTTTTCCCCGGTGACTGACGGCATTTTTTTCCTCTACCGTCATCTGAGCAAGAGTCTTATTATATTCCGGCATAAAAAACAGTGGATCATAACCAAAACCGCCGCTGCCCTGAGGCGCCTGCAGAATAACTCCTTCACAGGTTCCATCGGCAGTCATTACCTGTCCATCTGTATCACAAAAGGCCAGCACACAACGAAAGCGTGCGGTCCGGGCAGCATTTGGCATTTCGCCCAGTTCCTTCAGCATTTTTTCATTATTATCACGATCTGTGGCGCCAGGCCCGGCAAAACGGGCTGAATAAACCCCCGGGCGTCCATTAAGACCGTCTGCTTCCAGCCCCGAGTCGTCAGCCAGACAGGCGCAGCCTGTCGCTTGCGCGTAGTAGCGGGCTTTGAGCAGAGAATTAGCAGCAAAAGTAGTACCTGTTTCCTCAGGCTCTTCAATATTCCCATATTCACTTACAGCTCTCACAACGACTTTAAGCGGAGCAAGTGCTGCAGCAAGCTCAGCCACCTTACCAGCATTTTTGGTAGCTACGACAATTTCTTTCAAGGTACTCGCCCCACTTTCCAGGCAAGAGGTCCCAAGGCATCTTTTTGCAGATCAATCAGCTCATTAATCCCCAGCTCACCTAAACGGAGCAGTTCGCTCATCTGTTCCTTAGTAAAAGGATGTTGTTCTCCGGTTCCCTGCACTTCAACAAACTGCCCGGCACCAGTCATCACTACATTCATGTCCACTACCGCATTTGAGTCTTCTTCATAACACAAATCAAGCACTGCCTGGTCTTTGAGCAGACCAACACTGATCGCTGCCAGAAAATCCTTCACTGGGAAAATCTTATCTTCCGAATAAAAGGTATTCACTGCATCAACGAGGGCAACATATGCGCCGGTAATCGCTGCCGTACGGGTTCCACCGTCGGCTTGAATAACATCGCAATCGATCCAGATTGTTTTTTCACCTAAGGCTTTTGTATTGACAACACTGCGCAACGCCCGGCCAATAAGTCGCTGAATTTCCTGTGTTCTGCCGGTTTGCTTGCCTCGTGCCGCTTCACGGGGATTGCGGGTTTGTGTCGAACGGGGCAGCAGGGAATATTCCGCCGTTACCCAGCCTTCACCACAGCCCTTTAAAAAAGGAGGTACTTTTTCTTCTACTGTAGCAGCACAAATTACCTTTGTATTGCCAAATTCAATCAACACCGATCCTTCGGCATATTTTAAATAGTTGCGTGTAATAGATACGGGGCGTAGTTGATCAGCCAGACGGCCATCGGTACGATTCATGAAAAAGCCTCCCTATATTTCTTCCAATATGCTCTGTTCTTTATCCTGGAGAAAATAATACTGATATTGAGCGGCTCGTTTGGCAGCTGCCAAAGCGTCTTTAGCCTCCCGCCGGCATGCAGAGCAAGCCTGTCTCGGAATAATCGCAGCATAGGCCGACTGGCAGCCAAACCCAGTGCCTTCTGCCTGAGTAGCAACTGTCTGGTAGCCGTAACACTTGGGACATATGCGGATTTTTTCCTGCTGTTGTTCGCGAATACCACTGTCATCATAGTAAATGCTGCGTTTACGCTGCCAGCTATCACCTGATTTTTTAATTTCGCGCTGCTTCATTTCATCTCTCACGGCCCAAACCTGCTGCCACTCGGCTACCTGTTTTCTAATATATGCCGTAGTTTGCTCCGTCTGGCGAGGAGCATTGCGCCCTTTATCCGGCTCAATTACTCTGCTGTAATCTAGTCCCGCCATAGCCAGAATAATACCGGTATTCACATACGGCAGTGCATCTTCAATGGAATACCCGCCTTCTAATACAGCAATGTCGGCCTTCAGCTTGTCGGCTAGCTTAGCATACCCCTGTGCCGTTATTGACATGTTCGCCAATGGATCGCTGAAATGATTATCCTGACCGGCAGAATTAATAATCACTTCCGGTTCAAAATCTGCCAGCATCGGCAGAATTAAGTTATCCAGCACATAATGCAGGCCTTCGTCACCGGTACCTGGCGGCAACGGAATATTAATTGTTGACCCAAAGGCATTCGGACTGCCCATTTCCTCCATAAAACCCGTACCGGGATATAAGGTCCGGCCATCTTGATGAAAAGAAATAAACAAGGTATCGGGATCATGATAAAAAATATCCTGTGTGCCGTCACCATGATGTACATCGGTATCAACTATGGCAATTTTTTGTAAGCCATAGGTGTGACGCAGATACTCCGCCATGATTGCCTCAATATTAACCGTACAAAAGCCGCGCGTTCCGTGAACAACACGCATCGCATGATGACCAGGCGGCCGTACCAGAGCAAACGATCGCTTTACCTGTCTTTGCAGTACAGCATCGGCTGCCGCAATCGCACCGCCTGCCGATACCAAATGGGCATCAGTAATTAAGGAGGCGATTCCGGGAACTCCGATATGAACGCGCTCCAAATCAGCAATTGCAGCAAGCTTCGGCTTATATTCGCGTATCTCAGGCAAATCGAAAAGGCCTTCTTCGACAATTTGATCACGCGTATATAATAAACGTTCCTGCCGTTCCGGATGAGTAGGGGAAATTGCCCAGTCAAAGGCCGGAAAAAAAACCAAGCCTAAATTAGCCTTAGTGAACATCGGTCAACACCCCCGGCTTAACTTGCTTACGGCAAGTAATAATTTTACCAGCAGTTTGAAAGCCACGGACAAGATTAAACTCTTCTTCGTAAATTGTTTCCACTTCGCCTGGAATAATTCCAAACCGCCCAGAGCGTTCAGACAGATATTTTTCCGCAAGTTGTCTGACAGCCGCTATCGTCATGCCTCTGCTTGGCAGCTTTTCCTGCAAACCAAGCTCTGCTACGGAAAGCACCTGCCGTTCGGTATCCACGCGCACGGTTATATCGGTTGTTGCCCGTGCTACCGCAGCCCCTAAGGCATTGGCCACAGCACCATTGTCCGGTATCTGGCAAGCCACCCCCATTCGACGGGCCACCAGGGGAGCAAGCCCTTCGGCCGTGCCGCCTACGCCAACAATCGCATGAGGTGTGAAGGTTTTAGTATTCACCATATCGGTAACGGTATATACCGGCCTGGCCTGATGAGCAGCCAGCATCTCACGGACTGCAGTACAAATATTTTCTGCAGCACCGTCAAGTATTTCCTGCGCTGCCTGCTCAGGAGTCTGATCAGGCAGCGCAAGCTTCTCAAGTGCCTGATAAGCAGCTGCCCGGCTGCCAAAATCGACTAAGCCCGCCACAATAAGCGCATCAGCAACAGTCGGCTCCGTACCACCTGCCGCCATTGCAGGACCAACCCTTTCCGGTCCGATGAGCAGCTTGCCACTGCTGCGGCGAACCCAGCTGTCGCCGCCTATCCCAACCGAACGCAGCCAAAAAGCGCGGACTGCCGTTGGATAACCACTGACCGCTGCACCCTGTTCAGCAAACAAGGGGCTGCCCCCGCGCCATAAAGCAATATCCGTTGTAGTTCCACCAATATCAAGTGATATAGTCTCACCCTCAGCCGTGCCTATTGCCATGATGCCGAGCACACTGGCGGCAGGTCCGGTAAAAATCGCTTCGACTGGCTGGCATTTCGCCAAGGCCAAGGGCATTGTACCGCCATCAGCTTTGAGAATATGTACAGGAGCATTGACACCTCTCGCGAATAAGGCCCCTTCTACAGCTGCGGCAAACCAGCTGAACCTGCGCCATACGGCAGCATTAAAATAAGCCGAATTGGTTCGCCGCAAAAAATTGAGCGAGCCGGCAATTTGCGAGGCGACTGTTACATGCTCTGTTCCGGTCCTGGCAATTATTTCCCGGGAAACGGTCATTTCCTGAGCAGCATTACGGACGGCAAATTTTCCTGATACGGCAAAGCAGTGCTTATCCGCAAAAGTCTTGCAGGCTTCAGCTATCTCCTCGTTAATCATCTTTGCGGCTTCCCTGCCCCGGTGGTCGATATAACCGGAGAGTACGACTGCTTTAGCAGGCAGGAGAGACTCAATATTCAAACCCGGTCCGGGAATAACAAGGAGTCCTACGGGATCGGTTTTTCCTTCCACTAAGCTGTTGGTTACCACGGTGGTGGAAAGCGCAACCCTTTCAATAGTACCGGGAGCTTCCCGCATGACGGTGTCAATTGCAGAAAAAATGCCTTGCAGCAAATCCTCGTGAGTAGTAGCTGTCTTGGTTTTAGCTAGCACTTTCCCCTGAAATACAATAACAGCATCTGTAAAAGTTCCGCCTACATCAATCCCCAGCAGCATGTACAATCGCCTCCAACAAACAAGAGAGGATAGGGTTTATTCTATCCTCTCCGCATTTTAAGCCTTACGAGTGTTGAACTACCCGTGCTTCTGCCTGCGCATAATTTCGAATGATAACAACCGGTGTCATCTGCGATGCATTTCCGAATGGATTGTCAATGAGAATTTTAGCAACCTTTTGCGGTTCCAAACCAGCTGTAATTCCGACAACCCGTGCCCGTTTTAAGTCGTTTACATCGGCTACCACGGCACCATAACAGCCAAAACGTTGCTTTATTGCTTCAGCAACGCCTTCCGGATCATCAGGCCCGTACACAATATGCTTGTCAAAAGGAGGCATTGTGCCAGTAACGTCATCAACAAGTGCCGCCTGGGGACCGGCTAATTCATAAAACAACCCGCTGCGCCCAACCAGTTTGCCCAACATGCCCATGAGCATAGCGAAGAACATCCGCCATTCCCCTTCTACATTCATTGCTGCCTGCATGCCGTATATACTGGACATACTCCCTTTTTGCGGTACAAAGCGGCACATGATCCGTGCCAGAATTCCAGGATTAAGCTCTTCAGGGCGAACTGCCCGTCCCTGTGTTATGGCGACCACACTTTCAGCCACCGATACAACATCATTAGGACCGATTTGATCTTTTGCATATTTCTCTATAGCATCTACAATATCATCTTGCGGTGTCAAAATCCGGGTTTTTACCGGTATAAGCTGCAGTTCTTCCACAACAAAACCTCCTATTGCTCCACAACGCCCTGTTGAAGGGCTGCTTGAATTTCCGCTGCCGGCATGACCAGCCGTTTTTTCGATATATACCAGTCTGACCGTGCTACGGCCTGATAAACAATATCGATCGGCATATCCGGCAGATCTGCAAGTGCCTGCTGAATATTTCCGTTTTCATCAGTAAAAGTAAGTGTCAGTACTATTGCATCACCGGTAGTTTTAAAGACAATAAGCGCTTCCCAGTATCCGTCATTACGGCTATTGGATTCCAGCGTCAAACGAGATTGAACATGGCAGCCCTTATAGTATTCATTAGGCATCAAGTGACGGGGATAACAATCCATAATGGTGCCGTCCTGTGTTCCTTTATTCAAAAAGGGAACCGCACAGGAAAAAACGGCCTTCTCTTTTGTTAACTCATCCAAAATAAACTCGCTGCGCCGGTCGACCAGAAAATCAAATTCGGCATCTCCCTGGCGAACTATATACAGCCACAACGCAACCATAACCACTCCGACAACAATAAATAAAAAGGCAAGAAATTCCACAGCAATCCTCCATCCAGAGTTTTCCTCTTTGTAACTATTGTATAAAACTATTGATAATCTTGCAAGTTTACCAGTTCAAAGTCCGGCAGCCGCTGTTCAAACAGATGCTGTGCCATGCGTTTTGCCCGGTCAATATCAGCGGAAAAACAAAATCTCGTGTTGCCGGGACCTTCCTCTGCAAGCAGCTGATGTTTGGCCAGCAGGGCACAGGCATCCTCCGCTGTTTCACGGGCCGGATCGATGAGCGTGACTTCACTTCCTAAAATATCGCTAATTAAGGAACTGATAAACGGATAATGAGTGCATCCGAGAACTAAAGCGTCTACTTTAGCAGCTTTTAAAGAAACAAGATACTCAATTGCCGCTTCCTGGATTTCAGCTCCGCTTACTTTTTCTCCTTCAATTAACGGTACGAACTTCGGACACGCCTGCGGATAAACAGTCGCTTTAGGCTCAATAGCCTTAGCCGCCTTACCGTGTTTCCCGCTTGCTACTGTTGCTTGCGTAGCGATAACGCCGATATTTTTCGTCCGGCTGACTTTTAGTGCAGATCGAATGCCTGTATTTACACCAACCAGCAGAAAAGGGTATTTTTTCTTTGCCATATCCAAGCCTAAGGCAGTCATCGTATTACAGGCAACCACTGCCATTTTAACCTGCTGAGCAGCAAAAAAACGGAGAATCTGATGCATAAAATCAATAATTTCAGCTGGTGACCGCGAGCCGTAGGGAGTTCGGGCCGTATCGCCAAAATAAATAATCTCTTCCTGCGGCATTAACGCTCTCAGTTCTTTTACAACCGTAAGACCGCCAATGCCGGAATCGAAAACACCAATTGGTGCTGACTTATTCACCGAGCCCAACCTCCTCATTTTCAATAGTCTATCTGGGCATCTTCATAATATACCTTACTATCGTGGTTCCTGCCGGTACATACTATCCAATTTTTCAAGCACTTTCGGTTCTAAACGAATAATTCTGCCCTGATTATCGGTAAAAACATTCTGCGTTCTGCCTTCTGCCAGCAGCTTGCCGTCCGCTTCGCGAATAACCCGGTAAGTGAATACCATTTTGGCACGCGATAGTTCAGCCATCGTGGTTTCAATTGAAATAGTATCATCAAATTGGGCTGAGGCCTTGTATTGGCAGCTAACATCAGTAATAGGAAATACAATTCCCTGTGCCATCAGCTCAAGTAGATAAATACCTGCCTGCCGCAAATATTCAACACGCCCCACTTCAAACCAGCGAAAATAATTCGCATGATGAACTACGCCCATCATATCCGTCTCAGCAAAGCGGACCTTCTCTCTTACTGCTATCATACCTTTCCCTCTTTCTCTTTTACGATTTCCCCAACTCGCTGAACAGCTTCCCGGATGTGGTTCACCAGAGGTTTTGCTTCCAGTCCGACGATTGAAAAGTGATTTTGATTAACGGGAATCAAAATTTTAGCAGCATCCGAGCTAGCTACTATTTCAGCAATTTGCGGAGTAATTTCCCCCATCATGGCATTAGGAATTACAATACCAATTGGGCCAACGACAACATCCGCTTTGCGAAGAGATACGCGTACAGCGTTTTCACCGGTTGCACCTCTGGCTGCGCCGGCCCGTACCATATTATTAGTAGCCAGAGCATTCGTGCCGAGAGCAATAATTCCCACCTTTTCTCCTATATGATCTGTCAGCTGAGCTACTACCTGGGCTCCCAGTCCGCCACCCATACCGTCAATAACTGCGATAATCATCATTACCTTCCTTCCGGCACCAAACTGCATTCCCTTTGTTGCAAAACGCTTTATAACATTGTATATTGTACGCTTCTATCCACAATTTGTCAAAATAGCAAAACTCAAAACGGTACTAGTCCCGCACTGACATACAGGAAAAATTACCATGCATATTAGCAAACAATCTGACATATACATAATAACAGGCAAAGCATAACCAAATAAGCTTTTCAACGGAGGTAAGCATATGGGTGGTAGAACTCTTGATCAGTTTCGCAGCCGTCAGCAGGCCAGAGCAAACAGCACAAAACAAACAAGTCAAACAACAAAAAATCAGTCTACTGAAAAGGATAGCTTCTCTACTAAATCTTCTACTCCCAATTCATAAGCAATACAAAAGAACTCCTGAGCTTTCCATCTGCGAAAGCGGGAGTTCTTTTTTTCTGGTATAATTACAGCTATACGGAAAGCGAAATATATGCAATACATAGCGAAGCGAGGTTACCGGCAAATGAGTAATAAGCAGATTTATGGTCCTGCAGCACGATATAATCATAATAAGCACGTAGTCCGGAATATTAACCATCAGTTCCGGGAGCAGCTTACTACCGGGCAGCGCATCGCCGATAAGGTGGCCACAATAGTCGGCAGCTGGCCCTTTATCATCTATCAAAGTATTATCATCACCATATGGATGGCGACCAATGTGTACTTATTCTATTTATCTGCAACCGGTACTGATTTCTTTAAATCCTGGGACCCCTACCCGTTTATCCTGCTTAATCTGGTGTTGAGTTTTCAAGCCGCTTATACCGGCCCGGTTGTTATGATGAGCCAAAACCGGCAATCTGAAAAAGACCGCCTCATGGCCGAACAGGATTATCAAATTAACAAAACAGCGGAAGAAGAGATCAAGATTATTATGGAGCATTTGGTCCATCAAGATGCCATTATGGCCCAAATTCTGACGCGATTAGAAAAACTGGAACAAAATAATGATAAGCGGTGATCCATATGGAAGTACAATGCCCGTATTGTAAAAAGAAACTGACCCTTTTTGCCAGTCAGATTAAGCAAAAGGAATGCCGGATCAAATGTATTGGCTGCGGTTTTGTGATTAAAGTTGCTCCAGGCAAACCTAAATTTAGTACAAATCAATTTAATCGTTTATAATCAACTATTGCCATATAAGGATGTGTTTATCTTGAGATTGTTAAAAATGAATCTGCTCTTCTTACTTGCAGTACTTATTGTATTTATTCCAGTTACCGCTTCTGCTGCAGCAGCGACTATCCAATTAACAGGCGAGATTGCTTATGTCCCAATCGGTGAAGGCTTTTACGGCATTATCGGTGATGACGGACAGAAGTATCAGCCTACAAACTTACCCCGTGAGCTGCGCAAGGCAGGCTTGCCGGTCAAATTTAGTGCAATAAGCCGCAAAGATTCTTTTACCTCCATTATGTGGGGCAATATCATTGAAATACAAACGATAACCAGAATTTCTCCTGCTATTTCCAGTACAGAACGGGCGGCTATCCGGCTGCTGCTTCAGCGCATAGATGCTTTTAATACGAAAGATCTCCACAAGCTCCGGCAAATCGATACTGTTGCCGGGGATTTATCAGAGCAGCAGTTTCTTGAATGGATTGGCAACTTCCATTCCTTTACGTTACGCTACGTAGAAATTACCCATCAAGATTCATCGTCCATAACCGGTGCCTGCATCTATACCCGCGAGAGCGAAGCTCCTGAACTGGCAGACAGTCCTACCATGGCTTATCTGCAGTTTACCCTTGACCGCTCTAAAACAGGCTGGAAACTGACAAAATCCTTATCAGACAGTGTTCCTTATTCGCTAGAGGTTATCAAAAAGAAAGCGCTGGAAAAATACAAAACTGACGACCTATCTACGCTATGGCTATAGAATACAGTTAGCTCCCGAATAGATATTGGGAAGTTAGGAAGAATAAAAATAGTGAATTGCCACCCCCATCGTACTGGAGGTATGATATGATGCCCAAAGAAAAGGTCATACTGTCCGTTATCTTTGTATGTCTGTTGGGAATGCTTGGCGTAACCATCTATAATACTATTTTTTCAGTTCCTCATCTGCAAAGAGCGGAAGATACCCTGCAGCAAGAGTCATATCGCCTTGCTACTTTTCCAGGGGCTACTCTGACCGATTTTAAAATAATCAGAAACAACAGGAGCATTTTGATCTCCCGTATTTATACTACTGATCAGCATTGGAGTAACCTTCATGACTTTTATGTAACAGAAGCCAAAAATAATGACTGGGCACTGGTAATAGACGGTACTATCTCAAAGCCCGCCGAAGAAAACAAGGACCTGCTTGTTTTCAATAAGGATGACTTTGAACTTACGATAGCCATTAATACTACTAAAAACAATTCTTCTTTTCAAATCGATTTATTGTGGTCAGGCTTTAAAAGGAAATCTCCCCTTGGCTTATTTCCCAACATCTGACGGCACAAAAAAGCACACATTCTAATTGTCAACATAAAATACAATAGAACAGCAACTAATCAGGGAGGCATAGTTATGGTTTACCGTTGGGCCTACTGTGACATCTGTTACCTGCCGTGTGGACAGGGATTTGGCGGAGCGCTTAGAGGATTTGGGCATGGCTTCGGCAACGGCTTTGGCGGTGGCTTCGGCCAAAATAACCATTTCATGAATGATATTCACGAACTCGCACATGCTATGAGGGGATAGTTTTATAAGGCCCGAAAAGAGGGATGCTATGACATTCTTTGTAATTGCAGCTTGCGTTGTAATCGCTGTTGTTTTTATAGCAGTAGCCTACTTTGACCGTCTTTCCTATCCCTGGCGCTAAACCGCCACACTAAAGAGAAGCTAGCTAATAGCTTCTCTTTTATTTATACCACTTACCATCTTACCTTTCTGGTGCCTCTGAAGCTGCAGACAAAAAAAAGACCCAAGCTATTAATAAAAAGCTGGGTCTCTTATTTGCTATAAGCTGGGTGCTTAGTTCAAATACCGTTACTTTCCAGGAAATCACGCAGTAAATTCATGCAGACTGTTTTTCTATACTCTGCCGAAATTCTTCCTTTGATCGGAACAATTGCCTGATCGTAAGCTGCAAGATATTGTTCTCTCAAGGTTTTGGCTTCTTCAATCGTTTTATTCTCCAGCATTCCATCAATGTCCGGACGCCTGATAAAACAATCACTTACCGCACCAAAAGCCGTTTTGCAAGCAGCAATTTTTCCATCCACAATATCCATAACAGCAGCGAAGGCTACCCGTGAGATCGCTAAAGCGTCTCTTGCCCCCACTTTTTTATAATAGTAATTAGCAAGTCCGGTCCGGCTTAGCAGGATTTCGACAAGCAGCTCATCCTCTTTGAGAGCGATTTTCTTTCTGCCAAGAAAGAACTCTGCAATGGGAATTATCCGTTCACTGTTCTTGCTTACCAGCCGCAGTTTAGCGTCTGTTGCAAAAAAGATCAGTGTACTATCCCCTTTGGGAGAGCCATTGCAGATATTGCCGCCAGCCGTACCAAGGTTGCGAATTGCCGGAGCAGCAATTTGGGACACCGCTTCCTTCAGAATTGCCGGAATCAGTTCACTTTCCAGAATATCCGTAAATGTAGCGGCAGCGCCTATACGAATATATTGATTATCTTCACTGATCTTTTTCAGTTCCGGTACTTTACCGAGAAATAAATACGTCGCATCCTCTTTCGGTTCAATCATCAGATCAGTTCCCCCGCCGTAAGGCGTGACCACTTCCCGCGCACGAATCTCCAAAGCTTCTTGCAAAGATGTTGCCAAATAACCGTTTACCATAATCCCTGCCCCTCCTTCGCGGCGATAGCAATTGCTTCTACAATCGCATTATAGCCGGTACATCTGCAAAGATTACCCGAAATTCCTTCGCGTATCTCAGCTTCAGTAGGCTTAGGATTTTTAGCAAGTATACATTCGGAGGCAAGCATCATTCCCGGAATACAAAACCCGCACTGGACGGCACTGACTGAAGCATAGGCTTTTTCCAGAACGGCAAAGCGCTCTGTTTCACTGTAACCCTCGATCGTCAACACTGTACTGCCTTCGAGGTTTCCCATCGCTACCATACAGGTATTCACTAAACGGCCATCCAGGATAACGGAGCAGGCACCGCATTCGCCCTCTTTACAGCCGCATTTTACACCAGTGAGACGAAATTCAGCCCGCAGCACATCAAGCAGCCGCTCATTTGCCCTGGCCTGGGAGGTAACCTCCTGACCATTAAGAATAAATTTTATCATCATTTATTCCCCTCCTGTAAAATCCGCATGGCATCTTCTGTTGTAAAGGGTATCTTATTTAAGTTTGCACCAAGTGCATTTTCCATTGCCTCAACATAGGCCGGTGCGGCGCCTACAAGCGGAAGCTCGCCCGCCCCCTTTGCTCCGTAAGGACCATGCGTGTAGGGGTTATTCATAATTTCCGTCACTAGATTAGGCACATCCACGGCTGTGGGGATAATATAATCGCTGAAGCTGTTGTTACGAATGATCCCTTTATCGTTATAATCCATTTGCTCCATTGATGCATAGCCAATCCCCTGCAGGAAACCGCCTTGCATTTGTCCCTGGATAATATTCAGATCGACAGGAACGCCTACATCAAATATTCCCCAGGCACCCACTACCTTTGCAAAAGCTGTCAGCGTATCCACTTCAACCTCAATTACATTAACCGACCATGAATAAGTGGGATAAGCATCGCCTTGAAACTTTTCAAGGCTGAAAGGAATCACAAAATCCGGTTCAACGAAATGTTCTTCAATTACTTGCTCTTCGCCTGGTTTCCAGTCCTTTTTCAACCTCTGTGCGGCCTTCTGCAGCAGTCCTCCAACCGTCATTAACGAGCGGCTTGCTACAGTCGGTCCTGAGTCGGGTACACGATCAGTATCAGGATTCTCTATATATACCTGTTCATAGGGTATTCCTAAGGTATCAGCAACAATCTTGCAAAAAGTAGTTTTTAGGCCCTGGCCGATATCCGTGTTGCTTGCCAACACTTCTACCGTATCATCGGCATTCTTGCGAATTCTTGCGACCGCTTTAATCAGATCCCGCTCACCGCTGCCGGTGAAACCACAGCCATGGAAAAACATAGACAGTCCAATGCCTTTCCGATAGCGGCCAGTCTGCTGCTGATATTGCTTGCGTTTATTGCGGTACCCGGTTAGCTCATCCATTCGGGCCACCATTTCCGGCAGCGGTACATGAAAATGGTACTTACCGCTTGTAGAAGTAGCATCTCCCTGCTTAACCATGTATTTTTCTTTGAGCTCAAGTGACTCCATCCCTAGTGCCTTAGCAATATGATCCATGATCATCTCGACAGCGAAAAAGGTTTGCGGTGCGCCAAAGCCACGGTAGGCGCCACAGGGAACAGTATTTGTCTTAGCAGCCCGCCCTGTTACCCGCAGGTTATCAACCCGGTACACACCATTGGCACAAATCAGGCCGCGCTGCAAAACAACGGGCGACAAAGTGGTATAGGCACCACTATTAAACATAACATCAATATCCATACCAGTAATTTCACCGTTTTTTACGGCTACTTTATAAGTACTGATTGATGGATGGCGTTTTGAGGTAAATTCCATGTCTTCACGCCGATCAAATACTACTTTGACCGGTTTATTTGCTTTTTTTGCCGCTACTGCCACCTGGCAGGCAAGGATGGATGGAAATGCTTCCTTTCCACCAAAGCCGCCGCCGGTAACATCCTGAATAATTTGTACATCTTTGCCGGCGTACCCTAACGCTTTGGCAACCGCGCCATGTACATAATAGGGACACTGCAGCGAGCCCCGTACTGTCATACGCCCGTTATGAGGATACGCAATAATCCCCTGCGTTTCTAAATAAGCCTGCTCTTGATAACCGGTCTGAAAAGTTTCAATAAAAACTTGATCTGCTTCAGCTAAAGCCTGCTCAATATTTCCCTTTTCGTAATTATAATTGAAGAAGATCGTATCCGATTTACGCATGTCCAGTATGGCGGGCAGTTCTTCATAGACGATAACGATTTCGTCCCTGATGCGCTCCACTTCTTTCAGCTCCGGACCGACAACCATCAAGATCGGATCTCCCACATATTCAACCATTTCTGCTGCATAAACAGGTGTATCATCCTGAACAATATGGACCTGATTGATTCCAGTTACATCGCTCTTGTCGACAACGAAATAGCCGTCAGGCAGCTCAGGAAGCTGGATAGCGCTGATCCGCGCTTTTGCTTTAGCAGAACGCAGCAAGCGGCCATAAATCATACCGTCAATCACATGATCATCCACATAAAGAGCACGACCGGTTATTTTTGCTTCATGATCTTTTTTCTTTGCAGATTTACTAATTTTCTCCATACGGCGCCTCCTATACATTTGACTACGAATTTGAAAACTCCATGTAGTCTACCAGCCTTTGATAGTCTGCCCTGGTATCTGCATCAAGCCTGCAGCCAGCATCGTCCACAGCAACAGTTACGATCTCACTTTCCAGCTGCTTCCACACCTCCCTAAGACCGCCTGTGCCATCAAACTTGCAAATGGTATCCATACATTTTGCTGAAATAAGGGGTGGGTGTTTGCGATGCCCTTCCAGCGAGGGAAAAGCAATCAATGCTTGGGACCTGACCATCGTCTCTTTCACTTTTAGAAAAGTCTGTGAATTGACAGCAGGCATATCCCCAGGTAAAAGGAAAAAAGCGTCACATACCGGCAAAGCAGATATACCGATTTTTACAGACATCAGCATATCCATCTCTGCATAGTGAGAATTGCGGACCAATACCAGCCGCGAGTGCTCATACCGCGACAACAGCACCGTTTCCAGCTCCTGCGCCCGGTGTCCCAATACTACAACCACTTGCTGCACTCCAGCGCACAGCATGCTATCGATACTGCATTCAATGATTGTCTTATCCTTAAGCTTTAAAAGGGGTTTAAATGCTTCCATCCGGCTCGACATGCCGGCAGCCAGAATAATGCCGTTAATCTTCATCAGATCCCTCACTTCCCCTGCCGGCTAAGTTACGAATGTTCTTGTCTGTACCTACTTGTTTTTAGTCTTTTTATAATAGGTGTCTTGCAGCGGCAGCTGGGTACGTAATTTGCCGTCCAACCGGTAATAGGCATGGGAGCAGGCCGGTGCTGTGGGAATAAGACATAGCTCTCCGCAGCCTTTTGCTCCGTAAGTCTGAGGAATTTTTCCTTTCCCTTGTACCAGTATGGTTTCCAGTTCTGGAGCATCCTTTGCCCTCATTAATCCCAGGGTTCCTAACTTCGTCTTTGGGTAGCCACCCTCTACTTTAAAATCCTCGGTCATGGCATACCCCAATCCCATAATGACGCCGCCTTCAATCTGCCCCTCTACTGACTGAATATTAACAGGTGTTCCCACATCATAAGCGGCAACCACTTTTTCAACTTTGCCATCTTCGTTCAGAATAACGACCTGCGCGCCATAACTATAGCTTACATGGCTGATGGGATTATCCTTAATGGCTCCAAGGGGATCACTTTTTACCGAATATTCCCCGTAAAACTCTCTGCCCTCTAAGTCAGACAGCGTTAGCCCTTTATCAAGCTCGACTTTCAGTTCTTCAGAAACCCGTCTAACAGCCTCACCGGTTACAACCGTCTGACGGGAAGCTGTGCTGGTACCTGAGTTAGGCGTCCTAACCGTATCGGCCCTTTCATGCACTAAGAGTGCTGGATTAAGGCCTGTTGTCTCACATAGTACGGTAGCACACATAGTTGCAATCCCCTGACCCATACAGGCAGCAGAAGTACGGATATGCACTTTTCCTTCTTCTATTGATAAAATACAGCGGCCAATATCTTTTTTGCCCATGCCGGTTCCGCTGTTTTTAAAGCCTATCGCTATCCCTGCATAGGGGTTGGATTCGTATACTTCTTTAACGGCCTCCAGACATTCAGCCATAGCAACGCTTTCATCGGCAATTTGGCCATTCGGCAGTACCTGTCCGGGACGTATGGCATTGCGATAGCGGATTTCCCAGGGTGAGATACCGGCTAGTTCTGCCAATAAGTTAATATTATTTTCGGTTGCAAAGCAGCTTTGCGTTACCCCAAAGCCCCGGAAAGCGCCCCCAACAACATTATTGGTATAAACAGACATGCCGTAGATATCAACGTTCTGATAGTTGTACGGTCCGGCTGCATGGGTACAGGCCCGGTGCAATACAGGTCCGCCAAGTGATGCGTACGCCCCTGTATCGGCAATAATAACTGCTTTCATCCCTGTTAAATAGCCATTCTCATCACATGCTGTTGTGAACTCCATCTCCATTGCATGACGCTTAACATGATAATCCAGACTTTCCTGACGGGAGAATTTTACTTTGACCGGTTTCTTCGTATGCCAAGCCATGAGTGCCGCCAGATGCTGCACACTCATATCTTCCTTACCGCCAAAGCCGCCGCCTACCAGCTGCGTTTGACAATGCACCTTTTGAGCAGGAATTTGCAGCATGAGCGCGATTTCGCGCTGTTCATCATAGACTGATTGACCGCCGGAATATAAGAAAATCCCATCTTCCCCCTCAGGCATGGCAATAGCACACTCAGGCTCCATAAAACCATGCTCCTGGAAAGGAGTCTTATATTTTCGCGTGACCACATATTTAGAGTTTTTGATCGCTTCATCGGCATTACCGCGCTGTAAGCCTGCCCGGCTCATCACATTGCCATCAGCATGAATCAACGGTGCATCCGCCCGCAATGCGTCTGTCGGACAAGTTACCGGCTCCAGCTCGGTATAGTCTACTTCGACTAACCGGCATACTTCCTCTAACATTTCTTTATGATACGTAGCTACCAATGCCAGCGAATCTCCCACATACCGCGTGATTCCGCCCTCTGCAATCATTACGTCCCAGTCAGGCTTAATATGACCAACTTTATTATAGGGTACATCAGCTGCCAATAGAATCTTCACGCAGTCCGGATGAGCTGCTGCTTTGCTGATATCAATTTTATTAATACGGGCTCTTGGATATTTAGAGCGAACCGTTTTTGCATAAATCATTCCCGGCAGTTCAATATCATCCACGAAGGTGCCCGTGCCATGCACTTTCTCCGCTGCATCAAAACGCTTGAATTTCTTAGCTACGTTCAATTGATCCGGTAATGCCGGAATTGCAATGTCTTCCCGAAAATAGTCTGCAGCCAGCAGAATCGCATCTTCAATTTTTTTATAACCGGTACAGCGGCATAGATTGCCGTTAATCGCTTTTTTGACGTCCGCCCGGCTTGGCTTCAGATTATCGTCTAATAACGCTTTAGCACTGATGATCATTCCTGGAATACAAAAGCCGCACTGAACAGCTCCAGCTTCACCAAAGCACTGCTCGTAAACCGCTTTCTCCCTGGCACTTAACCCTTCGACCGTTACAATTCGCTTTCCAACAAATTTTGAAACCTTCTGTACACATGCTTTAACTGCTTTTCCGTCCACTAAAATAGTACAGGTTCCGCATGCGCCTTCACTACAGCCGTCTTTTGCAGAAGTAATCCGCAAATCATCCCGTAAAAAAGTCAGCAACGGTTTATCACTCGTGGCAGTAACATCGCTGCCGTTAATATTGAGAGTAAACATAATAACCTCCTATTTTACACGGTTCTAACAATATCCTTGTTAAAATCATTATAAAATGGAGGTTGCTTTGCATCAAATTCTTTGTCAAAAGAACTTGCCTCGTCCCAGGCAATATTAAAATAATCGACTAAACTCATCTTTTGCATATTGGCGCACATTTTGCTCAAACTGCTGAAATTTTTCCAGGAACAACGCACCTTCTTTTGTAAGAAAAGTTTTGCCCCCCTTGCTGCCACCATGCTTTCTTTCAATTACGGCATAGCCCAGCTCGTGCTCCAGCTGATTTAACATATTCCAGGCTTTGCTGTACGACAGGGCAATATGCCTGCAGGCACTGCGGACAGAGTGTGTATCCTGAATTAAAATCAGCAGCAATTTTGTACGGGAATTGAAAAATAATGATTCCTTTTCGATGCTGATTCTGAGAAAAGGATGCAGAATATGCTGATTGTGTTTTTTTAATAGGTAATCCAAGCGGTCAATATCATCCATATCATGCAGAATACCTTCATCATCGATATCCATCCATTGCCTGTTAATTCCGGTGCTCTCTAGCGCTCCCCGCATGCCCATCGTTCCATCATAGACAAGAAGCTGAGGAATTAATTCGGACGCCAGCAGCAGTGGATGACCGGATTTCCCCTGATAAGAAGGAGAAATTATCTTTTCGCCGCATTCCATCATCCGGTGAATGGTCTCAGGAGTAAACATCGGGATGTTGACCGGATTGAAAATGACCTGATCACATTTATTCTGCAGGAATGTCAAGCCAAGTTTGGCGGAATCAAACATTTGCGAGTTTTCATACTCTTCATTTCGCAAAAATATGACTCCGTAATCAGCTAAATCATGTTCAATCTCATCTGCCCGGTAGCCGGTAATGACCACAATCGGCGAGATTCCGACTTGTTGAAAGGTAAGAACAATTCTTTTTACTACTGTAATTGAGCCGATCTTCAGCAGTGGGTCAGGTTCGCTTCGTTTGGATCTTTTTCCGGCTGCAACAATAATCCCGCCTGTTGTTTTCTTCTTTTTCATGCCTACCTCATATTCCGTTTCCAGGGCAGCGGAACGGTTCTATTGAGTTAAATACCATTTTATTTCCTTTTTCTTACTATAGCATCTTAATCAAAAAAAATGAACTGCAAAATAAAGCCTTTCGGCAATTAACTTCCGAAAGGCTTTATAACGAACTTAATTTATTTTGTTTATATCTATATTGCCACCAAGCCGCCACAGGCTGATATCGCTTTCTCCTAGTTCTTGTGCTGCAGCTATCCAGTATTGCAGTGTTTTCACATCCGCATACCAGACCTGATACGATACCCCTTTTTCCTTGTAAGTGAAAATAAGACATTGGCTCCCATCATCCCGGTTAAGCTTAGCGCCGTGAGTTACAGCAAGCGTTTTTGCTTCCACTTCTGTGAGAAATCGTTTTTCACCGTTATCGCCCCACAGGCAGCCTCCTGTAGAAAATGCCACTGACTTTTCTCCCGGCAAAGCAGCCATTTGTTTCACTTTCTTTTGAATAAATTCCTTGTTTGCCTTAGGGCCGGGAGAGTTATGCGGACCGTGCAGGTTATATAACATCACCACATATTCCGGACCGCGGGGGAAGTCAATCGCAAACGGAGAACTCGGCTCCAGTACAACCCGCAAATACAAATCATTTTTCACTGCTTGCTCATAAAGCTTGTCAGTAAAGCGGACAAAGGCTTGTCCAACCTTTTCATCTTTCCATATCCGTTCATAGTCTATTTCAATCCCATCATAGCCACCCTGCTTAGTAAGGGCAATGATATCCGCTATGTGTTTATCCATAGATGCATCATCAGTAAATAAGCGACGAAGTACTTCTGTATCTTTCATCACCGTTGAACCATCAGCATTTTGCTTATCGTTGACAAAGGTAAGATAGGTTTTATAGCTTACTTTCTGTTTTTGGTGCTCTGTTCTTTTATCGCTAAGCTCTTTGGGCAGGAAAAGGCGATCATCTTTATCAAAATATGCGCCAAAGTACGAGAGCTTCTCCAGCTTCTTTCCTAGCTTTGCTATATCTTTTTCGCCTGCTTCCAAATCCCAGTACGCCATCCAAGCGGATTGTTGAATAGGACCTAACGGGACAGTGCTGCCAATAGCCTGACTGTTATAATTACAGCCTGCCAAAAAGACAAGTCCAACTGCAACAACAGCCGCTTTAAACGTGTTATACAGTAATCTACTCACACAATTCCTCCCTCTACTTACAAGTTTACGACAAACCAGTTGATGAGAGCTGACCAATATTGTTTCAACTTAAACACAACAGCCTCAAACCCCTGCATACTGCTGTCATATAGAACTTTTTCCTTATCGGAACCAGTATTTTCAGTAATCAACAGTTTTTCAAATACGCCATCATAGACATCATCGGCCAAATTCCTTTGACTCCAGCCGTAACCGCCCCATGCCGTCTCAAGATAAACAGCACCTGCTTTGTTGTTGTTTGATAACTGAAGCTCTTTAACAGCTTCTTTACCATCTAACATAATAGTAAGCTTATCACCTCTAAGTGCAAGTGATAACAGCCGGTCTCCTTTTGCAAGAACACTAAGTTCAGGGATATACTCGGGCGCTCCTGACGCTATATTGGGAGCATTCTCCCGACTCTTATCCACTAATCTCGCAGTATAAATCTTTGCCTTTTCAGCAGAGTCGGCATATTTGATGAACGTTTCAAATTCCCGTATTTCTGCTGCTTTTTTATCTTCCGCAACAGACAGGCGTTCTTTACCGTCATATTCATCTAAGTTTACCTGATATAGTTCCTTTTCGGTACCGTTAATTTTTTCCGTTACATATAAGACGTTGTTGTAAATATTCACTGCAACAAAACGATTAAGAGCCTCATCTGCCCTAAGATAAATTTTCTGCAACCCAAGCTTATTGCCCTTAAGCCTTGTCGAAAGCTTTAGGTCACCGAAATCGTTGCTGTTCTTTAGGCGTAACAGGCCTCTATCCTTAGGAAGGGAAGTCAAAACAATCGTTTCTTCCTGAAACTCAGCAGCACCTTTGAGTGTTTCCCAGGCTTTTTGTTTATTGCTATCTCCTGTAACAAAGGGAAGGTCCTGGTTAATATCATATTTAATACGCATCAACAAATGATTGGTATACCAATACGCCTGCGGCTGCATGCGTGTTAAGTCATATATACTGCTGTTGCGCTGATTAAAGGCAAAGCCTTCCCGGTTAAAGTTCATTTTGAACAAAGTATTGATCCATTGTTCATTAACAGCACTTACTTTATCATTATTGCCGAAGCTTCCTGTATTGGAATGCATGAGAATATACATACCCGGCACATAACCAAGCTGCTGTGTGTAAATAGTCTGCAGTGTCTGATAATCGTAGGAAATCCGCTCTTTCATGCGGGTTTGACTTTCTTTCGGGATGCCATATTCGTCACGGATATAATCCATCAGATAATGATTGTATTTTCGTCCCAGATAAGAAGCAACGCTGGCATGCTCCAGGGGATCAAGTTCTCCCAGATAATTGTCATACCTGTCAAATACATTAATAAATGCCAGACGGTAACCGTTTGTGCCCATTTCCCAGAAAGTATTCTTTTCCAGCTCTCGCAATTCTTTCGGCATTAGAAACTTCGGATCGTTCTTCTCAAATTTTTCGGGATAGGTCAGTATTGTTGCTTTAAAATTTAAGTCTTCCAATATCTTTTGTGAAAAGATTGCCGTATCCCGCCTACCATCTTCAAAGATTAGATACAGCGATTTTTCCGGTAACGCTTTTCCTGTTTGATAATAGTTAAGAATATCCTGCTGCGTAATCGTCACATACCCAGCATTTTTTAACCCCTGCAAATGATCGCGCAGCCGGTCTACACCAATGAGATTCTGGTTGCCATTTCTCGCTACGCCAAAATAGGCAAGAGAAATAAAGCCTTTATCGCCGGAGAATTTCACATTCTGCTGCGTAAAAGGAGAGTACGCTTTTAATGTAAATAATACGTATACACCAACAGCTACTACCGCCAGAAGAAAAAAGATCTGAAATACAACGCGAATGCGTTTGTTTCTGTCTTTGCGGGCAGTAAATTCTTCACGTGATATGGTCATCTCTTATGCCCTCATTTGCTTCTTGGGATTCTTTTTCATTGCTTCGAGCACATCGGCCGGAGTCATGCGAGTTCCCCAGGTCGTCTTCCAAAAAGTGACCCAGGCAATCGGCATCTGCCATAGCAATACTGCCTCATAATACAGACAGAACCATAACCCATATATCCAGGTTGAGCTTTTGCGAAGCAACAGTTGAGCCATACTCATAAGTAAAGCCATTAAAGCAATACCAATAATAAAGGTCAAGGGGAAAACACGCTGGGTAATGGGAATATAGAGCAAGTTATAAATAACAATTAGCGGTGCTACCAAAGGAACCAGCACGCCCATATAAAAGGATAAGGCCATAAAGGGTTCTTTTTTCCACATAAAACCTGCAGCAATCAGTGATTCGCGAAGCCACGAACGTTTCCAGCGCATCTGCTGCTTCAAAAAAATCCGGTGGTTATTGGGAACAATCGTATTACAGATGGCTGTATCCTGATAGCCGGTACGATGCTGCCGCAGAATAAAGTTTGTCATACTGCGGTCATCGCCAAAGGTAGCTTTTTCTCCTAAAAACCGCTGATTCAGCCATGCGTCCATATAGCGAAGGACCAAATCCTTGCGATAACAGGAGAGCGGCCCGGACAGACAAGTTACTGCATCAAAATAGCTTTCTGCCGCCTTCATGATTCGAAAAGCGATATAATAGCGCACAGACTGCATTTTCGTCAATGCATTGGTGTACGTGTTGGCTACGTCGGTTCGTCCTGAAACACCGCCCATTTTTGTATCCTTAAAGGGCTGGACAAGATTGCGAATCGCAAAAGGGTCTAAAAAGCTGTCAGAATCAACAAAAACGATTAAATCATGCTTGGCCATGATAGCGCCTCGGGCCAAAGCTTCCCGCTTACCAGCATTCTGTTCCTGCCGGATATAATGGAGCCGTGTTTCAATATCATAGCGTTTTTCCTGAACTTTCAAATCCTCAGCAAATTCGGTGATTCTTGCAAAAGACTGGTCATCAGAACAATCATCGACAACAATAACTTCCAGCTTATCAATTGGGTAATCCTGATTGATACAGCCAGAAATCGTTTTTTGTATCCATTGCTCTTCATTAAAGCAAGGGATAATAATCGTTACTCCCGGTGTAAAGTCCTTGTCAATCGGCACCGGCCGGTAAAAAGAACCGAATAAATACCGCGAAAGCAAAAAAGTGGCCGCAATAATACTGTAGAAATACAAGGCTTTATTAAACTTAAAGTAGAGAATGCTTTCTGCCCGCATCAGCAGGATAAAGGCAGTGATAATAAACAAGAAAAACGATGCTACCGACAGCATATACCAATTCTTTTTCTTAGCTGCATACTCTGCTAAGGATTGTACGAACTCTACTCCGCATAAGGCCTTTCCATCTGCTGCCTCGCTGAAGCGAACATATTGAGCAGCAATATCCACTTTCATTTCATAACCTTCCGGCATTGTGCCGGGAGCAATGACAAACCTCAGTTTAATTGTTTTTGCCTGGCTTAAATCGCGGGCAATTTCCGGTGAAACTTCCAGCAGCATGCCTGTAGCGGAAATATCAATCCCTTTGCCCTGGCATTTTACATTTTTATCGCTAGAGCTATATTGAATCGTTACATCATAATTAACGAGATAGCGCCTGCCCCGGTTCTCATTATTAATAAGGCTGGCGACATCGTCAGCGCTCTCATTGCCCTTCACCCGGCGTCTGTCTAGATTGGTACGCAAGCCTTCCTTATCCGGCACTTTGGAAAGCAGCCTGCGATCAGGTTTCGCAACAAGTAAAATATCTTCTTCTTCTTCCTTAGTGCCTTGTTGAAATAACTTATTGATCATCCGCTTTCCTGCCATTTCTTGCTGACTCTACAGCAGCATATAATTCCTTGCGACAGATACTAGTTACCCATTATTGAAGATGTTGACTCATCTGAGTATAGCCTGCTTTTAAATAATCGGATAATCTGCCTACCTTGAACTTGGAAGGATCAGAGTCAGCCTTGGCTTCATTGGCTGTCAGCAGAATATCCAATGCGATTGGGGTGTAAGGGACACCGTCTCCCATATGCAAAACCAAAACAGATCCTTTTTTCACTTCGCCATTCTTCGTATAAATGCTGTCTTTGATCGTATTGACAAGCTGAGAAACATTTTCAGCCTTGTAGTCATAGGTGCTTTCGCCGGAAATAGTATATTCATATCCCGTTGCCAACAAAGCCTCAAAACCCATTCTGCTAACCGCCAGTGTCGGCGGACGGAAGAAGCGTGTCAATGCAGGTTTTCCATTAACAGTCACATTACCTACAATTTGTTCCAGCTTTTGATAGGAGGACGCTAATTCAGCGGTATACTCATCTTTAGTCTGCGTTGGAACTTGCTTGCCGGTTTTCGGATCACGCACTACCATCGGCTTATGCATATCGGAGTGACTACCGATTTCATGCCCCTCCACCGCAATAGCACGAAGCAAATTAGGATTATACATTACGTTATGGGTGAGGACAAAAAATACCCCTGGAACATTATGTTTACGCAGTACGTAAAGCAACTTATTAATGGGCGCATCGGTCCCCCAATCATCAAAGGTAAGAAAGATAACGTTGTCATTTGTATGCACCAGCCCAGTTTTATCGAGACGGCGGGTATCCATTCTGGAGAATCCCAGCATACGGTCCTCATAACCCACATCAGGATTTCCAATATACCGCTTTGACACCTCTGTCAGGAAATTGTGATCATTAATGACAAGCTTAGGTGCATTGCTTCTGAGGTAAGCCGGGATGGTAGCGGGATCGATAGGGTATTGATATACATACTTTGCATTGCCAAGAATTGCACCTACCGGCTTGATCACATATTGCGAGCTATTCGCCTGGTTATTCGCAGGATTATCATACGATGCTGCAAAAGCGATACTATCCACCTTGCGTTGTTTTACGGCTTCCACCAAATCGCCAATTAGACGGTCATTAGAATAGAAATCCATTCTAAAATGAATAATTTGGCCCCGTCCCAGCGAAATTACCGATTTACCAAATATCTCAGCCATCACCTGATCAGCAGTGCTGTAATCCTTATGCTTACTCTGAACAACATTGATTGACTGCCCGATTAGTTTACAGCCCATTCCAGCAACAGCAGCTTTTGTCGTATCGGTTACAGCACCCCATGGCTGTTTTACCAAATAAGTATCAACACCAAACTGTTCCTGCAGCAGCTTACGGTCACGCAGAATAAGCCTTTGTGTCTCTTCCAGTGTTTCGCCGTCCTTAGGCCTGATAGCTATTCCAAGTTCATGTCCGTTGTTAATGATGGTTCGCAGCGTACCGGGATATCTTTTCATTTCCGTGTCGGCAATAAAGAAAGTCCCTTTAATACCAAGATTTTGCAGTCTAGTCAACATATCATTCACAACGGCCTCATTGCTGATTCCTCCGAAAGTGAAGGAAAGTGCCGGCTCTGTAGTTGTAATCACCTTTATTTCCTGAGCAGCAGCACCTGCTACATCTGCCGCATAGGCCGTTCTGATAGCCAGAAAATTCGCCGCCTCCTCCTGAATTAAGGAAGATGCTACATTCCAGAACGCAGTAATATGCTGTACTAGCAGACTACTGTCAGGCAGCAGTGACGTTTTTACTGGTTTTGTCAGACCTTTTATAGCAAAATCTTCTACATATACAGTTGTGTAATTAACTTTGGTTAGTGCAATTAGCAGTTTTTCAACTGCCTCAATTGTTCCCTTTTCACCAAAATCGGCCTGCTGAGTCAAATTTTTCAAGCCCGGCTGTTTATCGATTGCCGGTTTCTGCTCGGTTTTACCTGCATCCTTTGCAACCGGTTCGGTATTTGTCTTAAGCTTAATAGAAACAATACTGCCCGGTAGGAGGCTGCCTACAAATGCATCTGCTGCTTGAGACGTATTGACTTGTTTCACGTTGACAAAAGCATCACTTTTCACAACACTTACAAATCCGGCAGCTCTTGCGGCTTGAAGCACTTGATCGGTATATTTAGTATCATTGCATTTTAACAGATTTGGACCTTGGTCGGTTGTAACCCGGATAATTTTCTGTGCCCGGCAGAAATCTCTAACCAGGCGCTCCACAGGCAAAGTATCCATTTTTCCCATTCCGGAAAGTGTATAGTTTTCTATTCTATAACCCGCATTTTTAATATTTACGACAGTTTGCGGATCTTCAGCCGTTTGCATTCCATCCACAAAAAAGGTTGCTTTAGCATTATATTTTTTCAATAAGTCCAAAACCTGCTGCATCGTGGTACGATCAGATAAACCGTCAAAAGTCAGAGCAATCTGCCGTTGACCACTTTTACCGCCTGTAATAATAGTTGCTTTTTCCTGGCTGTTTTTAAGTTGTGCTAAAGCACTGGCGATTTCTGCATCAGCCTCATAGGAGCTTTTCATATCGGTAATATTGCGATACTCACTACCTGTCTGTGTCAGAAAGACATTCTTGAAAAAAAACAGTCCAATCAGACAAATACTAAGCACAGCAGCCAGTGACAGCACCATTTTTTTGTTTTTCACGCATATCACCTCTCAGATCAAAGACTCCAGTACGAATACCCTTTGTCCTCAATAGTTTTCCGGTCAAACATACTCTTAATATCAATAATAACTTGTTTTGTTTGTGATTTCTGCGGTTTGAGCAGCTTTTCCAAATCAACCAGCTGCAAATCCTTGAATTGTTGGTGCGCGACTAGAAAAACCAAACAATCTGCATTGTGTACATCCTGAATATCTACAAGGTCGAGGTTCAGTTCTTTCTTAAATTCCCGCTTATCAACTACAGGGTCCACTATTTTCACTTTGAGCCCATATGCAGCAAGCTGCTTATAAACATCAACCGACTTTGAGTTGCGCATATCAGGACAATTCTCTTTAAATGTAATACCCATAATATAAATATTGGATTTCGATAAGTTCTTGTTAGCCTGAATCATTTTTTTGATGATATTATCCGTGACAAAAGCAGCCATGCCATCATTGACTTTGCGCCCGGCAGCGATAATCTGCGAATGATATCCCAGCATTTCTGCCTGATAAATAAAGTAATATGGATCTACCCCGATACAATGACCGCCTACCAGACCAGGATGAAAGCCTAGCGCATTCCATTTCGTATTCATGGCATCAATAACCTGCTTGGTGCTGATGCCCATACGATCAAACGCCATTGACAATTCATTCATAAATGCAATATTAATATCCCGCTGTGCATTTTCAGCCAGTTTTGCTGCTTCGGCCACTTTAATCGTTTCCGCTCGGTAAACACCGGCCTGAATAATCAATTCATATGCTGCTGCGATATTCTGTACTGTTTCCGCATCCATTCCGGCGACTATTTTGCGGATGTTCTCCAACTTATGCACTTTATCTCCTGGGTTTATCCGTTCCGGTGAATACGCGATTTTAAAATCACGGCCACAGGCAAGACCTGATTCTCGCTCTAATATAGGCACGCAAATATCTTCTGTAACACCAGGATATACCGTAGATTCAAAAACAACAATAGTTCCCTTTGTTAAATTTTGTCCGATTGTTTTACTGGCATTAACGACCGGCGCCAGGTTAGGGGTTTTATCGCCGTTAACCGGTGTTGGAACAGCAACAATAATAATCTTCGCTTCCTTTAAACGCACCGGATCGGAGGTGAATTCCAATGTTGTCTGCCGAATTCTTTCATCACCAATTTCATTAGTCGGGTCGATCCCCCTCTGATAGATGGCGATTTTTTCCTGATCAATATCAAAGCCTAGCGTCTTTACCTTATCAGCAAAAGCTACTGCAATAGGCAGCCCTACATAACCGAGTCCTACTACGGCAAGATAATCTTTGCGAGCCTGTATTCGTTCAAAAGCTTCCAGCTGCAATGAAATTCACCCACTTTTCTAGTTAAAAATAACGTGTTAAATAATTCCACCAGGTATTTCCTTTCGAACCATCATTCTTATTCGAAAGATTATAGTATTCTGTCCCTGCTACCATATTCTCCGCCAAGGTGTAGCTAATGCCCACACCATAACCCTTAAAGCCATTTTCCATCAAACTCCCTTTGCCATTCATGCCATGGGCAATGAATGTATAGCGAGGCTGATTATAATATTTGGCAAAAATACTGTAAGTGCCGGGCCGCCATGATTTTAAATCTCCATAATTCAAGCTGAACACATAGCCCGTCCCGCCTCCGCTGGTTTGAGGACTGGATTTTAAAAGCATCGCTCCGACACCAAAATTACTGAAGTTATAATTACCGCCAAGCGTTCGAATGCTATTTTGTTTACCACCTGCCATATTGTAATGGTAAACACCGGCTTCCAAATTATAATCGTAATCTTCATACCGCGCAGAGGCGGTCATAGTCTCCCGTGTTTCATCCGTTTGTCCGTAACTCAAAGTATATTTGACTGGTTTGCCGAAATCAGCCCTAACGCCTTTAAATCCGCTATCATAAATATTTCCTTCCGCCATGAGATAGCCGAAAGAACCTACCGTTACCTTCGTTTCACCGGTTTGTCCTGCTATATACAGGCGGGACGGTTTAAAGAAATTATTGTAATTCAGGATTTTCTTCTGGCCTTCCAGCATGCCGTATAGGCGCCAATCTTCTTCATTAATGGGGGCATCCATTCCCAGTCGAACCCGAATTCCGGCCGAATCCCGGCCGAAGAGGCCAGAACCGCTATTGTGCGCATAATGATAACGAACTTCTCCATCAATATTCATTTTATTATCAGTCTGGCGGTTACTCGCATCGCCCACCTGCTTAAGGTCCTTTATTAGTCCATCGTATGTTTCCGGCGCAATATAACTGGGATTCTCCCTCGGCTTCCGTTCGGGAACAGCCGCTGTCGGTGGATTCGGTAAAGCCGCTGCTTTCGGTTCAATATCGGCATTATTGCGCAGTAGCGCTGTTGGAGAACTGCCGCCACTATTTAAACTGCCTACGGCCGCATTACTGGAAACTGTGCCGCCAGGCATAATATTGATTGAGCCGGCAATCATTTTTGATGTCAATGTTGCAATTTCATAGGAAAAATCGGCCTTGGCCCGTTCTACATTTAGATTAGGATCACTCATTATTCTTGCTGTATTCTGCGCCATTGCATAGGCAAAGTCCCTGCGCTGGCCTTCAGGCAGCATAGGCATTGCCTTTGCAGTTACCCTGGCCATTGCGTAAGAATACTCCACTTTAAAGTTTTCAATGTTATTGCTGGGAGCAGCAATAATTTTTGCCGTTATTTGCGCTATTTCATAGGCAAAATCCGCTTTTGCACTTTCATCTGATTTCGCAGGCAGGCTCGCAGCATATACCACGTTTCCCTTTGGTCCATCGCTGAACTGATTTCCTGCCGTTATACTAATTGCTGCCGCCATAGCAAACAGCATTCTTACGGATTTCTTCACGTGATTATTTCACCGCCCTGCTAGATAAGTACAA
>NZ_DALZUO010000033.1:0-37991 GCF_032013335.1 Anaerospora sp. | reverse complement strand
GCAGCGAGTTTCACGGATTTTAGTAAGGTGACTTTTTTCCAAGTCTTTTGGAAGACTTGGCCTAGCATTTTTGGTACTTTTGTTGCGATGACAAAAGTACGAACACGTTCACTTACTGGTGCGCAAGGCATTATACGCCTTTGCCGCGACTTTAGCTATGAAGTCACTGGCATAATCAGGATTGTCGGCAATCGTGTAGACACTGACCAGAATTTGATCCCGGCCATCGTCAATAATACCCACATCGCACAGCACATCATCAAGCTGGCCGACTTTGTGCATGACCGGTGTCTGCATATAGCGTGGTATCTCATCGTGAAAGATCGTATTGGCCAAATTGTTTTTAAGGTTGAGCGATTTTTCTTTACCTAAGTACCGTTCCGCGTTAATGTTTTCAAACACCTTGGCCATTTCGTAAGGCGTAGTAACACTGTGGTACTGGTACTTTTTAAAAGCCTCTTCATTATGTATGCGGGTTTGTTTGAGCCGCAAGTCTTTTGTGACTTGCTTGAGTGCATCGGGCTTAATTGCCTTGATTTCCTCTAACAATTCATAAAAGGAATCATTATCGCTTATCCGCATCATGTAGCCGATATCAGAGCTGTATAAATCTTTTTTTGCGAATGGCGCCTGATCGTACATATATTTGTATACAGCCATTGCCACCACGAGTTTGCTGGTCGAAGCGGTAGGAAAAACAGTATCCTGACCATATTCAATGGTTTTGCTTGTTTTCAGGTTCTTGGCATAAAAACCAATTTTACCATCAAATTGCTTCAGTTCATTCACTACTTCTTTGGGCGGCAGCGAAGCGGCAGAAACACAAAGTGGGGTTAAAGAAAACAAAAGAAGCAAGGTTGCTTTTTTTAGCAAGGAAATCACCTCATAAAGTGGATTATGTTAAAAATCCAAAATTCTTGAACTGGCTCTCCTAAATATGATACAATTTTTTCGGATGGCTGTCATTAAATCGGAGAGGTAATTATGCTTGATACAATTTATTTGCCCAAATTGAATAATCTGAGGCCAACGATGGATTCAACGCTATGGAAAGCAATGGAAGAAGCGGGTGAATTGGCCAGAGCGGTGCTCAAATTCCTACCTTATGAACACTTATCACCTGTTGATGTTGCTCGTCACAGCTCAGCAGCAAGCTTGCTCGGTGATGTTTCGGAAGAACTTTTGGATGTAGCGCAGACTTGTGTCACGATGATTTTTGTCATGGAAGATTTCTATCAGGTCCGGGCAGATGCCCTCATTGGAGAACATCTAACAAAACTGCGCGACAAGGGATACAGCTATGATGTCACTAAATCGTATTGCATTGCTACTTCAGGCAACTTTAAGTCTCTTAATCTCCCACGCCTGTCGCTGGACCAGGTCACGCTGTTGACAACGGTATGTAAAATACAAGAAGAAATCGGGGAATTAACGCAATTTCTCGGTAAGCAGTCAGGGGCTTCAGGAGAAGCCAGCCGGCTAAGTGACAGTGAAGTATTGGCGGGCTGTGCGGAAGAATTGCTTGATGTTGCTCAGTGCTGCTTTACTATGATGTATATCCTAGCCGAACGTTATGAGGTAGATGTGGAAGAATTGCTGCGCGGGCATGTGGCGAAGCTCCGCCGCAAGGGTTATTGTGCTTAATCCGCCATTATTCGGGGTATTTTGCCTTTTCCTATGCATTATACATGGCAATAATGAAAATACTAACTGTGAGGCCTAGAGGCTATGGCTGCTGTCAATTGACAAGTCTCGCACCTGTAAGGTACAATTGGACTGTTGCGTATCTGTTGTAGTTCACGCAGCTTCTTTTATGAAGAGGTTAAACCTTAAGTTTGCAATAGAAATGAGGTGGTACTGATGCAAACGTATTGGGTTGCATTTACGGTAGCGTTGGCTGTAGCATATTTTTCAACGCCATGGGTAAAAAATTTAGCTGTAAAAGCGGGAGCACTTGATGCGCCTGACGCTCGTAAAGTTCATAAAAAACCGATCCCCCGCATGGGTGGATTAGCTATTTATTTTGGCTTTGTATTGGCTGTGCTGGCAAGTATGCATATCAGCCATGAAATTGCCGGCTTGCTTTTGGGCGGTACGGTTATTTTGATGGTTGGTATTATTGATGATATGAAGCAACTGTCACCCAAGGTTAAGCTGCTTGGTCAAATTCTTGCTGCCGTTGTACTGATACTGTTTGATGTTCGCATCGAATGGCTCACCAATCCTTTTGGTGAAATGCTGTATGTGGACTATTTTTCAGTGCCGCTTACGATATTATGGGTAGTAGGATTGACGAATACCGTTAATTTGATTGACGGCTTAGACGGCTTGGCCGCAGGTGTATCTACGATTGCTTCTATTACAATTTTGCTAGTTGCTTTGCAGCAGAATTTCTGGACAGTTGCGATTTTAACCGCCGCTCTGGCCGGTGCTGCGTTAGGCTTCTTGCAGCATAACTTCAATCCTGCCAAGATTTTTATGGGTGATACGGGCAGTATGTTTTTAGGGTATATGCTTGCTGCCGTTTCCATCATGGGAACGGTGAAAAGTGCCGCTACTATTGCTTTGTTTGTGCCGATCGTGGCACTGGGGCTACCCATCATGGACACAGCCTTTGCGATCATTCGCCGCTATATGAGCGGGCGGCCCATCTTTAAGCCGGACAAAGGACATCTTCATCACCGGCTGCTGGAAATGGGACTGACGCAAAAACAGGCAGTATTGCTTATGTATGTTATTAGCGGCTGTCTGGGTCTGAGTGCTATTGCTCTTACGGAAGTCAATACGTTTCTTGGCGCTTGTATTGTTGTTCTTTTAATGACAGCATGCATCATTGGCGCTAAAAAGATTGGCGTTTTAAAGAGCACTGACTCAGTAGAGAGCCATTAAGCAAAAAATGTCCTTGAAGGGGGCGGGCGTAGGCCCGCCTTTTGTACATTTTTGGTGAAGTGAAACGGGATACCTGTAATGGTCCCGATATCAAGGAGGAATTGTATCATGTCGCGCATCAAAGTAATGACTGTGTTTGGAACCCGCCCTGAGGCTATTAAAATGGCACCGGTTGTGCTTGAATTGACCCGTTATCCGGAATACATAACTCCCATAGTAGCAGTAACGGCTCAGCATAGGGAGATGCTTGACCAGGTATTGAATTTATTTTCAATAACCCCTGATCATGACCTGGATATTATGTGCCAGGGACAAACGCTGTTTGATATCACCTGCCGGGGCATGCAGGGGCTGAATGCTGTGTTTGAGGAGGAAAAGCCCGACTTGGTCCTTGTCCATGGGGATACTACCACTACTTTTGCAGGTTCGCTTGCGGCTTATTACCACCAGATTGCAATTGGTCATGTGGAGGCAGGGCTGCGAACAGGCAATAAATATTCCCCTTTTCCGGAGGAAATGAATCGCCGCCTCACAGGAGTGCTGACGGACTATCACTTTGCTCCTACAGCAGGCTCCCGCGATAATTTGCTTGGTGAAGGAGTAAATACCGAAAATATATTCGTTACTGGTAATACGGTCATTGATGCGTTGATAAAAACTGTTGATGAAAACTATAGATTTACTGATCCACTGCTGGCTGGTATTGACTATCAAAACCGGCGGGTTATTCTGGTGACAACTCACCGCAGGGAAAATCTGGGAGAACCGATGCGTCATGTTTATCAGGCTCTTAAGCAGATCGTTACTGAATTTGATGATGTGGAAGTCGTGTTCCCTGTACATAAAAACCCGCTTGTCCGTGAAGTGGTGAGTCAGGAGCTGGGAGGGATGGCCCGCGTACATTTGATAGATCCCCTTGACTACCAACCCTTTGCTAATTTAATTGCCCGCTCGTATCTGGTGCTGACTGACTCTGGTGGAATTCAGGAAGAGGCTCCGTCACTGGCTAAGCCGGTACTAGTCTTGCGCGATACGACAGAACGCCCTGAGGCGGTAGCAGCAGGAACAGTTAAACTGATTGGTACGGAACGCGAAAGAGTTTATCAGGAAACGAGACAGTTGCTTGCTGACCGGAGTGAATACGAACGGATGTCCAATGCCGTAAATCCCTATGGTGACGGTAAGGCAGCCCAGCGAATTGTACAGTCTATTCTGTACCGGTATGGTCTTTGCCGAAAGCAGCCACAATACTTTATTTAATTTTAAAAGAAAAATAGAATTTTTTAAATAATCTGCAGGAATTTGCAATAATACGGCGAAATATACCCATATAAGGCGGTATACAGCATGTGATGTTATTTTGGTGATATCAGATCCTGCATTTTTCGCCGGAAATAGTTTGCGAACTATGTAACTTGCGGTCTTTTCTTTAACAGAGAAAAGATAATAGTATGTTACGCCTAGGTTGTTTTTGCGTATTCGCAAGATAAGCCTAGGTGTTTTATTTTCGCGCAGATTTCCCGTTTTGTTGATATTTCGGTAAGGAACGTATATAATATTCATAAAAGTCAGCCAGGCGGTGGGTCATATGGAAAATAAGGACCGGGAGCAGCTTTTTGCGGCGATAAGCATGGTTGGTAATATGGGTTTGAGTATAGTGGCCGCAGTTGCAGTTGGACTCTTCTTGGGCAGACTGTGTGACGAATGGCTTGCTATTTATCCGTGGGGAGCCGTTAGCGGCATTGTATTAGGAATGGTTGCAGGAATATGGGCAACTTATAAAAAGGTAATGGAAAAGCAAGAATAATGAATGAATACATAGGTTTGTTAAAGCGCATATTGACTCATCTTTTAGCATGGATAGTACTGTTTGTTGTTGGCTTGTATGGAACTGGTAATGAAAGCTGGATACTTGGATTTATAGTTGGTGCAGGTGCCAGTATTGTTTATTTTATGCTCATGAGCTATCGCATATTTAAGAGTTCTGAACTGGTGCCGGCTAAAGCAGTATCGTATATGCGGGCCGGTTGGTTAATCAGGCTGATTTTTGTTGTTCTTGTTCTAATTCTTTCTCTGAAGATTCCTGGTATTCATTTTTTGGCAGCGGTAGTGGGACTATTCTCGCTTCAATTTATAATCGTGCTTGAGGCTGCGCTTTTTGTGTCCAGGCATTATACCTCAAAACGAGCAAATTCTGTAAGAAAGGAGTGAAATTATGGAGCATGGTGGAGGACATGAGATTGGCGCTCATAAACTGGCTCATTTTGCCGGCTTGACGTTCAATCTTGATACGTTGTACATGACCTGGCTGACGATGGCAATTGTCATTTTTATTGCTGTCTTAGCTACTAGGCGTCTGGAAATGGTACCCCGGGGCTGGCAAAATGGTGTTGAATACCTTGTTGAAGCTTTGATGGTCCAGATAGTAGGTACGATCGGGCCAAAAGGGAAGAAAGTCGCCCCTTTGCTGATTACGCTGTTCTTATTTTTACTGGTTGGCAACTGGCTGGGCTTAGTGCCAAGCTTTACATCACCTACGAATGACCTCAACACAACTTTAGGGTTGGCGTTGATGATTGTACTTATTGTAAATCTTCTGGGGATTTGGAATAAAGGCTTAGGTCATTTTAAACACTTTATTACGCCAAATGTATTTTTCTTACCAATTAATATCATTGAAGAAATTTCTAAACCGGTTACGCTTTCCTTCCGTCTATTCGGAAATATTCTGGCCGGTGAAATTTTGATCATTATTTTAGGCAGTCTGCTGCCGATATGGATGCCGATCCCATCGGTAATATGGCTGGGCTTCAGTGTAATTGTGGGTGTTATTCAGGCATTCATTTTTACCATGTTGTCGATATCTTATTTGTCCAGTGTATTACAAGACCATCACTAATCCTCTATCCCTTATATAGAGTATTTATGATATAACATGAAAGGAGGAATTTTTTATGGAACACGCAATTATTGTTGCTGCCTCAGTGATCGCGGCCGCGTTGGCTATCGGCCTGTCCGCTTTTGGTGCGGCTATGGGTGACGGTCAAGTTACTGCCAAAGCTATTGAGGGTATTGCAAGACAGCCTGAGGCGAAAGGTTCAATTATGACCACTATGTTCATTTCGGTTGGTTTGATTGAGTCTATTCCAATCATCGCTGCCGTTATTGCCATCGTGCTTGTATTCGCCAATCCGTTCATTAAGTAATAGCGTTATAAGGGCGACGGACTAATTATCCGTCGCCCCTCTTACACGCCGGAAAGAGGAGGGGCCCTCGTTGGTTGATTTGAATGCGACGCTCATAGCGCAAATCATAAATTTTCTTTTGCTTGTTGCTATTTTAGCAAAATTCGCTTATAAACCTTTGATGCAAATTCTGGAACAACGTCAGACTCGCATTGCATCCGACCTGGAAAAAGCTGCGCAGGAAAAGGCGAGTGCTGAGCAGTTCAGACAGGAATATCAGAACCAGTTAGCTGAGGCTCGCGTGCAAGCGCAGGCTATCGTTGAAAAAGCTACTAAACAGGCTGAACAGGAAGCACAGCGTCAGCTTCAGGAAGTTCGCGCCCAAATTGAGCGTGAGAAAAAAGTGGCCCAGGAAGAAATTATCCGCGAGCGCGAAAAAGCCTTAGCCCAATTGCGCGGCGAAGTGGTCTCCTTATCTATGGCAGCAGCAGGTAAGCTGATTGCCAAGAATATGGACTCTGATGTTAATGCCAAACTTGTCAGTGAGTTCATTGACAAGCTGGATGAGCGGAAAATAGGTGGTTTGTCATGTTAAGTAATCAGTTGGCTACTACCTATGCCCAGGCAATTTTTGAACTGGCCCAAGGGAAGAATCTACTTGACCAGGTTGAAAAAGAACTGTTAATGGTGGAAGAAACCATTAAGGCTCAGGCGGATTTGGCCACATTGATTTATCATCCCCGTGTTCCGGTGGATGCCAAAAAAGATACGATTAGAAAAGTGTTTGGCAGTGAATTAACTGATTTTGTTTGCAACTTTCTCCTGTTGCTGGTCGATAAACGGCGCGAAACTGTAATAGAAGGAATCATTCGTGAATATGTGATTCTTGCTAACAAAGCTCGCAATATTGTCGAAGCAGAGGTTACAACCGCGCTGCCTTTATCACAAGCTGAGCAAGAACAGCTTGGAATGAAGCTCAGTAAGGTTACCGGACAGGTTGTAGCGATCAAAACGGTTGTCGATCCGGCAATCATTGGTGGCGTAGTTGTAAAAATTGGCGATAAACTGATTGACGGCAGTATTGTCCGTCAACTGAAAGCGTTTGAACAAGCGCTGCTCAGAACTGAAGTGACTAAGATTGGGGTGACAAGCTGAGTATGAAAATGAGGCCAGAAGAAATTACGGCTATCATCAAGCAGCAAATAGAGCAATACCAAGTAGACCTCAACGTTGATGATGTCGGCACTGTTATTGAAGTAGGCGACGGAATTGCCCGTATACACGGTTTGGAAAAAGCTATGGCCGGTGAGTTGTTAGAATTCCCTCACAACATTTACGGCATGGTTCTTAATCTGGAAGAAGATAATGTAGGTGCCGTGCTTTTGGGCGGCGAGACAGAAATTAAAGAAGGCGACTCAGTTCGCCGCACCAGCCGCATCATGCAGGTACCTGTTGGTGAGGCTATGGTAGGTCGTGTTGTTAATGCTCTTGGTCAGCCAATTGATGGCAAAGGTGCAATCAATACGACTGAATTCCGTCCGGTAGAATATCAGGCCCCTGGCATTGCTGACCGCCAGTCGGTTAAGGAGCCAATGCAAACAGGCTTGAAAGCGATTGACTCGATGGTTCCAATTGGCCGTGGCCAACGGGAACTGATCATTGGCGACCGCGGCACCGGTAAGACGGCTGTAGCGATTGACACGATTCTGAATCAAAAAGGCCAAGGCGTGACTTGTATTTATGTAGCGATTGGCCAAAAAGCTTCTACTGTTGCCCGTGTTGTCCGGACTTTGGAAGAAGCCGGCGCCATGGAATACACGATCGTTGTAGCTGCGACTGCTTCTGATAGTGCACCGCTGCAATATTTGGCACCTTATGCAGGTGTTACTATGGGTGAATACTTCATGTACAAAGGACAAGCTGTTCTGTGCGTATACGATGATTTATCCAAACATGCCGTAGCATACCGGGCCATGTCACTGCTGTTACGTCGTCCTCCAGGCCGCGAAGCATATCCTGGCGACGTATTCTATCTACATTCCCGTTTATTAGAGCGGGCTGCCAAGCTTTCTGAAGAATTGGGCGGTGGTTCCATTACTGCATTGCCTATTATCGAAACATTGGCAGGCGACGTTTCTGCATACATTCCGACAAACGTTATTTCTATTACTGATGGTCAGATATTCCTGGAGAGTGAATTATTCTACTCCGGTATCCGTCCTGCCATTAACGTTGGTTTGTCCGTATCCCGCGTAGGCGGCTCGGCGCAAATCAAGGCTATGAAGCAAGTTGCGGGCAGACTTCGTCTCGATCTGGCTCAGTATCGCGAATTAGCCGCTTTTGCGCAATTCGGTTCCGATTTGGACAAAGCGACGAAAGCCCAAATTGATCGGGGTCAACGTACTACGGAGATCCTGAAACAGTCTCAGTATTCGCCGCTGGTTGTTGAAGAGCAGGTAATGGTTATTTATACTGCTGTAAACGGTTATCTTGATGATCTTGCAGTAGAAGACGTAACTAAATTTGAGCACGACTTCCTGAAGTTCATGCGTGGTAATTATGCTGAAATTTCTAAGACCATTCGTGAAAAGAAGGCTCTTGACAGCGCTACTGAGGAAGCACTTAAGAAAGCAATTAGAGAATTCAAAGATACATTTGTTTCTTATACTAAAGGCGCGGCGAGGTGATGATATATGCCTAGTGCACGGGACATACGCCGCCGCATTAAAAGCGTAAAAAACATCCAGCAGATTACCAAAGCCATGAAAATGGTTGCTGCAGCGCGGCTGCGCCGGGCTCAGGAACGGGCAAGTGCCAGTCGTCCTTATACCGAAAAAATCCAGGAAGTGCTGGCAAGCGTGACCGCCAGTGTCCGTGATGCTGAGCATCCTCTTTTAGTTGTCCGGGAAGTTAATAAGACCGGCTATTTGGTTATCGGTGCCGATAAAGGCTTGGCAGGGGCTTATACGTCTAACCTGATGAAGGAAGCTGTCGCTCAGGTACGAGGCAAAGACAATGTTGAGCTGATCACTGTTGGTCGCAAACCACGCGATTATTTTCGCCGCAGAAGCTATAATGTCATTGGTGAATACAGCGGTTTTTCAGAAAAACCGGAATATCATCATGCCGTTACTTTAGCAGCAGATGTGGCTAACCGTTTTGCTGCCGGTGAATTGGATGAAGTGCACCTGGTTTATACCCGGTTTATTTCACCGATTAACCAAAAACCAACAACATTGAAGCTATTGCCAGTTGACGATAGTCAAGCTGCAGCTGGAGACGTTCAGGGTGAATATATCTTTGAACCGTCAGCGGCTGAAGTGCTTAATCAATTGCTTCCCAAATATTTGGAAACAGTTATTTACGGCGCTTTGCTTCAGGCGGCAGCCAGTGAACTCGGCTCCCGTATGACGGCAATGGGCTCAGCAACGGATAATGCTCAGGAATTAATAGCTAAGTTGGTACTCAATTACAACAAAGTGCGCCAGGCGACTATCACTCGCGAGCTTTCCGAGATCGTTGGCGGCGCAGAAGCGTTAAAATAATAAACTAACCCCCAAGGCTGTCGATAATAGTTCATATGCTAGGCGGCAGGAGGACGCGACTGGAGCAGTACTGGCAGTACGCGGAAGAAGCGCCTGGACTAACAACGACGCAGATGGACTGTTAGCGGCAGACTTGGCAAGTAAGGAGGGGGAACCCGACACATGACAAAAGAACATGTAGGTAAAGTAATCCAAGTTATTGGACCTGTTGTTGATGCTACATTTCCCCCGGAACAGTTGCCTGAAATATATAATGCCATCAAAATTCAGGGACAATCGGGCGAGCTTAAGGTAGAGCTGACTGCTGAAGTTATGCAACACTTGGGCGATAATACCGTTCGCTGCGTAGCTATGAGCTCCACAGACGGTTTGACTCGTGGTATGGATGCAATCGACACCGGTGCTCCTATTACCGTACCTGTTGGCCAAGGCACTCTGGGCCGGATATTCAATGTATTAGGTAAGACGGTTGATAATAGTGATGCTGAAGTGCAAGCTTCTGCCCAATGGCCAATCCATCGTCCGGCACCTAGCTTCGAAGATCAGTCTTCCGCTACAGCCATCCTGGAAACAGGGATAAAGGTTGTTGACCTTATCGCTCCTTATGCTAAAGGTGGTAAGATTGGACTCTTTGGTGGTGCAGGTGTTGGCAAGACCGTTCTAATCATGGAACTCATCCGTAACATTGCAACTGAGCATGGCGGCTACTCGGTATTTGCCGGTGTAGGCGAGCGGACCCGTGAGGGAAATGATTTGTGGGAAGAGATGAAGGAATCAGGCGTTATCGAGAAAACTGCTCTTGTATACGGGCAGATGAACGAGCCGCCTGGAGCCCGTATGCGCGTAGCGCTTACTGCTCTGACTATGGCTGAGTATTTCCGTGATCAGCAGGGACAGGACGTACTGCTGTTTGTTGATAACATTTTCCGCTTTATTCAGGCAGGTTCAGAGGTATCGGCGCTGCTTGGCCGTATGCCTTCTGCTGTAGGCTATCAGCCGACGCTGGGTACTGACGTAGGTGCTCTGCAGGAACGGATTACCTCTACTAAGAGTGGTTCAATCACTTCTGTACAAGCTGTATATGTACCGGCCGATGACCTGACTGACCCTGCTCCGGCAGCAACATTTGCTCATTTGGATGCTACTACGGTATTATCCAGGCAAATTGCCGAGCTGGGGATTTATCCGGCAGTGGATCCTCTGGACTCCACTTCCCGTATTCTTGATCCTCTTACACTTGGCGAAGAGCATTATGAAGTTGCCCGCGGCGTGCAGGAAGTTCTGCAGCGCTATAAGGAACTTCAGGATATCATTGCCATCCTGGGGATGGAAGAACTGTCTGATGATGATAAGCTGACCGTAAGCCGGGCCCGGAAGATTCAAAGATTCCTTAGCCAGCCTTTCTTCGTTGCTGAGGCTTTCACCGGCACTCCTGGCAAATATGTGCCACTGAAGGAAACGATCCGCGGATTTAAAGAAATTATCAGCGGTAAACATGATGACCTGCCTGAATCGGCATTCTACATGGTAGGCACTATTGACGAAGCGGTGGAAAAGGCGCGCACAATGAAGGGGGAATAAGACATGGCCAAGACGATCCGACTGGACATTGTCACCCCTGATAAAATAGCATACTCAGCAGATGTTAATATGGTTATTGCCCGTGCTACTAACGGCGATATCGGTATTCTGCCAGGGCATGCACCGTTAATTGCTGGATTGGATATTTGGCCTCTGCGCATTCTGACTGATGAGGGGGAAACTGAAATCGTTCTTTGCAGCGGTTTCATGGAAGTTCGGCCTGATAAAGTAACCATATTGGCTGCTTGCGCCGAGCTGCCCGAAACAATCGATATTGCGCGAGCTGAAGCTGCCAGAGAAAGAGCGGAAGGCCGCTTGAAGGCTGCTGATTCCAGCATTGACGTTACCCGTGCAGAAGCAGCACTAAGACGGGCGATTGTGCGTCTGCGTGTGGCTGAACACAGTAAGCATTTTTAAGAAAAACAACCCCAGATTTGGGGTTGTTTTTCTTTTCCGCTAAATTAGTAAATACTATACACATCAACAAAGGCAGGATTTAGCTTCATTTGACGAGAAAGGCACATTGGTGTATTGCACATGCTAGGAGGAAATATATGAATTCCAAAACAGTTGATCAGTCCAGAGTCATTATGTCAAATATTATGATGCCGGAACATGCTAATCCATCCGGAAATGTTCATGGCGGTGAAATAATGAAATTAATGGATAACACGGCCGGAGTTGTTGCCTGCCGGCATGCCCGTACAAATATCGTAACAGCGAGAGTGGATTCCTTGAAGTTCCTTCATCCTATTAGGGTGAGCAATGTTATTACCTGCTATGGCGAATTAACATTTGTCGGCAAAAGCTCAATGGAAATATCCGTGACCGTAACTGTTGAGGATTTGTCTAAGGAAGAACCGGCTAAAATTGCATTGACAGGTTTTTTTACTTTTGTTGCACTCGATGATCAGGGTCATCCCCTGCAGGTGCCAGCTTTGGAAGTGCGAACTGAGGAGGAGCGCCGCTCCTGGGAAGCGGCGCAGCAGCGATATTTGTCCTATAAACAGGAGCAGAAAGGAGCGGAGACAAAAAATGGCGATTGAAACATCAGTTTATCCTAATACTATCTTAGAAGTATTAGGAATAGGAAGTTTTACCGGATAAGATAACCGCCACAATGCCTGTTAATAACGCTACCCTTCAGCCTTTTGGCTTATTACATGGCGGTGCATCAGTGTACTGGCAGAAAGTGTTGCCAGTTTGGGTGCGTATAATCTAATTGATCAGTCCACTCACTATGCCGTTGGTTTAGAAATCAACGCCAATCATATTCGGTCAAAGCGTGAAGGCATGGTTACAGCTGTTGGAGTTCCTCTGCATAAGGGCCGCACTACAATGGTGTGGGAAATGAAAATTCTCGATGAAGAACACAAACTAATATGTATTTTCTCGGTGTACGATCGGTATAATTTCTATAAACAAATAATATTATCCGCAAAACGATATTGCACACAGGATTTTAAGTCAAAATGTCGAATTATGGGATGAAAATGAAAAAAATGTCAAACTGCAGCAAACTTATTGAAAAGTAAGGACGCAAAGCCATGGGTCTAATACTGAAAAAAGGTAATGACTGCCAGGTTGCTACGAATTTAATTCGTATGTACCTGGTTTTTTGCATTTTTTTCTTATATATTACCCTTGCTGCAGTGTGAATCATTTTAAATTGCGATAGGGGGGAATCGCAACAAATAATTAATTTTATTATTTATAAGGCAATAATCAGAAAGGGACGATTTACTATGAAATGGACAGTAGCAAAAAAGATCGGCAGTGGATTTCTGGTGGTTTTAACACTTGTTATTATGATGAGTGGATTTACATATTGGAAAATTGGTGAAATAACCTCCTCCTATCAGGTGTTTAGTAAGATTAACATATATAAAATGGAAATGGTACAGGGGATAGCGGCAGATATCGCTAATGAAGCGGTTGTTATGCGCCGCTTCAATTTTACCGGTGATCCCAGTGATATTTCGGTATATAACAGCTATAAGGAAAAAGCAAATGAAAAAATGGCGTGGTTGGAGAAGAATGTCAGCACAGAAACAGTCAAGGAGCATTTACGAGCGATAAAAAATGAAAAAGCTGCCTATGAGGAAATCGCTGAAAAATCAATAGCTGCCAAACAGGCCAATAAGCTGGATGAGGTAGCAAGCTATATGCAGCAGGCAGGTAAACCGTATAAAGCTGCCATGAGTGCAACAGAAGATTTAGTAAGACTGAATGAAGCGTACGCCGCACAGGAACAGGAAAAATATGCAGAAGATGCCGCAAATTCGAGACTTATGCTCGTTATTGTAAACATAATAGTTATCCTGTTATCCATTTTAATTGCCTATTTTGTTTCCCGGAGTATATCACGCCCGGTTCGAGAAGTTGCAGAAGCTGCTAGTCAAATAGCCAATGGCGATTTGACAATGCAGTCAATCTCCTATCAGTCTGAGGATGAAATTGGTAAGCTCGCTAATTCTTTTAATACGATGCTGCTAAACCTGCGCATGATTATTCAACAAGTCTCCGTTTCGGCGGAACAAGTTGCAGCATCTTCGGAAGAATTGACTGCGAGTGCCGAACAATCTGCTCTGGCTGCAACCCAGGTTGCTGGCACAATAACCGAGGTAGCACAAGGAACGGATCAACAGCGGCAAAGTATTAGTGATACACTGCAGATTATTGATACAATGACAGCTCAGGTACGCCAAATTGCATTCAATGCAGACAGCACAACGACTGTAAGCAAGCAAACGGCAGCTGCAGCCCAAAAAGGCGGCGAGGCCATTGAAGCGGCAATTAAGCAAATGACTACAATTGATCAAACAGTTGCTGAATCGTCTGCCGTAATCTCTGCTCTTGGTGAGCGCTCTAAAGAAATTGGGCAAATCGTCAATACGATTGCTGCTATTGCAGGGCAAACAAATTTACTTGCCTTAAATGCTGCTATTGAGGCTGCTAGAGCCGGGGAGCAAGGCCGGGGCTTTGCTGTTGTTGCAGAAGAAGTTAGAAAGCTTGCCGAACAGTCTCAGACTGCAACAAAGCAAATTGCTTCGCTGATTCATGAAATACAAGCGGAAACGAATAAAGCGATAATTGCCATGAATGCCGGTACTCGGGAGGTAACCACGGGTACGCAAGTAGTCAATACCGCAGGAAGATCCTTCCAGGATATTTCTGCTCTGGTCGGCAAAATGGCTGGTCAAATTCAAGATATCACTGCTTCTGTACAGGTTGTTGTTGCCAGCAGTGCACAGATTGCAACTTCGATTAGCGAAGTTGGCGAGGTAAGCCGGGTAACCAGCGGACAAACGCAGACTGTCTCGGCGGCAACGGAAGAGCAATCTGCCTCCATGCAGGAAATTGCAGCTGCCAGTGAAGCATTAGCTGATATGGCTGCAGATTTGCAAGTAACGATAACGAAGTTCACGCTCTAACAGGAAGTGTTTTACTTGACAAGCTGCCAATTCTCTGCTACTATTCATATAACTGAATGATGCCTTTAACCTAGTCCTGTGAGGCTGGAAAGGGGAATAATTGCGTTTATGCAAGCCTTTTTGCGCCTATCCAGGATCAAAAAGGCTTTTTTATTTACAAAAAAGTAGATACTACCTTTTAAGTTGGTCCTGTGAGACTAGCAAGGGAAAACCAGGAAGGATTTATGCCTTCTTGCCTAAGCACAGGGCAAGAAGGCTTTTTTATTGCCTAAATAAAAAATCGGGGAGGCTTGTCCATGAAAACAGCTACTTCTATTCGCGGCAAAGATATTTTAGGACTAGAGACTATGACTGCCGAAGAGATGCAGCTTATCTTGAATACTGCTAAGGAAATGAAAAACGTAATAGCCCGTGACATTAAAAAACTGCCTACACTTAGAGGAAAATCTGTCATTAACCTTTTCTTTGAGCCGAGCACGCGTACGCGCACTTCCTTTGAACTGGCCGGAAAATACTTAGGGGCCGATGTGGTGAATATCACAACAAGTGCCAGCAGCGTCGTAAAAGGAGAAAGCTTGAGAGACACCCTTCTTACGGTAGAAGCAATGGGCGTAGATGCAATTATCATGCGCCATGAGGCAGAGGGAGCGGCGCATTATGCTGCAAAAGCAGTAAGTCCGGTGATTATCAATGCCGGCGACGGAGCCCATGAACATCCTACTCAGGGTTTGCTGGATCTCTATACGATCTGTGAAAAGAAACAAACGGTAGCCGGACTAAAGGTAGCTATACTGGGAGATATTCTCCATAGCAGGGTAGCACGGTCCAATATCTGGGGCTTGCGTAAATTGGGGGCAGAGGTTCATATTGCCGGGCCGGCGACTCTGCTGCCTCGTGATATGGAGCAGATGGGAGTAACGGTCCATCACCGGGTGGAAGCAGCGCTGGATGGCGCAGATGTAGTGAATGTGCTGCGTATCCAAAAAGAACGGCAGCATAAAGGCCTGTTTCCTTCTGCACGCGAATACGCCCGCATCTTCGGCCTGAATGCAGCCCGTCTGAAGCTGGCTAAGCCCGATGCCCTGGTGCTGCATCCAGGGCCAATGAACCGGGGGCTGGAAATTGCACCTGACGTGGCTTACGGCGATCAGTCTACCATTCAGGAACAGGTGAAAAATGGTGTGGCGATCCGTATGGCAATACTTTTCTTGACACTGATGGGAGGGAAAAACATTGAAACTGCTAATTAAGGGGGGCCGGATTGTTAACCCCGCTAAAAATATGGATGAAATGGGAGACATCCTTATTGAAGACGGGGTGATCGTCGCAATGGGAGAAGTTGAAACAACAGAATGTCTGGTACTGGATGCGGCTGGGCTGGTGGTGGCTCCCGGTCTGATTGATATGCATGTCCATTTGCGTGATCCCGGCCTTGAAGCAAAAGAAGATGTTGCTTCAGGCACAAGGGCAGGAGCAGCCGGCGGATTTACCAGTATAGCCTGCATGCCTAATACTAAGCCGGTAATTGATAATTCTATTCTTGTGGAGGGACTCAAGCAGCGGGCGCAATCGGAAGGTGTAATTAACTTAAAAGTCATTGGAGCGGTAAGCAAAGGGCAGGAGGGAAAGGAACTGGCTGAAATAGGAGATATGGCAGCAGCTGGGGCCGTTGCATTCTCTGATGATGGCCGGTATGTTCATAGTGCCGGACTGCTGCGGACAGCGCTTGAATACACGAACATGTTCGATAAAGTGATTATCTCTCATGCTGAAGATGAATCATTAGCCGGTGAAGGCTTTATGCATGAGGGGACTGTGTCGGCAATGCTTGGCTTAAAAGGGCGGCCGGCAGTGGCCGAGGATATTTCAACAGCCCGCGATATTTTACTGGCTGAATACACAGGTGCCGCGGTGCATATTGCTCATGTCAGTTCGAAAGGCGCAGTTGAATTAATTCGTCAGGCAAAACAGCGGGGCGTAAAGGTAACGGCAGAAGTAACTCCACATCACCTGACTCTGACTGATGAAGCGGTACGCACCTTTGACACGGCGACGAAGGTAAATCCGCCTCTCCGGTCAGAAGATCACCGTCAGGCACTGATTGCGGGACTGCAGGATGGAACATTGGATGCAATCGTTACTGATCATGCACCGCACGCCTTTGAGGAAAAGGATGTAGAATTCAGGTATGCGCCAAGCGGATTTGCCGGGTTGGAAACATCGCTAGGTGTTGTTCTTACCGAACTGTATCATACCGGTCAAATAAGCATGACCGGGATTATTACCGCTATGGCTGTTAGACCTGCCAATATTCTGCGGTTAGATGCAGGAGTCCTTGCTGTCGGTAAAACGGCTGACATTACCTTGATTGACCCTGAACAGCTGTGGACAGTTGACAGCAGCAATTTTTATACAAAAGGAAAGCATACGCCCTTCGAAGGACGGCAGCTGAGAGGAAAAGCAGTAGCTGTTCTGGTAGGCGGTACTATAATCATGAGAAACGGGGAGGTGCTGGCATGAAAGGTCAATTAATTCTGGCAGATGGCAGCCGCTTTAAAGGAAAGCTGCTGTTTGAAACAAAAACAGTAGGCGAAGCGGTATTTAACACCGGCATGACCGGCTATCAGGAAGTGCTGACTGACCCTTCTTATTGCGGGCAGATTGTCACGATGACTTATCCGCTGATTGGTAATTACGGTGTGTCCGGAATTTTCGAGCAGGCCCGCCAGTCTTTTGTCCGAGGTTTTATCGTGAGTGAGCTGTGCGGCGATCCCAGCAACTGGCAGAATGAGGGGACGCTGGCAGGTTATCTGAAAGAGCGCAATATTCCCTGCCTATACGGGGTAGATACCCGGGCAGTGACCAAGGTGCTGCGCACAAATGGAGCGATGAAGGGAATTATCGTTCCTGAAGGTTTGGAAGAAGCCGAGATAGCCAGGCTGCTGCAAACCGAATTGCCTACTGATACGGTGCTGCAGGTCACCACGCAGGAGACTTATCACATGGGTTCTGAGGGCCCCCATATTGCCGTACTCGATTATGGCATCAAACGCAATATTCTCCAGTCCATGGCTGCGGCAGGCTTTAAGCTGACCATACTGCCTGCCCGGACGACTGCTGAAGAAGTGATGGCCTTACAGCCTGACGGAATTTTTCTCTCTAACGGACCTGGAGATCCCAAAGATGTACCCTTTGCAATTGAAACCATTCGCCAATTGATCGGCAAAAAGCCTATGTTCGGCATATGTCTTGGTCATCAATTACTGGCATTGGCGCTGGGGGGCGACACGTATAAATTGAAATTCGGACACCGTGGCTCTAATCACCCGGTAAAGGATCTTGCCACAGGCAGAGTGTACATTACGTCGCAAAATCACGGTTATGCCGTTGATGAACAGTCCTTGGCAGGTAAAGATCTGGTGATCACCCACCGAGCGGTAAATGATGGTACGGTTGAAGGGTTCCGGCACCGCAATTTACCAGTTTTCTCTGTACAGTACCATCCGGAAGCGGCACCTGGCCCGGATGACAGTGTCTACTTGTTTGAACAATTCTTGGCAATCATAAGGGGGAACGAAAATGCCCAAATTAACCAACCTGCGTAAAGTACTGGTAATTGGCTCTGGACCGATTATTATTGGCCAGGCTGCTGAATTTGACTATGCCGGTACGCAAGCCTGCCGGGCGTTACGGGAAGAAGGACTGGAAGTGGTGCTGATCAACAGCAATCCAGCCACCATTATGACAGATGCCGATATGGCCGACAGGGTGTATATTGAGCCGTTGACGGCAGATTTTGTGGCAGAGGTTATTCGCAAAGAACGGCCTGACGGGCTATTAGCAACACTGGGGGGACAGGTTGGTCTTAATTTAGCAGTCAAGCTTGCTGAGCGGGGCATCTTGGCTGAATATGGCGTACGATTGCTTGGTACTCCTTTGGAGGCTATTAAGAAGGCAGAAGACCGGGAATTATTTAAAGAGACAATGGAGAGCATTGGTCAGCCTGTGCCGGAAAGCGCAATCATCGAAGCAGTTGACGATGCACTTGCCTTTGCCGCACAAATCGGCTATCCCGTGATTGTCCGCCCGGCCTATACTATGGGGGGCACAGGCGGCGGTATTGCCCACTCAGTGGAAGAATTGACCGATATTGCCCAGCGCGGGATTCTGCACAGCCCTATTGGGCAAATCCTCGTAGAACGCAGCGTAGCCGGCTGGAAAGAAATTGAGTACGAAGTAATGCGTGATGGTGCAGATAACTGCATTATTGTCTGCAATATGGAAAACTTCGATCCTGTTGGTATTCATACGGGAGACAGCATTGTTGCCGCTCCATCTCAAACGTTAAGTGATCATGAATACCAACTGCTCCGTACGGCTTCCCTCAGGATTATCCGCTCCCTAGGAATTGAAGGCGGTTGTAACGTTCAATATGCCCTCGATCCTTTAAGCGACCATTACTATGTGATTGAAGTGAATCCCCGCGTCAGCCGCTCCAGTGCTCTGGCATCCAAGGCGACAGGCTATCCCATTGCCAAAGTAGCTGCCAAAGTAGCGATTGGTTACCGGCTGGATGAGATAGAAAATGCTGTTACAGGCAAAACAAAAGCCTGCTTTGAACCGGCACTGGATTATGTAGTAGTAAAATTCCCCCGTTGGCCTTTTGATAAATTTAACTTAGCTGACCGTACACTAGGAACGCAAATGAAAGCAACCGGAGAAGTAATGGCCATTGACCGCTCTTTTGAGGGCGCCTTACTCAAAGCCATCCGGTCACTGGAAATAGGACTTAGTCATCTGGAGCTTCCTGCATTGGCCCAATTGTCCAAACAAGAGATTATCGATCAACTGCACAGTGCCGATGATGAGCGGATCTTCGTTGTTGCCGAAGCGCTTCGTCAGGGGGTACCGGGTGATGAAATTCGCAAGATCACCGGAATTGACCGGTTCTTTATAGAAAAAATTAATCGCATTATTACCATCGAGCAGCAGCTGCGTAACGGCTCCTTAACTGCTGAATTGCTGGCAGATGCTAAGAAAATAGGCTTTGCCGATCGCTCCATTGCAAGATTTGCTGGCAGTGATGAAGCTGCTATCAGACAGATGCGTTACGAATTTAGCATTACTCCCAGCTATAAAATGGTAGATACCTGTGCTGCCGAATTTGAGTCGCTTACCCCTTACTATTACTCAACCTACGCCGAGCAGGATGAGGTTACTCCGGCAGCGGGACGGAAGGTGCTCGTTCTTGGCTCAGGACCGATCCGGATCGGCCAGGGAATTGAATTTGACTATTGCTCGGTACACTCGGCCTGGGCGCTCAGGGAAGCAGGCGTTACTTCCGTTATCATCAACAATAACCCGGAGACGGTGAGTACCGATTTTGATACTTCCGACAGCCTGTATTTTGAACCGCTTACTCCTGAAGATGTACTTAATATAACCGATAAAGAGCAGCCTGACGGTGTTATTGTGCAATTCGGCGGGCAAACGGCCATTAATCTGGCAGCACCGCTCCATAAGGCTGGAGTTGCTGTTTTAGGAACAAGTGTAGAAAATATTGATAGAGCGGAAAATCGCGAAAAATTCGATCAACTGCTGGAGGAACTGAATATTCCCAGACCCCGCGGTGCCAGTGTGACAGGTGTAGGTGAAGCGCTTACAGCAGCTAAGGAACTTGGCTATCCGCTGATTGTTCGCCCTTCATATGTGCTTGGCGGCAGGGCAATGGAGATTGTCTATCACGATGAAGAATTGCTGAGCTATCTTACTGAGGCAGTCCATGCCTCACCTGAGCATCCGGTGCTTATTGACCGGTATATGGTAGGCCGGGAAGTGGAAGTTGATGCGATTGCCGATGGCCAGGACGTGTTGATCCCGGGAATTATGGAACACATTGAGCGGGCCGGTGTACACTCAGGCGACAGCATTGCAGTCTATCCTCCGCAGAATCTGAGCCGGGAAGTAATCGATACCATTACTTCTTACACCCGTGCATTGGCGCTGGGGCTTGCAGTTCGCGGTGTGATCAACATTCAGTATGTTGTAGTAAATGAAGACGTGTACGTATTAGAAGTAAACCCCCGCTCCAGCCGGACAATCCCTTTTCTGAGCAAAGTTACCGGAGTACCGATGGTCAAGCTTGCTACCCGGATTGCTCTTGGCGAAACTTTAGCCGGTATGGGCTGGTCATCGGGCTTGCTGCCGGACAGACCGTACATTGCTGTTAAAGCGCCAGTCTTCTCCTTTGCTAAAATGGGTCTTGTCGAGATTTCACTTGGGCCGGAAATGAAATCGACTGGTGAAGTCATGGGGATTGACCATCAGTATGGTGCAGCCCTGTATAAGGCAGTTACCGCAGCTGGTATGAATATACCGGCAGCAGGGACCGTATTATTGACTGTTGCCGACAGGGATAAAGAAGAAGCCGGTACGCTGGCACAACGGTTTGTGCAGTTAGGATATCGTCTGGCGGCAACCTCCGGTACTGCCGGGCATCTGCGCCAACTGGGCCTTGAGGTGGAGCAGGTGCACAAAGTACATGAAGAAGGCCGCAATATTGCTGATTATATTAAAGACGGTCACATTCACATGGTAGTCAACACTTTAACAAGAGGCAAGCTGCCCGAGCGGGATGGCTTTAAAATCCGCCGCGCCGCTGTTGAACATGCCGTACCTTGTCTTACTTCCATTGATACGGCAAGGGAAATGCTTAATGTACTCGAATTAACTAAAGGAAAGAATATTGTCAGAGTGAAAGCTTTGCAAGACTATATAAGGGAGGGAAACTAATTGACGGCTAGGTTGGAAGAAGCGGTTGTTGCTGCTAATGAATTGATTGCTGCCGGTGTATACCGGCTGGTGATTCACGCTCCCCGTATGGCTGCCGCTGCTCAGCCGGGGCAATTTGTACACCTGAAAGTTAATAATCTGACAGCGCCACTCTTACGAAGACCAATCAGTATTGCTGATACAGACCAGTCAGCGGGAACACTGGACTTGATTTATCGTATTGTAGGCGGGGGAACAGCTTTTCTTTCCGGTGTTCCAGTAGGAGAGCATCTCGATTGCCTGGGGCCGCTGGGAAAAGGCTTTGCACTTGAGTGCGAGCGACCGCTGCTTGTGGGCGGCGGAATGGGGCTGGCGCCCCTCGTATATCTCGCTAAAGCGCTTTGCCCCAGGCCCATCACTGTCCTAATGGGTGGGAGAACCAAGGATGAATTGTTCTGGGAAGACGTTTTTGCTCCCGTCTGTGACCAGCTTCGGCTGACAACCGATGACGGTACGGCAGGTACCCGTGGATATACGGTTGATGTATTGCCTGAACTGATAAAAACAGGAAATTTTGATCAAATTTATACATGCGGTCCCCGCCCGATGATGGAACAGGCGGCCCGGATTGCTAAGCAATATAATATTGCCTGTCAGGTATCGCTGGAAGAATACATGGCTTGCGGTTTGGGCGGCTGCCTGGCCTGCAGCTGTGCGGGAACAGGCGGCAAGCGGCGCAAAGTTTGCACAGAAGGGCCTGTCTTTAAGGCAGGGGAGGTATTTGGCGGATGTTAGCTGTTACAGTTGCCGGAATCCAAATGAAAACGCCCGTTATCGCTGCATCGGGTACGTTTGGCTTTGGTCTCGAATACAAGGACTTTATTGATCTAAATGCGATAGGGGCCATTGCCGTTAAAGGACTGACGCTGGAAGCACGCAGCGGTAATCAGGGGAGGCGTATTGCGGAAACTCCCTCAGGTATGCTGAACTGCATAGGACTGGAAAATCCGGGGGTAGATGCGTTTCTGGCAGAGATTCTGCCACAGCTCAATCAGTATGATGTACCGGTTATTGCCAACATTTCAGGCAATACAGTGGAAGAATACGCTTTAATGGCTAAAAAATTAACAGTTGCCGGTGTGGCAGGGCTGGAAGTGAATATTTCCTGTCCCAATGTAAAAAATGGCTGCTTGGCATTTGGTGTTGACCCGGAAAGCGCAGCGGCTGTAACGCAGGCAGTAAAAAACAGTACGTCACTGCCTGTTATTGTTAAGCTTTCGCCTAACGTAACGGACATAGTCACGATAGCGAAAGCAGTAGAAGCTGCCGGTGCGGATGCCGTTTCGCTGATTAACACGCTGCTTGGGATGGCAATTGATGTTCACTCATGGCGTCCAGTGCTGGGCAATGTCGTAGGAGGGCTTTCCGGGCCGGCCGTGAAGCCGGTAGCTCTTAGAATGGTGTGGCAGGTAGCTCAGGCTGTACGTATACCGGTTATCGGTATGGGCGGCATTATGACGGCCGAAGATGCGCTGGAATTTATGCTGGCCGGTGCGGCTGCCATTTCCGTTGGTACCGCCAGCCTTGTCAATCCGCGCGCTGCTGCCGACATTGCACTGGGAATGCAGGAATATATACAAAAAAGAAAGTTACAGCATATCAATGATATAGTAGGAAATTTACAGTAGTTGCTGACACAGAAAGGGGCTTTCTCAAATGTTTGAGAAAGCCCCTTTTAACATTACCTTATTTGTTTAAACCGGTTATATAGTCTGCAAGCGCATTTTGCCAATTGCGCATCGGATCACCAACTGTCATGCGCAGCATGTAGTTATCCAGGACCGAATAGGCAGGACGCTTGGCAGGCCGGGGAAATTCATCAGTGGCAACAGGCAGCACTTTGACTTGCTTACCGGTCTGACGGAAAATCTCACAGGCAAATTCGTACCAGGAGCACTGGCCCTGGCATGTTCCATGGTAAGTTCCATAAGCATCGGTAGCTAGCAGCGCAAATATTGTTTTTGCCAGGTCAACAGTGGAAGTTGGGGTTCCAATCTGATCATTTACTACTTTCAGCGTACTATTTTTCGCAGCCAGATTAAGCATCGTGCGGGCAAAGTTGTTGCCCTCGCCGTACAGCCAGGCTGTACGGACAATATAGTGACGCCCCAGCAGCTGTCTGACAATCTCCTCGCCATGCCGTTTTGTAATGCCATATACATTTTGAGGATTGACAAGATCAAATTCCCTGTACGGCTGCCGGGTTTGACCATCAAAAACGTAATCGGTACTGACATATACCATTCTGGCAGCCGTTTCCAAACAGCCTGCAGCCAAATTTTGCGTTCCCACTGCATTGATGCGGAATGCTCCGTCATAATCTGCTTCTGCACCGTCAACATTGGTATAGGCGGCACAATGAATAACAGCGTCTGGTTTTACTGTTTTCATAAATGCCGTAACGGCTAAATAATCGGTAACATCCAGTGTATCGTAATCGGTTAAAATCAGCTCGTACTCACATCCCTGCCTGGCAATTTCCTTTCCCAGCTGGCCGTTAGCACCGGTAACCGCTACTCTCATACTATCGCTCCTTGAAGATGGGCAGCTTATCTGCAGCCACAGCTTTCAGTCTGGTATATACGCAGTCCTTGGCTGACAGAACTACGTCCTTTAGCGGCCAGGCAATGCCAATATCAGGATCATTCCAAATAATTCCTCCCTCAGCCTGGGGCGTATATAGATTCGTACACTTGTAACTGAAATAAGCAAACTCACTGGTTACGCAAAAACCATGGGCAAAACCGGGGGGCACCCACAATTGACGGTGATTGGCTTCTGAGAGAACCACACCGGCCCATTGGCCGAAGCTGGGGGAGCCAATCCGAATATCCACCGCTACATCAAAAACCTCTCCCTGCAGTACGGAAACCAGTTTTCCCTGTGAATGAGGATGTTGATAATGCAAGCCCCGCAACACTCCACGTGACGAAAAAGAGACATTATCCTGGACAAAATTCTCAGTTATGCCGATTTCCTCATACCGGCTCTGCTGCCAGGTTTCAAAAAAATATCCTCTGGTATCACCAAAAACTTTTGGTTCAATAATCAAAACTTCCGGCAGGTTTGTTTCGATGACAATCACGCTTTTACCCTCCTCGTTTAACAGTAAAAGTCATTTACGCCTGAGGAGCTTGCTGTGACTAAGCTTCTAGAATTAAATCGAGCAGATACTGACCATAGCTGTTTTTCTTCATTTTACTGCCTATTTCCAGCAAATCATTTTGTGAAATATATCCCCTGCGATAGGCGATTTCTTCGGGGCAGGCCACCATCAAGCCTTGCCGTTCCTGAAGGGTCGCAATATAGTTGGAGGCCTGGAGAAGAGAATCGTACGTTCCCGTATCCAGCCAGGCGTAACCTCTTCCGAGGGTTTTTACCCGCAGCGTTTGCTGTTCCAGATATAACCGGTTTAAATCAGTAATCTCCAGTTCGCCTCTGGCAGAAGGGGTAATCGTCTTAGCCAGATCAACCACCTGATGGTCATAAAAATACAGGCCGGTAACCGCATAATGAGAATTGGGCTGTTCCGGCTTTTCTTCCAGACTGACCGCCTGACCGGAGGAATCAAGCTCTACTACGCCATACCGTTCAGGATCTTTTACCCAATAGGCAAAAACAGTCGCCCCTAGGGTACCCTGTGCTGCTGTTTGCAGCTTTTCACTAAACCCATAGCCGTAAAAGATATTATCGCCTAATACTAATGCACAGCCCTCACCGGCAATGAAGTGCTCACCAATTAAAAATGCCTGGGCCAGCCCATCTGGATTCGGCTGAGCCGCATAGGACAAGTTAAGGCCCCATTGGCTGCCGGTCCCTAACAACTGCTGAAAACACGCTTGCTCCCGGGGAGTTGTAATGACCAATATATCCTGAATGCCGGCCAGCATTAGCGTCGTCAGCGGATAATAAATCATCGGCTTATCATAAACCGGCAGCAGTTGCTTGCTGACAGACTGAGTAATCGGGTACAGCCGGGAACCTGATCCGCCGGCCAGAATGATTCCTTTTCTTATCGCCATTATCTTTTCTCCGCAATTTTAGTTTTTTTGTATTGCCAGCCATGCCTGCCTATAGCTGCCATTCTCAATCTGCCTGCACCAATTCTGATTAGCTAAATACCAGTCCACTGTTTTGACTAACCCTGTTTCAAATGTTTCTTCAGGAATCCAGCCCAGCTCGTTTTGTACCTTGGAGGCATCAATTGCATAACGCAGATCATGGCCAGGACGGTCTTTTACAAACACGATTTGCTCGTGATAGGCATTGCCGTTCGCTTTGGGACTTTTGTTATCCAATATACTGCACAGCGCATGGACAATTTCTAGATTGGTTTTTTCATTATGGCCGCCGATATTGTACTTTTCGCCCACTTTTCCTTTTTCCAGTACCGTTAAGACAGCTCTGCAATGGTCTTCTACATATAACCAGTCCCGTACATTCTGCCCCTTGCCGTATACAGGGAGAGGCTCATCTTTTAAAGCACGGCAAAGCATTAAGGGGATTAGCTTTTCCGGAAACTGATAAGGACCGTAGTTATTTGAGCAATTAGTCATCAACACAGGTAATCCGTAAGTATGGTGATAGGCCCTCACAAGATGATCGGAAGAGGCTTTGGAGGCTGAATAAGGAGAGTTTGGCGCGTAGGGAGTTTCTTCTGTAAAGAAGCCGTCCGGGCCTAAAGAGCCATAGACTTCATCCGTCGACACATGAAGAAACCGGAAATCGTCTTTTGCCCTTTCCGGTTTATCCAGATAACGGCGGACGGCTTCCAGCAGGGTAAAGGTGCCATTAATGTTTGTGCGAATAAACGCTGCAGGAGCATCAATGGAGCGATCTACATGAGACTCTGCTGCAAAGTGGACAACTGCAGTGGGCTGATAGGAGGCAAATAGTTTTGATACTAAATCTGCATCGCAGATATCGCCGTGAACAAACGTAAATCTGGGATTGACTGCCAATCCGGCAAGCGAAGTCAAATTACCGGCATAGGTAAGCTTATCTAAAATGACTAATTGCACATCCTCGCGCTGCTTTAACAGAAAACGAACAAAATTACTACCAATAAAACCGGCTCCGCCAGTAATAATAAATGTTTTCATGATGACCTCCTTCAGCCCGGTATACCGGTTTAAAAACGATACTCCTTATTCGATCTTGGGCACTATTACAATTTTATTTTCCGTATAATACGTTAGAACCGTTTTTATAAAAAAAGCTGCCCAAAACAATTTGGGACAGCTTCTTTCCAATTGCTTTTCGCATAACTGATCTGAAAACTGGCAACAATGAGATTGTATATATTTTGTAAAGTTGAGGGTGAGGAAATGCGTACAACTAAATATGCCTTGGTTTTATTGCCGTTTTTCGTACTGGCAGTTATGCTGGTTAGTAGGAGTTACAGCACTACTGTCACCACAGTGGCAGTGGAGCCGCTGACAGCGGCAATGGAGGCAGCGGGAGCAAATACAGAACAACTTACGCTGCACGGCTGGGCAATTTTACCTTGGGCTGATAGAACAGATGAGCAGTTGATCAATGTTGTCCGGGCTGGCATGGAGCAATTGAATATTCCTGTGGAAGATGTAACAATTAGCAGCAGTTCTTCTGAGCATCACCGGCTCATACGCGCTGATGCAAAAAAAGAGCAGTTTCGTGGAGCTGTTGTTGCGCAGATTTTATACCCATCTGAAAGAAATAAACAGCCTGAAGTATACCTGGTTGTTAACATTGAGGCGGCAGCCAATCAGGTTCAGCAGGGATGGGAAGAAAAAATTAGGACATTTATTACTGCTAATAACGGAACTCCGCGTATATCTACTTGCCTGGTAGGTTGGATTAATGGTAGACTAGATGATGGACAATACCATATCCGGCTTAATAATGCTTTTTCCGCGATCAATGCTTCTGTGCAAGATACGGTTAGCGATTCTCACTACTTAAGCATGAGCGGATATTCACCGCTTCTGGCAGAGATTCTTCATGTCAATGGTAAAGAAATGAATGTGAATATGGCAGTACGCTACAGCCTTACAGACAATCGCACTTATATTCTTATTGGTTCGCCGGTTATTACACAGGAATACTGATACTAGTAAGCTAAGTTTAGGCTGTTAAGGGAATTGCAGCTATTCTTTGGGAGGAACCACCTTTGGAAAAATTAATTATTACTGGGGGAAAAAAGCTAACAGGTACGGTTAAGGTCAGCGGTGCCAAAAATGCTGTGCTGCCAATCATCGCAGCATCGTTATTAGGGTCAACGCCGAGCAGGCTGCTGGAAGCTCCTAACCTCGAAGATGTACGTACCATTTCGGAAGTAATTGAGCATTTGGGTGTGTCTGTCGCTTATGATGAAGATGCCCTGGTGATTGATAGTACCAATATAACCAGCTGCGAAGCACCATATGAGCTGGTACGCAAAATGCGAGCCTCTTTTTTGGTTATGGGCCCACTTCTGGCGCGGCGGGGAAGAGCTAAGATTTCTTTGCCTGGTGGCTGTGCTATCGGCACAAGACCAATTGACCTGCACTTAAAAGGCTTTGAAGCATTAGGTGCCCAAATTGAGTTAGGCCATGGCTATGTAGAGGCCCGTGCACCGCAAGGACTTACAGGAGCCAGAATTTATCTTGATTTTCCCAGTGTAGGAGCTACCGAGAATATTCTTATGGCCGCTTCTATGGCAAAAGGACAGACTATTTTGGAGAATCCTGCCGAAGAACCGGAAATCGTTGATTTAGCGAACTTCCTTAATGCAATGGGGGCTCGTATTCGTGGCGCCGGGACGAATGTCATCCGCATTGAGGGAGCCGATGAACTGCGCGGCTGTACCCATACCGTCATTCCTGACCGGATTGAAGCAGGCACCTATATGGTGGCGGCGGCAATGACAGATGGCGATGTGTATATTGAAAACGCTCTAACCGAGCATTTGAAGCCGGTAGTAGCTAAATTGAAAGAAGCAGGCGTCAAAATTGAAGAAGATACCGATGGTGTACGGGTAACCGGTACAGGTACCCTACGGTCTGTTGATATCAAAACACTGCCCTATCCTGGTTTTCCGACCGATATGCAGGCTCAATTTATGGCCCTTACAACAATAGCCCGCGGTACAAGTGTTGTTACGGAAACCGTATTTGAAAATCGTTTTATGCATGTGGACGAGCTCAAGAGAATGGGTGCCAACATTAAAATTGAAGGCCGCAGTGCTGTCGTGGAAGGCTCGGCCCGTTTGCTGGGATGCCCGGTGAAAGCCACCGACTTGAGAGCGGGAGCTGCCTTGGTACTGGCTGGACTAGTCGCCGACGGACAAACCGAAATAGGCTATCTTCACCACATTGATCGCGGCTATGATAACCTGGTGGCAAAATTGCAAGGACTAGGAGCAAATATCCTTCGGGTCAAGTAAACTGAAATTATGAATATCTTAACAGGAGCACAATTGTGTTCCTGTTTTTATTTTATGTCATGGGGACGGTTTCGCTGACACAAAGAGAATGTCCCGTTTTTCTAGCATAAGACAAGCTGTTACCTGCATACACATGTACCAATTATAAAGGAGGGGCGGGCGTGAGGCAGGTAACGTTACTTTCCGTAGTTCTTGTAATACTGGTTGTGATTATTATCCCAACGTTGGTAGTACGCAGTTTGGGACCTTCCGGAACAGGGAAGGAAATGCGTAGTGTGGCAGTACATAAGGGGGAAGATATACCGATAAAGGTCTACATGCATGAAACAAATCAAATATTTGAGATGAGCCTGGAAGATTATATAAAGGGAGTGCTTGCTGCTGAAATGCCTGCCGAGTTCGACTTGGAAGCATTAAAAGCACAAGCGGTTGCAGCCCGGACATATGCAGTGAAAAATATGGTTTTTTTTGGCGGACCTGGTTTAGCCAGCCGCCCTGGAGCAGATGTTAGTACCGATCACCGAGAAAGTCAGGCTTGGACGAGCGAAGCGCAGGCAAAGCAACGATGGGGACCGTTTAAAGCTGATGACTATTGGAAAAAAATAAGTCAGGCCGTTGAGGGGACAAGAGGACTGATTCTTACGTTTAGCGGTGAGCCGATTAATGCGGTTTTCCATTCCACCAGTGGTGGTCAAACAGCCAGTGCCAGGGAGGTCTGGGGCTTTGATTATCCGTATTTGCAAAGTGTGGCCTGTCAATGGGATCAAAAATCTCCTCGCTATCAGGAGACAAAAGAATGGGCCTTAAGTGATCTTGAAAGCCGTTTAGGAGCGGATGCCGGCGTTATGGCAGCAGCGCAAAACGGCAGTAGTGCCATAGCTCAGATTATTGACCATACCGCTTCGGGACGGGTTGCAAAAGTTCGGGTAGGTAATAAAACGTTTACCGGTGCAGAATTGAGGGAAAAGCTCGAATTGCGTTCAACCGACTTTTCCGTAGATGTGAAGGGTGACAAAATGATTTTTCATACGACAGGCTATGGCCATGGTGTGGGATTGTGCCAGTATGGTGCTAATGGTCTGGCAAAAGAAGGCCGCGATTTCCGGCAGATATTAACTTACTATTACACGGGAGTAGCACTAAAGAATGTTCACGGGACGTAAGGACGCGCAGGGGCTAACCGTTTACCGCTGGTAAATTGTGGGCATACTAGGTAGCGAGGTGATATTTATGCCTGGCAGACCAGGGCCCTTTAGCGATTTGAGAACTTATTTTCGCCGTCAGACTCTCGGACAAGTGGGACTCAAACCTGGATTAGTAAATTTTCTTTATCAGTTCGGGCATCGGTTGCATGAAGTAAGAAAGATCAGAAAGCCTATATATGCAGCAGCAGGCTTATTGCTACTGTCGGCAGGACTTACGTTTGCTGTAGTTTCCGCTCTTAGCCAAAATATAAGGCCGCTGCCGCCACTGGCTGATAAGCAGCAGCTTACGGAGCAGCGGCTGCAGGTTGAGCAACCGGCAGTATCCGCTCCCGCATTGCCTGAAACAGCGGCTTCTTTACCGGTACCGCCGGTGAAACAGTCCGCGTCTGTACCTAAAGTTGGACAAGCAGTGGAACAACCTCTAACACCTTCTACTCCTGCAGTCGAGGCAGCCCTTGTACAGGATACTCGCCGTCAGCCTCTGAACGGGGCAATTGTTGCCGATTTTGGCTGGCTGCACCACGCAGTATATCAGGACTGGCGTTTTCATACCGGCATAGACATTGCCGGAACACCTGGACAGCCTGTGCGGGCTGCTGCTAGCGGGCGAATTGTAAATGTCATGACTGATAATCAGTTAGGATTGATGCTGGTAATGGAAAGCGGCAGCTATACGCTCTATTACGGCTCGCTTTCAGCAGTTTCTGTGAAGGCTGGGCAGACGGTTCACAGCGGTGATGTTATCGGCGTAGTGGGCGAATGTGCGAGTGAGCCTTTCCTACATCTTCATTTTGCGGTTAAAAAGCAAGGAGAGTATATTCATCCGCAAGAATTTTTAAAATAATAAAATTTTACTAGGTGAATGCGTACAGCCTGTACGCATTTTTTCTTTCCCGTTTTCCTCTAAACTCCAGATAAAGTAAGGCTCTAAGTGACTCTAATGACGCTGGAGTTTTAGGAAAAAGCTCGTAAAAAGGCACGCATTTTTTGTTTTTGTCCGCATATACATGGTAGCAAGACAAAAAGGGCGAGGGGGAACGGGGAAGAATGAAAGACTATATCCGCAAGCGGGTATTGGACATTTGCAACCATATTTTGGAAAGCAAACATACCGTCCGACAGGCAGCTACCGTATTCGGTGTAAGCAAAAGTACCGTACACAAAGATATGATTGAACGACTTCCCACCATTAACAAAAGACTGGCGCAAAGGGTGCGTCACGTACTGGAATTAAATAAGGCTGAACGGCACATTCGCGGTGGAGAAGCTACTCGCAAAAAGTACAAAGATACAAAAGAAAATGAAGAAGAATAAAGGACTTTTACTAAGCATGTAGAATTTACAATTAGTTATAATTGGCTCTATAGCCTTCTTTATGCTGCTTTGAAAACGATGGCTTTCTTGCATCATATAGGGCTGTTTTTTCTGAAGGTGAATAGGACAAGCCAATGCGTTTGAAAGGGGATTCAACATGTTTGGTTCGATGGATATCGGAGTCGATTTAGGAACTGCGAACGTTTTAGTATACATAAAAGGGAAGGGTATTGTGCTGCGGGAGCCGTCCGTTGTCGCTATAGACCGGGACAGCAACCGCATTCTGGCTATTGGTGAAGAAGCACGGCGCATGTTAGGCCGAACTCCGGGCAACATCATCGCCATTCGTCCTTTGCGGGAAGGCGTCATTGCTGATTATGACACTACCGAAAGTATGCTGCGCCATTTTATTCAAAAAGTGGCTGGGAAAAACTTCTTCTTTAAACCTCGTATTATGATCTGCATTCCCTCTGGAGTGACCACAGTTGAGAAAAGGGCGGTACTGGAAGCGGCGATGCAGGCTGGAGCGAGAAAAACGTTCCTGATCGAAGAACCGCTGGCAGCTGCATTAGGAGCAGGACTGGTCATTTCCGAAGCCTGTGGCTCTATGGTTGTCGATATTGGCGGCGGAACCACCGACGTTGCCGTCTTAAGTTTGGGCGGAATTGTTGTGAGTGAATCGCTGCGTATTGGCGGCGACAAATTTGACGAAGCACTTGTCCGGTATGTTAAAAAAGAACACAATGTCTTAATTGGCGAACGGACGGCAGAAGAAATTAAAATTACAGTAGGTACCGCTTTTCCTACCGGGCGGAATGAAACTATGGAAATTCGCGGACGTGATTTAGTCTCAGGCTTACCTAAAACAGTACGTATAACGTCTGCAGAAACCCGGGAAGCACTGGCAGAACCTATTTCGCTCATTGTAGACTGCGTTAAATCTGTTTTGGAAAAAACGCCACCGGAATTAGCGGCGGATATTGTTGACAGGGGAATAGTGATGACTGGCGGTGGTTCATTGATTCACGGCCTGGATCGCTTGATTAATCAGGAAACAGGTATTCCTACCTATTTGGCTGAAGATCCGTTGTCCTGCGTCGCCCTTGGTACAGGAAAAGCTCTTGATGCGATGGAAATGCTGCAGGATTCGTTGACTACCTTGAGAAAAGGCACGATTGCCGGTTAAATAATCAAAATTCGCTGAAGAGGGGTTACATATGATCAGAGGCATATACACGGCGGCATCGGGAATGCTGGCCGAATCAGCTCGTACCGATACTATTGCCAACAACCTGGCTAATGTAAACACAGCGGGCTATAAAAAAGATGTAGCTATTACTAAAGATTTTGCAAGTATGCTCATTTACCGTATTAATGACGGGGCCGCCGCTCCTTCTATCGGTTCGCTGGGAGTAGGGGCAATGGTAGACGAAATTGCCACTATCCACTCGACCGGTATGATGCGCCAGACCGGCAATGCACTTGATTTGGCAATTGACGGCAACGGCTACTTTGCGGTTCAAACTCCTGCCGGAGTGAGGTATACCAAAAATGGTACCTTTACAAAAAATGCGCAGGGCCAAATCGTTACGCAGGACGGTAATCCGGTTATGGGTACAGCTGGACCGATTACTGTGAATAATGCGGCATCGAATCTTACTGTTTCGCCTGATGGCCGGGTAATGCTTGATGGCGTTGAGTCCGGGCAGCTCAGTATTGTTGAATTTGCCAATGAAAAGCAGCTGTTCAAAGAAGGCGACAGCCTGTATAATGCAAATGGTGCTCAGGCAGCACCGTCAGGCAGCCGGGTTGAGCAAGGCATGCTGGAGCAATCTAATGTCAATGTAGTTGCTGAAATGGTAAATCTCATTACTGGATACCGGGCATATGAAGTAAATGCTAAAACGGTACAGGCTCATGATCAGTTGTTGGATAAGGCTGTAAACGAAGTCGGCCGCACCTAGAAGGGGCGGCCGCCGATAAGGCACCATCTGCGTTGTACCCGCAAGGGGTAAGCCAAAGTTCTAAGGCACTAAAGTGCCAAGAACTTTGCATTTGGGGGCGAAGAGGCGAGCTTGCCGTACAAATGTACTGTCTTCACTCGTCTCTTCGCCCCCGCCTAGCAGCTGGAACCTTCTCGACGGCCTGAGCTTGTAGGCATGAGGCGAGGGGGACGGGGCTCATCGCCGCTGGTGGTGTAAAGCTCCCCCTGCGGGGTGCACAGCTAAGTTAGGCTAATGGGAGCTCAACTTCACTGTCATTGCGAGGAGCGCAGCGACGCGGCAATCTCATTTTTGGCTTCCTGGCATTTAGATGTGATAAGTTCCCCTGGTGGGGTGTACAACGGAATAGAGATTTGACTATACATAATAACCGGGACTATGATCCTGTTTTTCATTTTTTACTTAATTTTTTTTGCTGTTATTACGATAACAATTGTGTAGAGGGCCGGACTTTTTTAGAGGCCCAGGGCTGCTGACCGACAGAGGCAGACCCGTGATAAAGAGGGGGAAACAAACTGTATGATGCGTGCATTATGGACTGCTAGCACCGGAATGGTTGCTCAGCAAGGCAATATCGACAATATTTCCAATAACCTGGCAAACGTGAATACGACGGGTTTTAAAAAGACTCGCCTTGATTTTCAGGATTTAATGTATCAAACAATCCGCCAGGCTGGCGCCGCATCCGGTCAGGATACGCAAATCCCTACAGGTTTGCAAATGGGACATGGTGTTCGCCAGGTTGCTACTCAGAAAATTTATACACAGGGCAACTTCCAGGCAACAGGCAACTCGCTTGATGTGGCGATTGAAGGAGATGGCTTCTTCCAAATTACAATGCCTGACGGCACAATCGCGTTTACCCGTGACGGTGCGTTTAAAAAAGATTCCCAGGGCCGTATGTGTACTTCGGATGGCTACTTGCTGGAACCGCAGGTCACCATTCCACAGGAGGCTACTGATTTTACGGTCTCTTCTGAAGGCCGGGTAACAGCTACTACCACCGCAGGACAGCAGGATTTGGGGGAAATTACGCTGGCCCGGTTTATTAATCCCTCAGGTCTGGAAAGCATTGGGCGCAACCTGCTGAAAGAAACAGAAGCTTCAGGAGTTCCAATGGTGACGAATCCGGGAACTGACGGTGCAGGAACGCTCGCTCACAAGTACCTGGAAATGTCTAATGTTCAGGTAGTCGATGAAATGGTCAACATGATAGTTGCCCAGCGTGCTTATGAAACCAATTCCAAAGCAATTACAACAGCCGATGAAATGCTTGGTCAGGCTGCTAATTTGAAACGATAGAATAGGTGAATGTATGAAAAAGCTGTGGCTGGCGTTCCTTTTTGTTTGGTGTTTCGCCGTCCCCGCTTTTGCCGGACCGCTTACTATCACAGTTAATGATAAAGCCGTTGTTAAAGGACCGTATATCACACTAGGTGAGATTGCGACCATTACAGGTGAAGAACCGGGGCGCATTGAACAACTGTCCCGGTTGCAGCTCGGCTATGCTCCGGCTCCCGGCAGCAGTACTGTATTGACCAAGGAGTTGCTGGGAACCCGACTGGCGGCAACCGGTGCTGATTTGAGTGGTGTTGTCTGGCAAATTTCTCAAACGATATCGGTAATGACTGAATCGCAGGTTGTTAGTGGACAATATCTTACTGATAGGGCTACGGAGGCTGTACACAGCAAGCTGACGGGAATCGTTGGTGAACTAACTATTGTCCCTGCGGTTATCCCGGCTAATGTACATGTTCCGCTGGGGACGGTGCAAGTTGTTGCTGAGATTCCGGGAGGAGTTCGCTTTACGGGATTTACTACTGCCTATGTAAGTATCTTTGTTGATGGGCAGCGCTACAGTTCTGTGCCGGTACGTCTTGCGGTCAAACTGTATCAGCAAGTTGCCGTAGCCGCCCGTGCTATTAGCGGACGGGAGATGCTCACGGCAGACAGCATACGGTTTGAACGGGCTGATATTGGTCGTTTGGCAGCCGGATACATAACAGACAGTGATCAAGTCATCGGCCTTCAAAGCCGCCGGCTCATCATGCAAGGGACGGTTATCACCAGTCAGCTGCTTGAAAAACCGGTCCTGATTGCACGAGGCAGTGCGGTTACTATCGTTGCCCGCATGGGAGATATTGAGGTAACCGTTAATGGACAAGCCTTGCAGGATGGCATTAAAGATCAGCTTATCCGGGTGCAAAATGTAAACTCTCGTCGTATTATCGCTGCCAGGGTAGTGGACAATACTACTGTACTGGTTGCAACATATAATGGAAAGTGAAGGTGACCCTCATGAATAACCTGATAAACAGGCTGGGTTGTCTTGTGTTGGGTTTAGGACTGGTACTGTTCATTACCGCTAATCCTGTAGCAGCCCAGTCACTATGGAGTGATACCGCATCTGCTTCCAGTTTGTTTATGGACCATAAGGCCCGCGCGGTGGGTGATGTTGTTACTATAATTATTAATGAAACCTCCAGCGCTTCCCGCAGTGGCAATGCGAGTAATACGAAATCCTCTAGTACTGAAATGAACGCAGGGGTAGGAATATTTAAATTCATTGGCGACGCTAGTGCCGGACAGTCTGACAGCTTCAAAGCCAATGGCTCGCTTACAAATACGAACAGAGTAAGTGCGAAACTAACTACGACAGTAACGGAAATTAGACCAAATGGTAATATGGTGATTACCGGCACACAAAATATCAATCAAAACGGTGAAGAACAAAAAATTACCGTCACTGGTGTTATCCGGCCGGAAGATCTGACTTCGGATAATACGATTCTTTCCAGTTATGTGGCAGATGCCCAAATCCGGATTGATGGAAAGGGCCCAATTGCTGGTAAACAGAAGCAAGGTATATTGACCCAAATTTTCAACTTCCTGTTTTAGATAGTAACAGCTACCTATTACTCCAAGAGTTAGAGCGGAGGACATATGAAAAAGAGCTTAACTTTCCTGCTTGCCTGCACACTGCTGGTCGGGATGTCAGTAACCGCTTTTGCCGCACCTATCGCAGCTACGTCGCGTATTAAAGATGTGGCGAAAGTACAAGGGGTGCGTAATAATCAGCTTATTGGCTATGGACTAGTAGTTGGTCTTGCCGGCAGCGGTGATACGAATAAAATGGTATTTACCAACCAGGCGCTCTCCAACATGCTGAAAACATTTGGTCTTACGGTAAACTCTCCTCAAATGCAGCTGAAAAATGTTGCGGCTGTCATGGTTACTGCCCAACTGCCTCCCTTTGTGAAGCCAGGAGACACGATTGATATTACCATATCCTCAATGGGTGATGCCAAAAGCCTGCAGGGAGGGACATTGCTGCAGACGCCGCTGCAAGCGGCTAACGGGGCAGTTTATGCTGTTGGTCAGGGGCCGTTATCAGTAGGCGGATTTTCGCTTGGCTCGGGCGGCAGCAGCCGCCAGAAGAATTTCCCCACAGCCGGCAGTATCCCCGGAGGGGCTATTGTTGAGCGGGAAGTGCCCACACAGTTCAGTGATGGCAATACCGTCATGCTGGCCCTAAATCAGCCTGATTTTACGACAGCCAGCCGGATTGCCGATGCACTCAATTATCGTTTTGGATCAGGTGCTTACGCCCGTGATCCAGGCACGGTAGTTGTCAATGTGCCTGGTGCATACTTTAATAACGTAGTCGGTTTTGTTGCTTCGCTGGAAGAACTGGCTGTAACACCTGACGCAATAGCCAAAATTGTGATTAACGAACGTACTGGAACTGTCGTTTTGGGCTCCAACGTGACCATTGATGAAGTTGCAGTTGCTCAGGGCAGTCTCACGGTTACGATAACCAGCAGTAAAGAAGTATCTCAACCATCACCGTTCTCTTATGGTTCAACAGTCGTGACAGAAAATAAGAATGTTTCTGTAGAAGAACAAAAAGGCAGCTTAATTGTACTGCCGGCATCCTCCAAAGTGGGTGATGTTGTAAATGCGCTCAACGCCGTAGGAGCCACACCGCGCGATATTATTGCTATCCTACAGGCAATGAAAGCAGCAGGCGCATTGCATGCCGAACTGCAGCTGATCTAGTTTCAACAGTGTATCTCATGAAAATAGGTGATTGTTATGCAAATAAATGGATTGGGCAGTGGAAATCTCGCAAATAATGCGGCAGTAAGCAAAGCGACAAATACTGATTTTGCCGCTAAACTCGAGTCCGCAGCAAAGCAGCTTCCATCTGATAAGGATGATCAGAAACTGCGCGCTACCTGCAAAGAGATGGAGTCTGTTTTTCTGAACTACATGTTGACACAAATGCGGTCAACTGTGCCTAAAGTTACTTTGATGGGTGATAATTCCAAAACAGATATTATGCAATCCATGCTTGATGGTGAGTTAAGTAAGAACATGGCTCAGGCGGGGGGGATTGGGATCGCTGATATGATCTACCGCCAACTTTCTCAGAACCAGAACGGCCGCCGATAAGGCCCCATCTGCGTTGTTGTCGCTGCGGGCGTTCGCTTGCCGTACCGCCGCTGTACTGTCTTCGCTCACGTCCTCGCTCCGCCTAGCAGCTGGAGCCTTCTCGACGGCCTAAGCTTGTCGGCAATGGGGACGAGGGGAATGGGG
>NZ_DALZUO010000032.1:0-40907 GCF_032013335.1 Anaerospora sp. | reverse complement strand
TTTTCTTACTTAATTACAGCGGTTACAACGCCGGCGCCAACAGTACGGCCACCTTCGCGAATAGCGAAACGCAAGCCTTCTTCGATAGCGATCGGGGTAATCAGTGCAATTGTCATCTGGATGTTATCTCCAGGCATGCACATTTCTACGCCTTCTGGCAAAGTTACGACGCCAGTTACGTCCGTTGTACGGAAGTAGAACTGAGGACGATAGCCATTGAAGAACGGTGTATGACGGCCGCCTTCTTCTTTTGACAGTACGTATACTTCGGCTTTGTAGTCTGTATGAGGTTTAATCGAACCTGGTTTAGCCAATACCTGGCCGCGCTCGATGTCCTTACGGTCTACGCCACGCAGCAATGCGCCGATATTGTCGCCAGCTACTGCTGAATCCAATAATTTGCGGAACATTTCTACGCCTGTTACTACGGTAGCTTTTGGTTTTTCGGTCATACCAACGATTTCGATGGTTTCCCCTACTTTTACTACTCCACGCTCTACACGGCCAGTTGCTACTGTTCCACGGCCGGTGATTGTGAACACGTCCTCGACAGGCATCAAGAAAGGCTTGTCAGTTGCGCGCTCAGGAGTTGGGATGTATTCGTCAACAGCATCCATCAATTCATGGATTTTGCCGCACCAGTTGCATTCGCGTTTACCGCAGCCGCACTCTAGTACTTTCAAGGCAGAGCCTGAAACTACAGGAATGTCATCGCCAGGGAAATCGTAGCTGGACAGAAGTTCGCGAACTTCCATTTCTACCAGTTCCATCAGCTCAGCATCATCAACCATGTCAGCTTTGTTCAGGAACACTACCATTGCAGGTACGCCTACTTGGCGGGACAGCAGAATGTGTTCCCGCGTTTGAGGCATCGGGCCGTCAGCTGCACTTACTACCAGGATAGCTCCGTCCATTTGTGCGGCGCCGGTGATCATGTTTTTTACATAGTCAGCATGTCCTGGGCAGTCTACGTGAGCATAGTGACGTTTTTCCGTTTCATACTCTACGTGAGCGGTGTTAATGGTAATACCGCGTTCTCTTTCTTCCGGGGCTTTGTCAATCATGTCGTACGCCATGAATTCAGCGCCGCCTGATTTTGCCAGAGTCATGGTGATAGCGGCTGTCAGCGATGTTTTACCATGGTCGACGTGACCGATTGTTCCAATGTTTACGTGTGGCTTGTTTCTTTCAAACTTTTTCTTTGCCATCTAAAAAACTTCCCCCTTAACTTACATTGGCAGCATAGATTGTCTCTTTGCCAACAGGGAATATTCGTGATCACAATAAAAATTCCTGCTGAAAATGCAAAAAACTCCGCCCTAAGCGAAGTTTTTATTATGGTGGCGGCGCAGGGATTTGAACCCCGGACACTTCGGGTATGAACCGAATGCTCTAGCCAGCTGAGCTACGCCGCCATATTTAGTATTCTCGATATGAAGCTGGAGCTAGTGACCGGGATTGAACCGGTGGCCTTATCCTTACCAAGGATACGCTCTACCGACTGAGCTACACCAGCACTATAAATCGTCTGGTTAATAACCAGTCGATAATAAATTTGGTTGCGGGGACAGGACTTGAACCTGTGACCTTCGGGTTATGAGCCCGACGAGCTGCCAGCTGCTCCACCCCGCGACGAGTGGGGAAAAATTGGTTGCGGGAGCAGGACTTGAACCTGCGACCTTCGGGTTATGAGCCCGACGAGCTGCCAGCTGCTCCATCCCGCGACGATAATTAGGGCGGTTAATAAGTTTCTAACCAACCTTAGCTTTGAAGCTAAAGGAAATGGTGGAGGGAGAAGGATTCGAACCTTCGAAGGTGAAAACCGGCAGATTTACAGTCTGCTCCCTTTAGCCACTCGGGAACCCCTCCATATTGTGGAGCTGGTGATAGGAATTGAACCCACAACCTGCTGATTACAAGTCAGCTGCTCTACCAATTGAGCTACACCAGCACATTCACTTTCTCAGTGACAAAATATATTATATAACAGTTACTTCATTATGTCAATAGACTTTTTACAGTATTATTTACCAAATCTATTAACTAATTGGTGGCGGCGCAGGGATTTGAACCCCGGACACTTCGGGTATGAACCGAATGCTCTAGCCAGCTGAGCTACGCCGCCAGATTCTAAGACGGTCGTCGATAATGGCCCATCTGCGTTGTTGCTCCTGCGCGCTCGCTCGCCGTACTTACCAGTACTGTCTTCGCTCACGTGCTCGTCGCGCCTAGCAGCTGTACCATTCTCGCCAACCTAAGCTGGGAGACTAATTCAATGACTTATTGCTTGGGAGCACTCTTCGCTTCGCTGGAGTGGTTGAGACCAAACAATATTTCAAAGCTGGCTGAGCTTACTTTGCCTGGTTTACCAGGGAGACAAGTTCAGGTGCTTTGTTATGAAAATGGAGCTAGTGACCGGGATTGAACCGGTGGCCTTATCCTTACCAAGGATACGCTCTACCGACTGAGCTACACCAGCACATACATAACGACTGGCGATTAACCAGCCGTTATAAATTTGGTGGAGGGAGAAGGATTCGAACCTTCGAAGGTGAAAACCGGCAGATTTACAGTCTGCTCCCTTTAGCCACTCGGGAACCCCTCCATATTGTGGAGCTGGTGATAGGAATTGAACCCACAACCTGCTGATTACAAGTCAGCTGCTCTACCAATTGAGCTACACCAGCATCTTCATCAACCCGGCTATAAATAACCGGTGACGAGATATTATATTACCATAGGATTTCATAATTGTAAAGAGCTAAATAACCATTTTTTTTGGAAAACTAGCTAAAGAAGTACCAGTAGGATATTCCGGCCACCAAGAAGCGATAATAAGCGAAAGACGCCAATGATGAACGGTTCAAAAAACCCAAGAACCAAATAATTGATGCATAAGCAACTACAAAAGCAACTACAAAGCCAATTGCAAACATTTGCAGATCGGCAATACTCAAGTTATTCCAGAATTTGAGCAAGTCATAAAGACAGGCAACCAGCATGATCGGCACAGCGATTATAAAAGAAAACTCGGCTGCTGCTTTGCGGCTCATACCGAAAAGCAAGCCACCGGCAATGGTTGAACCGGAGCGGGAAAAACCAGGCCAAAGCGAAAGCACCTGAAATAGGCCTACAAGAAAAGCTTGCTTTATTGACATTTCCTCTACATCGCGAGTGAGCGGGCGAGGAGACATCTTCTCGGCTACAAGCATGAAAATCGCACCAGCTACCAAACCGATAATCACCGTAAAGGGCGAAAATAAATATGCTTTAATTGGTTTGTGCAGTGCGTATGCAATCAACAATACCGGTACAATCCCTGCAGCTACATGCAAAGCAGAAAGTCCTGAGGTTGATCCTAATCGGCGAATATCCAGCATTCTCATGAATTTATCGCGATATAAAATAAAAACAGCTAGTATTGCCCCAAGCTGAATAAACACTTCAAATACACTTGCCTTTTCCCCTTCAAAACCAAGGAGTGAACCGGTTAATATCATATGACCAGTTGAAGAAACCGGTAAAAATTCCGTCAATCCCTCCACAATACCAATAATCACTGCAATCAGATTCTCACTCACTCAATTGCCACGTCCTTTGCTACCAAAATTGTGCTTTTTTATTATATAGTAAAAATTGCCTAATTAAAACCTTTACTCTCATTTTTTAATAGCTCAATCACTTGCCGGTCTGTCGGAAATGCCAGCGGAGGCAATTGTTCCAGCTCAAAATATCCTACCTCCGAAATATCATCACCTGCAAGCAAAGTTCCGCCTGTGACATGAGCAACAAACCAGATTCCTACCGTATGAACATTGGGATTATGGAAATTAGATAACGCAGTAAAAACTCTCTCCACTTCAATTGTAAGACCGGTTTCTTCTCTAAATTCCCGGCGTACTGCATCGTAGACATCTTCTTCATACTCAACATATCCGCAGGGAATACACCATAATCCGGGATAGGCCGTAGTAGACGAGCGCTTGCCCAACAGAATTTTTCCGTTATTCATAACAATTGCCGCTACTCCTACGATTGGATTCTCATAAAAAATATAACTGCAATTCGAGCATACTAACCGCTGCTTCTCAGCTACTTGCTGATAGTTTAGTTTACCTCCGCACTTAGGACAATGAAAAAACCTTTGGTTTCTCATGCTCACTTATCTAGTATCCCTCTCTTTCTCCACTATCTCTCCCTATTGTACAGCATTAGTAAACGAAAGTTAACGTCTTCCGCAACTAAATACTAGTGCAGCGCCGGCTAGACCGACGTGCACTAGTTACTACATAAACTCTTAGTGAAAAAAAACATTGCTTTCCAGAATACCCTCTTCCGTTATATGAAGATTATGCTGTTTATCCATAAATGCAATAAAGACATTGTCAATGCGATCCTGGTATTTCTGATGAAATTCTTCAATCTCCTGCGGTGAAAACCCCATCTTTTTCAGCAAATCCACTTGCAGCACTCCTTCCAGAATAATCGGCACTAAGATGCGGTTCGCGTCAACGTTAAGCTTCAACTGCTGAGGCGTCACCGGTGAATACTCTGGTTTTCTCAATACACTCAACCTGCCATGAGGCTCAAAAATCGCAACTTCGACCTCAGTTATATCAAATACATCTTTTTCCCTCAGCATTTGCAGTAATATTTCTACCGGCACGCGAACCTTAGCCAAATTAGCTTTAATAATCTGACCGTTCTCTACGAGCACAGTCGGATCAGACGACAGCGATCTTTGTATTTTACGAAATTTAATACTCAGCCAGCTTACACAGATTTGCAAAACGCCTAATACAACCAGCGCCACAATCGTCCTGCTTAATTCAATATGGGGATCAACAATTCCCGCCCCCACAACTGTTCCTGCAGTAATTGATACTGCAAAATCAAACGGACTAAGTTCACCTATCTGGCGCTTCCCCAGTATTAGCCAGATTAGCAGCATCGCCGCAATACTCACTGTGGCGTGAAAAGCAGTTCCACCAAGTGTCTCCATTATTGCCCTCCTCTAATAAACTATTATAGTGTGAACAGTTCGGTCTGGTTTTATTAAGCAAAGGCTGCAGGCAGCAGCTTTTGTCATTCTTATTTCACCCAAAAACCGTTTAAATAATAAAATCAGCCGCTCTCGTAAAAAAGCGGCTGATCTCCATTATCTAATAAATTACTGCATAACCGGCGCCACATAGGGCAAAGTTTTACCTAGCAGCCATAAGAGAATTAGTACTGCCGGAATATGAAAGGCAAGCTGTAAAATAGCATAACCGGCAAGGTCTCTTGCTTTTACGCCGGTAACGCCAAGCAGCGGCAGCATCCAGAAAGGATTGATAAAATTAGGCAGCGCTTCCGCCGCATTATATACCTGCACAATCCAAGCCAGATTGACTTTCAGCTGATTAGCCGCTTCCAGTACATAAGGGGCCTCTACAACCCATTTACCGCCGCCTGAGGGCAGGAAAAGCCCTGCTATAGCCGAGTAAATGCCAACCGTGACGGGAAGTGTCTCCTTATTGGAAATAGATACAAAAAATTGCGCTAGAACATCGTTTAAGCCGCATCCCATCATCATACCAAAAATACCGGCATATAAAGGGAACTGAATAAATACGCCTCCCGTCATAGGTATAGATTTGGCAACAGCCTTAAGAAAAGCTCGCGGCGTCCAATGAAACAGCATACCCACGATAAGCAGCATAAACGTATAAATATTTAGATCCAGTGCGGCTAATCCACCCTTGGTAGTAAATGTGTTTACAAGAAAAAGAAAGCCTAATATGACAACAATTATCGTCAGAATTGGGCTAAATTCCAAATATTCACCAGGAGTTTTTGCTTTTTCAACAACTTCTTCTTCATCTTCCTTGTAATGGATACCAGCCATTTCTGCCGTTTTTGCACGTTCCGCTGACGGCGCAGATACATAACAAATCCAGCAGGATAAGATAATCAGCACGCTAAGCATCACTAAATTTTGCCAGGTAAACAATGTCATTTCTAAACCAATGACTCCGCTTATTTTATATAAGGCCGGTGGAATAGAGTTTTTCGTAGCCATCATTAGCGCCGCCGACGAAGAAAGGCCCAGTGCCCAAATGCTGCACAAACCAAGATACCCTGCAGCGCCAACCGCCCGGTAATCAACACCCTTGACGCGTTTGGAAATTTCTCGAATTAAAAAACCAGACAGGACTAAGCTAAAGCCCCAGCTCAGCAGTGATGCCAACATTGCCACAAGTGCTACATAGGCAACTGCCATTTTGGGAGTTGACGGGACACCTGCCAGTTTAACAATCACGGCTTTAACAGGCTTTGATACGGCAACAACATAACCAGTAATAATAACAAAAGCCATCTGCATAGTAAAAGGCACTAAACTCCAAAATGATTTTCCGAAATCAACAGCTACCTCTGACGGAGTCCGTCCCATCATAAGCGCTACTGCAGCTACCAAAACAACGGCAAGAACGGCAAAAATATACGCATCAGGAAACCACTTTTCGCTCCAATCAGCTAAGGCTGCCCCCCAGCGCGCCAATAAACCGGGTTTTTCTTCTTCTCTTTGCGGAGAAATGACAGTTTGACTCATACGTATCCACTCCTTTGTTTTTATGCACTTCTCATCGTCGAAAGGGAGCTGCTGATAATCAGCGGAGCCTCCGTCTTTTGGACCACTTCTTCTGCCGTAATTCCCGGAGCGACTTCCTCCAGGATCAGACCTGCAGAAGTTACCCGTATCACCGCCAATTCAGTGACAATCAACGAAACAACACCTTGTCCGGTAAGTGGTAAGCTGCACTGTTTGAGAATTTTAGCCGAACCGTCTTTAGCCGTATGTTCCATAGCCACAATAACTTTACGTGCACCGGCAACAAGATCCATAGCACCACCCATCCCCGGCACCATCTTACCCGGTACCATCCAATTTGCCAGATTCCCTTTAACATCTACCTCTAAACCACCTAAAACAGTAACATCCAAATGTCCACCCCTTACCAAGGCAAAGGATAGTAAACTATCAAATACAGCTCCTCCCGGTACGATCCCCGCCGGTTGGCCACCAGCATTAACTAAATCAGCATCAGCGGAACCGCTGAGCGGACCTAATCCAACAAAACCATTCTCCGAATGAAGCGTTACGGAAATATCAGCAGGCAGATAATTGGCTACCAGTGTAGGCAGGCCAATGCCTAAATTAACAACATCACCATTTTTCATCTCTAATGCCACTCTTCTGGCAATTAGTTCCTTGCTGCCCATTGCCATTAGTCCATACCTCCCTGCTCTGCCACAATATAGTCAACAACTATGCCAGGCACCATAACTTCATCAGGATCAATCGCCCCCACTTCTACCACTTCCCCAACTAGTGCTACAACCAGATCAGCGGCCATCGCCATAACGGGATTAAAATTACGGGCAGAGCGTCTGAAGACCAAATTTCCCGCCTTATCTGCTTTATGGGCATATATAAGCGCCACATCGCTTCGCAAAGGTAATTCCAGCAGATAGTCCCGGTTGTTAACCTTGATTTTTTGCTTACCCTCTTCGACAATTGTCCCTACTCCTGTAGGTGTAAGGACCCCGCCTAAACCGCTGCCGCCTGCCCTGATTTTTTCTGCGAGCGTCCCTTGCGGTGTCAACTCAACTTCAAGCTCCCCTGCTAGTAGCTGCTTTCCTGTTTCCGGATTGGTTCCAATATGGGAAACAATGGCCTTTTTTACTTGCCGGTTCACGATAAGCTTGCCAATGCCCCGCTCAGGCATCGCCGTATCATTGGCAATCACGGTCAACTCTTTTACTTGCCTTTTCACTAATTCATCAACCAACGCCAGTGGTGTTCCTACCGCCAGAAAGCCGCCAATCATAACAGACATTCCATCATGGACACCATTGAGCGCTTCTTCCAGTTTTCTTACCTTATTCATTTTCACTCCCCCTTCTTTGAACCAATATTATTTATTTGCAAATTTCATGCCAATAAAATAAAAATTTCCAGATTATTTAATCTGGAAAAAACGTCATTTTGAGCCATATTTACAAAAGATATCGCAGCATGAATATTACTTTTCGTAATAACCGGCAACTTATTGCACACCCAGACGATTACTTTTTGCGCGGTGCGAATTTTTTTGCACACTGCTTAACTTTCTTCATTCGCTCCTGCCAGGCTGTACTCTTCAATCTTATATTGCAAAGCTCTTCTGCTGATTGCCAGGTCACGTGCTGTCTTCATCCGATTGCCGTGATTACAGGCAAGCACTTTGCGAATGATATTTTTTTCCGCTTCTTTGATAATATCCTTCAGACTTCTTCCCTGCCAGTACGGCGGGTTCTCCGGCAGAGCTGCAGCGCATTGCAGCGGCAGCAAATACGGCGGAAGATCTTCAGCAAAGATTAAACGGCCTGTTCCCATTATGACTGCCCGCTCCACTACATTAGACAGCTCCCGGATATTGCCAGGCCAGTGATGCTGCTCTAATAAAGCGATTGCCTCACGATCAAAATCATCGATGTCCCGGTTTGCCTCACGGGCAAATTTTTGTAAAAACAACCGCCCAAGGAAGGCGATATCCTCCTGGCGCTTTCGCAAAGGAGGTATTTCTAGCGTAACTACTGCCAGCCGGTAATATAAATCTTCCCGAAACTCTCCCTTTGCTACCATTTCCGGCAGGGACCGATTAGTCGCCGCTATAATCCGGATATCTGTTTTCACTGTTTGGCAGCTGCCTACTCTTTCGAACTCCCGCTCCTGCAGCACCCGCAATAATTTAACCTGTACAGCTAGCGGCATTTCGCCAATTTCATCAAGAAACAATGTTCCCTTGTCGGCTAGTTCAAATCGGCCCAGCCGCCGCACTGCTGCACTTGTAAACGCACCTTTCTCATGACCGAACAGCTCGCTCTCCAAAAGCGCCTCAGGCAAAGCACTGCAGTTGACTTTTATCAAAGGTCCATTGGCCCTTTGACTATTGTAGTGAATGGTGTTAACAAGCACTTCTTTGCCGGTACCACTTTCACCCGTAATCAATACAGTAGTCTGAGCAGGAGCTACTCTAGCTACCGTTTCATATACCTGACGCATCCTGGATGAATTAGTGAGCGTGCCGTCGGTCCGGTAGTAAGAGGAAATCTCTTTGCGAAGCAGGTTTGCCTCTGCCGTCAGCCGTTTAGCCTCTACAGCACGACGTATAAGAATTTTAACTTCCTCAATATTGAAGGGTTTAATAATATAGTCATAGGCTCCAGCCTTCATAGCTTCTACCGCTGCATCAACTGTTCCAAAAGCTGTCATTAAAATAACAACTGCCGATAATTGACGTTGTTTTATGGCACGAAAGGCTGTCATCCCATCCATCTTAGGCATGCGAATGTCCATGATAATTACATCGGGGCGGTCCCGCTCCGCTATTTCAAGGCCTTTAACTCCATCATCAGCCTCACTGACCTCATATCCTTCTTTACACAAAATAAGTCCAAGCATAGCGCGTACACTTTCCTCGTCATCAACTATCAGAATTTTAGTGTTCACCATTCGTACTTTCCCCCTTCCGCGTGCGAGGAATCTGTAACCGGACAATTGTTCCCCCGCCTGGATTATCCTCTAAAATAACATTGCCCCCTTGAGCCGTAACGAGCCGTTGAACCACCGACAGTCCTAATCCCGTTCCTGTCTTTTTCGTTGTAAAAAAAGGATCAAATACTTTTTTCTTTATGTGCTCTGCAATACCTGGTCCGTTATCTGCAAAGCTTAATTCTACTACATCAGTCTTATGTATATACTTACCGCTCACGCATACAGTTCCTGCCTGCTCCATTGCCTGAACCGAATTAATTACCAAATTGAGAAAAACTTGTTTAACCTGTTCCTCATCTAATTCTACCTGCGGTAAATCATCAGGCAGATTAACTGTAAATATAATCCCTTGATGCTCTGCACGGCTTCGAATTAACACTAGCGTGTCGTGAATAACCCTGCCCAAATCAGTTGGCGCAAGTGCAGCCTGGCAAGGGCGGGCAAAATACAATAAACCTTCAATGATCTTGTTCATCCTATCTACTTCACGGAGCAGCAAGGGAAGATATTTCTGACGCTCCTCTTCTGTGCCTGCCGTTTGAAAATATTGCAGAAATCCTTTAATACCTGTCAGTGGATTGCGGATTTCATGGGCTACACCAGCTGCCAATTCTCCCAGAGTCGCAAGCCGCTCGGCCCGGGTTACCTGATCTTCCAATTGCTTACGTTCGGTAAGGTCCTTGAATACCACAACTGCTCCAAGGACTTCTCCATTCAGATTCTGCAGAAGCGAGGTAGTTGTACTAATCCATAAGATTCCCTGCTTAACAGGATATTTTAGCTCTCCTGCGATATGAGGTTCTCCTGTACGCAGTGTATCAATCAATAGACTTGGACAATACTGCTCCATATGAAAAATCTCTTCATAAAACTTGCCCATCACATCCTGCTGGGCAAATCCTGTCATTTGCTCAGCTGCTCTGTTAAAAGCGCTGATTCTGCCCTGTGTATCAACAGCAATTAGTCCATCTGCAATGCTATCCATAATATTCTCGCTAAGAGAACGGGCATTAACCAATGCATTAGCCATTTCATTGATAGTTGCAGCAACTTCTCCCATTTCCCCTCTTAAACCGGTTATACGGCGACGCAAATCGAATTTCAATTCTTTGACACCATAAATAACCGACTGTACATCGCGCATCATTCCCTCAGTTAATCCCACAATTAATAGCAAACTCACAATTACGCCTACCATAACAGACAGAGAAATACTGCTATCCATTGCAGCCACTTGCGCACGTACATCATCGGTCAGCTCATTTACAAACACATAGCCAATAACCAGCCCATCACGCTGCAAAGGCCTCATAGCATTCATAATATTTCCACGCACCAATGTCCCGAACTCTACGCGAAACTCATTATTATCCATTACTGATCGCCCTGGATGGTCATTGCGTATAGCCCACCCTACTGTATACCCGAACTGCTGTGAAGGCCCGTATGTTACGATAGCATCTAATTCCCTGGCATAATAACCTGCACCCAAACCGGGAGAAGCTGCCGCTATTTCGTCTGTAATTACCATTAGCTCCCGATTGAGAACTTTAAGCTTTTCCTCTTTGCTCCCTTCTTGAACACCATGCCTCCGGAGAATTCCGTCAAAGCCCTGCGCCCCCAGTCGGGAATCAAATAAAACTGCAATAGCGGCCAGCTTACTCTTTTTTTCATCCAGAAGAGATTGTTCTGCACTATGCTTCATCGCATAGCTGGCTACCAGAATTGGAATATTGACAATAATTAAGGATAGAATTAGCATACGACCTCTTAAGCTTTTAGCCCAAAACTCCCACATAAGAAAACCTCTCTATTGTAGTACTTGCTATTTATCTCTATGCAAAATCCGTACCACTCAGAATATGCAACCCATCTTTATACAACAAAAAAACCTCCACTGCGTTACAGCGGAGGTTTTAAAATTAACTAATGCTATAAAGTTTGCTCACCCGGATGCCAGTCAATAGGGCATAAACCGCCAGTCTGGAAAGCTTGCACTACACGAAGCGTTTCATCAACACTGCGGCCTACATTTAGGTCACTGATAACCGAATAACGTAAAATTCCTTCCGGATCAATCACGAACAAGCCTCGCAAGGCGACCCCCTGTTCTTCAATCAATACACCGTAGTCACGGGCTACTGATTTTGTCATATCTGATGCTAACGGATACCGGAGGCTCCCTAGCCCCCCATCAGCAACAGGCAATTTAATCCACGCCTTATGGCTGTATACACTGTCAGTACTCACTCCGAGTATCTCAGCACCGGATTTTTGAAACTCATCTAACCGTTTGTCAAATCCTTTGATTTCGGTAGGGCAAACAAATGTGAAATCCAGAGGATAAAAAAATAGAACCAGCCATTTCCCTTGATAATCCGATAATCGCACGACCTGATCCAACGTATCAAGATTTTTCGTACTCGGCATTTGAAATTCAGGCGCCTTTTGACCAACTTTAGCAGTCATTTTACTCCTCCCTTTATTTGCATAACAGATATCTGCTAATTTAATTTTACAATTTCCATTTCCCTGCTATTGTATACCAAAATTAGACAGTAGGAAGGATAGACTACCACAAGCGCATTTAGTTAATCGCAATAACAGGCAACGCCTCAGTAGCCATTGAACAGTAATGTGTGCGCCCATTATAATCTAGTACTAGTTTTCCATCCGTATAATCTCCCGGCCAGGCAACAACAATTGTATGCTTTCTGCTCAATTGTTTAATTAGTGGCATAGGGTCTAAATTAAGTACAGGAGTAAATAACACTTCAATACCGTCCAAAAGAATGACTTCTCCTTTTAATGCGGTAAGTGCCTCACTCATAATACCCGGCGCCTGCTCAGGCCGAGCCTTAGGTACCATCTCCAGAATGTCATCTGTAATTAGTATCCGAGTATCAACATATTTCCAACCACGCATAGATGCCAAGTCCCGCAAGATTTTACTTTTTCCGCTACCAGGTCGTCCTACAAGCAAGATTAGCCGTTCCGGCTTCCGGGATGCATCATGGACACTCTCAATTATATGCTGAATAGGTACAGCCATCTGCCATTTCCCCCTTGCATTGGTTTTGATATTTTAATAGTTGTCAGCCACGCTGCTTATGGCTAACATTCCTCAAAAAACAACAAAATCCTCTGCCTAATAATAATTTAATTACAAAGAGAAAAAGACATCCCTTGTGCGGATGCCTTTTTTATTCATCGTCCAAATGGTCACTATAGCCCGCAATGGCCCCATCTTTATTAAGACCGGCCAAGCCCTTATACATGCCGCGAATATCAGTATCGTCGCCACGGTTGTCAAGATATCGCTCCAGCTTACGCTTAACTCGCTGCAGAGCATTGTCAATTGATTTAACGTGACGCTCTAGTTCGACAGCAATTTCTTGATAGGATTTGCCGTCCAAATAAGACATAAGCACTTTCCATTCAAGATCACTTAAAATTTGACCCATTTTTTCTTCAATATCAATAAACTCTTCTCTGCTGATAACCAATTCTTCCGGGTCCGAAATTTTAGAACCAGACAATACATCTAGCAATGTCCGATCCGAGTCTTCATCATAAATCGGCTTATTCAAGGAAACATATGAGTTCAAGGGAATATGTTTCTGGCGCGTAGCCGTCTTAATTGCCGTAATAATTTGACGAGTAACACATAATTCGGCAAAAGCTCGAAAAGAAGAAAGTTTATCATTACGAAAATCGCGAATAGCTTTATAGAGTCCGATCATACCTTCTTGAATGATATCTTCCCTATCTGCACCGATTAGAAAGTAGGATCTTGCTTTAGCACGAACGAAGTTGCGGTATTTGTTAATTAAATACTCCAGAGCGACTGTGTTGTCGTTATCTTTTGCATCAATCACAATTTCTTCGTCGGTCATGTTATCAAAACAGCCATACAGTTCGCGTTGAGTATTAAGCCGCATCACATCGCCCCCATTCCATCTATGCTTTACTTTCACTGAAAAAGAAAATGTACCAAGAGTCTAGTGCTTGCTAGTCTTTGTACATGCTCAGTCAAAACAAATTATACTCTACAATTTGATCTTTAGTCAAGCCATTCTTGTCCTTGCGAAAAAGTCGGGCCCTCAACGGCGGCGGCGCATCTCATCTAATTTCCGCATAATATCAGCATCAACTCGGCTGCCGACTTCATTCCTTCGATAAGTCAACACGCTTTCGGCATAGGTTCGTTCCTGCATCTTAGTACATTCCAAAACGTCCCGCCTTAGTTCACGCGTAGAAATACGATAAGCACCGGACCCAAGAATAGCCATCTGTTCCGCTCCGTCAGAAGTAACTACATATACTGTTTCTCGTTGACGGACAAGCAGATATACCATTTTCTCAATATAACTGTCGGCAGTCTGTCCATCAGCAGTATAAATTACATCCACACCGGATACTTTGTTTTCCACTGCTGTCAAACTGGCAGCCGAATGAGCATCATAAACAACTGTAACCCGGTATCCTTTATACGCACCATAACCAGCCATCATTTCCACTAATTTGTCACGAGCATGCTCCAGACTCTGATCCTTGAGCTTAATCAGTTCCGCCCATGCATTGATAACATTATACCCATCCACAATAAGAGCGGCATTCATATGTTTCTCCCACATTAAATTCGTTAGAGCGGTTTCTTGATAGACCGCTCTTTTTAATCACTGACTATTATTCTGCTGTGCAAAGGGAGGAAGCTTTGTTCCTACCTTAACTATTGTATTATCTGGCAAGTAACGGTCTTTTGCCAGCACTTCGCGCTTTACTTCTTTTCCACCAAGGCGCACTACCCGTACAGTAGTAATCTCATAGCCTGGCTTTCCCTGTTTATCAACTTTGGTTTCACCCAAATATAATTCACTATCTTGCTTCTTGATAATAGCCGGAGGAATAACTTGCCTGTCAATAGACATAACCTCTACCGCTTCCTGAGGATGAGCCTGCCCAAACAAACCAACCACTAATGTGTCATTTTCCACTTCCGCCATAATCATAACCGGCCCATTAGAAGTATTAGTAAATTTAAAATCTAACACCCCATAGGCTACTGTGGCATCACGTCCAATAGAAACATATCCCAGTGGCTTCGAGTGGTTAAAGCGCTCTGTAATCCCCATATTAGCCATAAGAACAGCATTATACAGGGTTGAAGACACCTGACACACTCCGCCGCCAATTCCGGGAACAAATTCACCATCAACAATTTCCAAGGCTTCCTTAAAGCCCTGCGGCTTCTCCCGTGGTCCCACTGTTTCATTAAACGAAAAAGTCCGGCCAGGGTAAACAATTTGACCATTTATCTTACGTGCTGACAGCTTTATGTTAGCCGTCCGGTTTGCCTCTTTAGCATCAAACTTTGTAGTATACGTTGCTAGCAATTCCCGAATACCTGTCTGGCTGATATCTGCCACCGTAATCTCCGGTTCCAACGGCTTAACCGGTAATGGCAGATTAATCGCTTCAGGACTTCTTAGCGCCTGAACAATAAGCGGCCGCACTGCCTCCAGCTCCAATTGGCGCCCCGGTTCCTGGGGCACAATGCCACCTGTAAGCACACTTAAAGCGGCATTACGTGAAGGCTGATCAATGGCTTCCCGCCATTGATCAAGGAGATAACTTAATTTACTATCATTATACCGTATGCGTACTGGTATGCGATAGCCCTGCTCACTGGCTGTACGAATATTTTGCAGACGTTCCCATAAATTACCTCGCCGGCCAAAACTCCAGGCTTCCTCTATTGTAGCATCAATATCAATAGCGAAATCAATGCTCTTGGGTTCCACATAAAAACGTGTATCTCCATAATAAAGGGTTATATTTTTATTTAGCTGTCTGTTTTGCCAAACCGTCAATAATTGTGTCATTTCCTCACGGCTTACCCCACCAACCTGAACACCGTCTACGGACACACCATCATACACCTTATTCCCTAAAAGCGGTCGTAAGGCTGTATAGCCTGCTATTCCCATCACCAACAGAACTACCGTCAAACCTAGCACCCATTTTTTCACTTATTCTTCAACTCCCGTTGTCTGAGCACTTCATACAATAGCAGCGAACAAGCAACCGATGCATTAAGAGAAGTTATCTTGCCTTTCATTGGAATTCGTACAACAAAATCACACTCTTCTTTTGTCAATCGTCCCATTCCTTGACCCTCGCTGCCAACAACAACAACAATTGGTCCGGTTAAATCGGCCTCGTAGTAATTCTTATCGCCATCCATATCGGCCCCAACTACCCAGAGACCTTGCTTTTTTAATTTCTTTAGCGTTTGCGATATATTACCAATACGTGCTACCGGAACATATTCGACAGCCCCGGCCGATGTCTTGGCCACGGTAGCAGTTAGAGGACTGCTGCGCCTTTTGGGTAAAAGCACTCCATGAACACCAGTCGCGTCAGACGTACGTAAAATAGCGCCCACATTATGAGGGTCTTCAAGCTCATCTAGCAGCACAATAAACGGCTGTTCACCACTTTCTTGCGCCTTACCCAGAATATCCTCCAGTTCTGCGTAGGCCACCGGAGCCACCATCGCCACTACGCCTTGGTGACGCATACCTTCTGTGATCTGATCCAATTTAGCTGGATCAACCTCTTGTACAACAAGCCCTTGAGAACGGGCTTGTCCTATAATTTCCTTAATAGCACCATGACGTTCACCTTTAGCAACGAGTATTTTATTTATTGAACGGCCACTCTTCAGCACTTCAGCAACACTGTTACGGCCAGCTACAAATTCTTCTGACATTAAGATCGCTCCTTTTCTAATAGGATTTATAGTCTTCCCTGCTCATTTAAAAATATAACCGGGATTAACCCGGTTTTAGCTGCTAATACTATTTTCTATTCATTGCCGCCAAGCGGCCACAGGTTAATTCTCCCTCATTACAAACTCCGTAAGTCACACAGGTTGGCCCGGCTTTTTTAAAGAGAAGAGGCGCAACCTGGACTACCTCAGCAAGCATCAGATTGGACATCTGGCGTATTTCCCATTGAGCACGGGTACAGCAGCGCAATTCAAAGAAATGCAGCAGCGTCCTGGCATTCATGGTGACTACAATCTTAGTCTCCGTAGCGTTGGCAAGAACATATCTTGCGTCTTCCTGATGAACGCCTAATTGAATCAGTTCATCATAAGACTGTTGAATTGTCTGCATCAACTCTTCGAATTTTGCCTTAGCTTCCGGTTTTGCCGCAACACTTGGCGGTACAATATATTCAAAGTCATGTTCTTTCACGTACCGTTGCGATTGTTGGGAGTATGAAGCAATCCGGTGGCGAACTAACTGATGCGTCAATACTCGCGACACGCCCTCAATTGCAAAAGTAAAGCTAACATGCTCTAATGTTGAAAGATGGCCCATTTCCACAATTTTGCCAACTAGTTTGGCAATCTGCTCTTCAGTCATCTTTTCAGCCAACTGTTCCGCGCCAATAGGTGAGTAACAAAGCCGGGCAGCCATTGCGACTGTTCTTTCCGGCTCAGGGGTATAGCAGATTAATTTTGCTTTCATCTTTTTCTCCTGTCCTTTTGTCTTTAGTGTCTTGGCAAAGTTGTGAATTAGAATTAGACAGTGTAGATTTTTTTTGCAATGCAAGGCGGGGGAGTCCGCGCATATCGGGAATATGTAAGGCGACGACAACGCAGCAGTGCGAAAAAAGATACGCTGGCTAAGCTAAGATTTAACATTGCTAAGACACTGGCTATCAATAAAACACAAACAAGAACGTTTTATCGGCAGACTGCTCTTATTTTGTCATTTCCCGGGAAATAATGGCAAATGCCTTTTCTGCTATTTCCGACAATCTTTCATTATTTTTGCTCAAATATAGATACCCCAACAATGCTTCAAAACCAGTACTATAGCGATAATCAGCTACAGATGCGCTCTTGGGCACTGTTGATTTTGCATTGCGACCCCTGCGAACAATGTCAATCTCTGCATCAACTAATTCCGGCTCTATCTGCCTTAAGGCATTCGCCTGACTGGTAGCGGAAACCATTTTTGCACTAAAGTCATGCAGTATTCTAACCCTGCCCTGTTCATAAGTAAGCAGTCTGGTACGAACATACAACGCAAAAAATGCATCTCCAACATAGGCAAGTACCAACGGATGGAGCCGCTGAGGCGGTCCGTCAAACTCTTTCGCAGACGAATCGGCCTCAACTTGCTCTAATACCCGCTTTCGCAGTAATTCAAAGTGATCGAATTTCACCTTTTTTTCCACCTAACGCCTTGAGGCGAATCTTCCAATATAATACCAATACTGCCTAAACGGTCACGCACAGCATCTGCCATCGCCCAGTCTTTTTTTTGTCTTGCCTGCTGGCGAAGCTCAATAATAATTTCCATTAGCTGATCAACCAGCCCTTCCTGCTCCTCTAGCTTGCCGTCCCTCTCCAATACTAAAATTCCAAGAATATCAGCAATGAGATAATAGGCTTTTTTAGCAGCAGACACAGCCTGCTGATCACAGTCATTGGTTACCTTACTCTGAAAAATATTAATTTCTTTAGCTAAACCAAACATAACACTGCCAGCTAAAGCAGTATTAAAGTCATCGTCCATTGCTGCTTCGAAATCCAATTGTGCCTGAGCAGCTGCCTGAATCAGATTCTTAGAATCGTCATTTTCTGCTCCGGCAGGCATTTTTTCCAGGTGCTGAATAGTTTCCACTGCGGTACGCAAACGCTCCAGACTGCGTCCGCTCTCACTTAATCGCTCATCACTAAAGTCCAAAGGACTGCGGTAATGGGTAGAAAGAATAAAGAAACGAACAACTTCTGGTGAAAAATGTTCCAAAATATCTTTTACTAAAAAGAAATTATTAAGTGATTTGCTCATTTTTTCTTCATTAACAGTAATGAAGCCGTTATGAAGCCAATAATGAACAAAAGGATCAATCTCGCTAAAAGCTTCCGATTGAGCAATTTCATTCTCATGATGAGGGAAAATCAAATCGCTGCCGCCGCCATGAAAATCGAAAGTCTTACCCAAATACTTCAGAGACATTGCCGAACATTCAATATGCCAGCCCGGCCGTCCCGGCCCCCAAGGACTTTCCCATGCAGGCTCGCCTGGTTTGGCGCTTTTCCACAAGGCAAAATCCATTGGATGCTTTTTCCGCTCATCCACGTCCACACGAGCTCCTGCCTGCATATCATCCAGGGTACGGCCACTTAGTTTTCCATAATCTTCAAAGTCGGCAACACTGTAATAAACGTCTCCGTCTACCTCATATGCCGCCCCTTTATCGACAAGTGTTTTTACCATATTAATAATTTCCGGAATATGCTCAGAAACCCGGGGATATAAATGGGCCTGCCTAATTCCTAATTTGTCCATTACTTCGAAGTAGGCTGCAATATAGCGATTGGCTATGACATCCCAGGTTACGCCTTCGGCATTAGCTGTATTAATTATTTTGTCATCCACGTCGGTAAAATTCTGAACGTGAAGTACATCAAAACCACGATATTCCAGGTAGCGTCTGATGACATCCCATGTAACAAAGGGACGGGCGTTGCCAATATGAGGATGATTATAGGGCGTTACGCCACAGACGTAAACCTTTACTTTTCCTGGCTCAACAGGGATAAACTCTTCTTTCTGTTTTGTGAGTGTATTAAATACTTTTAGGGTCATCTTTCTTCAGCTCCTCTTCTAAATGAACGATCCGTTCTTCTAGCCTCGTCATATTGCGATGCATACAGGTTAGCATTTCTGCTATAGGATCGGGTAATTGATCGTGTTCCAAGTCAATTTCTTCACTGTCTCGACCATTTAGCTTTTTGCCGTCTTTTACTACTACCTGGCCTGGAATACCAACCACAGTAGAGTTTGGCGGCACTGCATGAAGCACTACCGATCCGGCTCCAATTTTTGAATTGTCACCAACACTAAAAGATCCAAGTACCTTGGCACCACTCGCAACAACTACATTATTCCCAATTGTCGGATGCCTCTTCCCTTTTTCTTTACCTGTGCCGCCTAGTGTGACTCCCTGGTATAGCGTAACATTAGCACCAAGCTGCGCTGTTTCACCAATCACTACTCCTGAACCATGATCAATAAATAACCCCTCACCGATTTCAGCCCCTGGATGGATTTCCACCCCAGTAAGAAAACGTCCCAAATTTGAAATCATGCGCGGTATAAGTACCCAACCTTTTCTATACAATGGATGAGAAAGGCGGTGGAACCAAATAGCATGTAGTCCAGGATAACAAAGCAATACTTCGGCCACACTTCTTGCGGCTGGATCACGCTCAAAAATAACCTGCACATCTTTTTTAATCCGCCTAAACATTGCAATCCCCTCCAAAAGTATTACGGTGAAAATAAAAAAACCACCGACTCTTACAGAGACGGTGGTTCCGTGGTCCCACTCTGTTTAAGCATGCCTTAACAGTGCATACTTCGCTTATTTCCGGATAACGGCCGGTACAACCGGGATAGCATACTATTTTCCGCCATCCTGCTCACAGGTGCATTTTTGCATTCCTTGCCCGGTATCACTTTCAGCCAACGGCAATACCTCTCTGGGGAGCTGGTTATATGCATACTTCTCCTGCTCATCGCATTTTTTCTATTCTTATCCATTATAATCATCGAGCCATATTGGTGTCAACAAACAAGCTATACTTTTTCCAGCGTGGCTTTAAGACGCTCAAGAGCACGCTCTCTACCTAAAAGCGGTATAAGATCAATCAATTCTGGTCCATGCATTTTGCCGGTAAGCGCTACGCGAATCGGCATAAACACTTTTTTACCGCCGAGCTTCAGCTCTTTGGTGATAGCCTTCAGTAATGCTTTAATGCTGGCTGGATCGATTACTTCCAACGCATCAATTTTCGCTTTAAAAGCATCGAAAACTGCTGGTGCATCTGCATCCCGCAATACTTCATACGCTTCATCATTCTCTAATTCAACATTGTCATTAAAGAAGACATCCACATGCTCCACTACTTGTGCAGCATAACTGATATACTCTCTTGTTGCAGCCATTACTTTAACCAGCCATGCTTTTTGCTCCGCTTCAATGCTTTCTCCAACATATCCGGCCGAGCGCAGATGAGGCAGCGCCATTTCTAGAATTTCTTCCGCGCTTATCTGTTTCATGTATTGAGCATTAATCCAATTTAATTTGTCAATGTCAAACACAGCGGGATTTTTAGCAACTCTATCCATACCAAACTGTTCAATCAATTCTTCACTAGAAAAAATTTCCTGCTCATTTGCCGGAGCCCAGCCTAAAAGTGCCAAAAAATTCACAATTGCCTCAGGCAAATAGCCTAAGCTGCGGTATTGATCAACAGAAGTCGCTCCATGGCGTTTGCTCATTTTCGTACGGTCTTTTCCCAAGATGAGAGAAATATGACCAAACTCAGGAATAGGTAATTCCAATGCCTGGTAAAGTAAAATCTGACGAGGTGTGTTAGAAAGGTGCTCCTCCGCCCGGATTACATGTGTAATTTTCATCAGGGCATCATCTAACACTACTGCATAATTATACACAGGTATTCCGTCAGACTTGACAATGACATAATCGCCGACACCATTTGATTCAAAACTCATTAGTCCGCGAACCAAATCTTTGAAAATAATCTGTTGATTCTCAACTACTTTAAACCGCACCACCGGTTTTCGCCCTTCGGCAATAAATGCAGCTTTTTCTGCTTCTGTCAAATGGCAGCACCGGCCTGTATAGCGTGGAGTTTCCCCCTTATCCATCTGTCTCTGCCGTTCAATCTCCAATTCAGACTCTGAACAGTAACAATGATAGGCTTGTCCCTTTGCAAGCAATTTATCCGTATATGAGCGATAAATTTCCAGGCGTTCCGTCTGCCGGTACGGACCATAAGGGCCGCCTATATCAACACCTTCATCCCAGGTAATTCCTAACCATTGTAAAGCTGCTTTAATGTTTTCCTCTGATTCCTTGGTTGAGCGCTCCCGATCCGTATCTTCAACCCTCAGAATTAATTTCCCGCCTTGTTTTTTTGCCAGCAGCCAGTTAAACAAGGCCGACCGGGCACCGCCAATATGAAAAGGTCCGGTTGGACTTGGTGCAAACCGTACCCTCAGTTCGTTTTCAGACATGACTCTTACCCCCCATTTCCTATTCATGGATATTGTATAGTATTCTATGGATTTTGGCAAATTTTAGTTGTCGAAAGAATCAATATGGCATGGGACGGTTTTACTGACACAAGATTTCTGCAGCCTAGTAAACAAGGGGACTGTCCCCTTGTTTTGCTGTCCTAATAAAAACGCCTGCGTGGCTATACCATCCGCAGGCGTTTACATTTATTCCGTTTCGTTACTAAACTTAATCAAAAACAGCCCATTAAGGATATCAGGGGTAATCAGTGTTGTATTGACACTCTTGTTGCTGGATACCGTCCTGGCACCATCGGCAAGAACTTGCAGCCGCCAGAAAACTTTATTATTGAACCAAAGCTCCCCGCAGGTTGTTCCGTCTTCCATACGGGAAACACTGATATTCATGTTGAAGTTGCCAGCAAAGGCCGTAGCAGGTGAAGCAAATATAGTGGCTGCCAGAACTAAAATTATGATATAACGCATACATGAACACCTCCGCCATTAATTACTAATGAATGCATTAATAATATGCGCTGTTGAACAGCATTTATGCACAGTATGTCCGTATATTTGCACTTCAGACTATGCGTCGATGATAGTAACTGCAGCCTGAGCTGCAATTCCTTCCCGGCGGCCGGTAAAGCCTAAGGTCTCCGTTGTAGTTGCTTTTACATTTACTTGGTCAAGCGTAATCTGCAATGTTTCGGCAATCGTATTGTTCATCTGAGAGATGTAAGGTGCCAGCTTGGGTTTTTCTGCAATAATAGTAGCGTCTACATTATGCACTACATACCCTTTTTCTGCTAATAGCTCTCTCACTCGCGCTAAAAGCATTACACTTGATGCTCCTTTATACTGTAGATCAGTATCAGGAAAGTGACGTCCAATATCACCGAGTGCCGCCGCTCCAAGTAACGCGTCCTTGATCGCATGCAGCAGAACATCCGCATCAGAATGCCCGTCAAGTCCATGAGAATAAGGGATCTCTATACCACCAAGAATTAGCTTCCTTCCCTCTGTGAGCCGGTGTACGTCATATCCTATTCCTACCCGCATATCTTTTCGCTCCCCTAAAAGTGCTTCGGCTATCCGTAAATCTTCAGGACTAGTAATTTTTATATTATTATAACCGCCAGGCACTATTTTTACTTTTTTACCCAACCTTTCAACAAGACCGGCATCATCTGTACCTAAAAAACCATCTTTCAACGCCCGCGCATATGCTTCGCGCAGCAAAGTGGCATCAAATCCTTGGGGAGTTTGAATGGACCAGAGTGTCTGCCGAGGCGGTGTCTCAACAACATATTTCTCGTTGTCAATTATTTTAATCGTATCTTTGACTGGAACGGCAACAACAGCTGCCTTATGCTTTCTTGCACCATCAATGACTTGCTTTACGACCGCCGGATCAATCAATGGCCGTGCTGCATCATGGACCAGAATCAATTTTGTCTCTTGACTGACTGCCTGCAAAGCATTGGTAATAGAATATTGCCGTTCACTGGCACCGGCAACAATTCGCCAGGGTTTACCGGGTTGATATTGTCTCAATACTTCAGCAAGCTTATCTATTTCGCTTGCTGCCCCCACAATAATTAGTTCATCCACTTCGGGACAAGCTGCTATCGCAGCTGCGCTTCGCGCAATTATTGGAACATTATGTATGGTAAGAAAAATTTTATTTATTTCACTGCCCATTCGTTTTCCTGAGCCGGCAGCTGCAATAATCGCAGTTATCATCACAAATATTTCCTTTCCATTTCAATATTGTAGGCTTATATTCTCTCAAAAATAAAAAAGGCCTGCCCTACAGGCAGGCTTTAAATTATATTGCTTTAGGTTTTGCAAAAATCATCCGTCCGGCTGCAGTCTGAAGTACTGAAGTAACGAGTACACCTATTGTTTCTCCAATATGTCTGCGGCCCCCGTCAACAACAATCATAGTGCCATCATCCAAATAAGCCACCCCTTGGCCCAACTCTTTACCATCTTTAACAACATGAACGACCATTTCTTCACCAGGCAGCACTACTGGCTTTACGGCATTGGACAATTCATTAATATTCAACACCGGAACACCCTGCAGTTCTGCAACTTTATTTAAGTTATAATCATTAGTCACTACTTTGGCTTTCAGGATCTGGCCCAATTTGACTAGTTTAGAATCCACTTCAGAAATATCATCAAAATCGCGATTATCAATTTGAACGACCATATTCAGTTCTTTTTGAATCCGATTGAGAATATCCAAGCCCCTGCGACCACGGTTACGTTTAAGCAAATCTGATGAATCAGCAATATGCTGCAGTTCCTCCAGCACAAAAACTGGAATGACGAGTGTACCTTCAATAAAGCCGCTTTTACAAATATCTGCTATTCGTCCATCAATAATAACACTGGTGTCTAATATTTTATATTGATGAATATTGCCTGCCTTACCGTCTTTTTGCTTGTCTTTCCCCAGCTTGGGCAAAGAAGCGAATAGTGAAAATAGTTCGTCCCGTTTACGGATAGCTACATTAATACCCAAATACCCTAGAATAATGCTTAGAACACCGGGAACATACTTACCCACAAGAGGTATAGGTAGAAAAGCCGATCCCAATAAATTCGAGATTATGAGTCCAACAGCAAGCCCTAATGCGCCGGCCAGCACATCATAAACCGGCATTTTATTTAATTTGGCTTCCACCCAGTAAGTAAATTGCCACAACTGTCTGATCAAATAAGGCGCCAGTATAAAGCCTATCGCACCGCCGACCAGACCCCCAAAAATAAAAGACATAATAGTGGTCATTGTTATGCCAAATATTCCAATGTTAAAAAAGTCCTCACTCAACAGGGTAGCTAGATAAGGAATAACCCGGTCTGTCATTACCAGGCCGCCGATTGCTGCAAGTGCGGTTATTACAAATCGCAATACTTTATCAAGCAATCTCTCACCTCCTTTGTATACTTTATTATAAATGAATTTTTGTTTTGCCACAAGAGATTTGACCACATAAATCCAAATTATGGAAAACTATTTCTACTATTGTACCCTGCAAACGACTAAATAATACCTTTAATACCACGAGTATTATATCACAGCATCAACTTACTGTAAAATTATTTATCTTATCACATTGCAACTTTATTGTCAATTCCCCCCCTCCCATGGGCGCCCATTGACAATGAATACCGGCAAATTTATAATAGGTTCAAAGTGAGGTGTAGGAAAATGCACGATAAATGTTGCCTCGATTTTCAAACAGCTGTTGACCAGTATCTCATTCGCCATCGCAGTGCACTGGATGTTATGACAAAGTATCAGGAGTCCTCTGCCCGGGTCAACCGCGCATTTGCCAAAGCGGTAACGGAATGCGGCTGCATAGCGGTAAATGCTCAGCGGCAGCGTGTTCCCGCCGATGTCCAGTACAGTGAAACCCGTCGTTTTATGTCATCTCATATTTCGGGTGAACCTTGCCAATCCTGCAAAGAAGTATTGGCAAATGAATTAGGACATAGCTTATTTTACCTGGCTGCATTATGCAACCTAAGCGGTTTGGAATTAAATCAAATTATGAAGGATGAATTACAAAAGATTAAAACTTTAGGTGCCTTTCATTTGTCTTAGTTACATAACTCATAGTAATAGCAGGCTTAACACAAAAGCTAAAATGCGGTTCGCAAGAATCGCATTTTTTCATATCCAATACATAAACCCCCATTCTGACGGACATGATACAAAGGATACTTTTTCACAAAAATGGGGTGCAAGTATGAGTCGCCTTATTCTTTTTTTTCTATTGTTTTTGCTGCTTCCTCTGACATCCGTCTTTAGTGCAAATAGCGATTTAGAGAATGATTCTGAACTTTTATCCGGCTATATGACTATTGTCGATGAACAAGGCAGCATTGTTTTTCAAACAGGACTAACAGTACGACCTGGTGACGAATTTGTCAATGAAGACAATCGACTTTATGAGGTGACATCTGTCGATGGAACATTAGCCATATCCCGCTATGTAAGAGACGAAACAGTAAGCGCTCTGCCACTGGAAGTCCTTCCGGTCCAGGGTGAGGAGTCCAATCCGCCGCCACTCATCGGCATCTATCATACGCATACTGATGAATGTTATATACCAACAGATGGTACAGCAACCAGTAAAGGCAACGGCAGCATCATCAAAGTCGGTGAAACCTTTGCTACAAGGCTCACGGAACTTGGTTATGAAGTTGATCATCGCAAGACGCTGCATGATCCACATGATGCAAATGCGTATCATCGCTCCCGGAGAACCTTTGCAAAGCTGCTCGGCGAACGTCCTGTAGCACTTTTTGATGTACATCGCGACAGCGCTCCCCTCAAAGCGTATAAGACTTCCTTTAATGGCAAGGATGCTGCTAAAATTCTTTTAGTTGTAGGCCGCCAGAATCAAAACCGTGCAACTACGATGAACTATGCCAAATCTATCAAATCTGCTGCTGACAACAAATATAAGGGCTTGATACGCGGAATTTTTATCGCTCATGGCAACTATAATCAGGATTTGAACCCCCGTGCCATGCTGCTTGAAGTGGGAACACAATATAATAGCCGGGCTGCGGCCGACCATAGTATCACTCTATTTGCCGATATCGTTCCCACTTTTTTAGCAAATACAGCCGGTAATGTAGCTCAAGCCGGCCCCATTGCCAGTGGCAATGGCATCGCTGCCAGCAACATGCCTAATGGTGGGACAAGCAGGGACATGATATATATGGTAGGTGCAGTGATAGTAGGTGGCGCTGCCTTTCTTGTGCTGAGCACAGGCAGTCTAAGTGAAGCAAAGCAGAAATTCAGTAATTTTACTAAGCGTGAATTCGGTGATGTTTTCCGGTTTCGAAAAAAGCGTAAGAATTAAAGGAGCTGAGCCAGGTGGCTGTCAAACGCCGTATGTGGCTTATTGTGGGCTCTATTGCAGCCGGATTGCTGCTCTTACTTGCCCTCTCTCATCTGCTGCCGCTAAACTTTATGTCTGTCCAGCCTAAGCCGGAACAGCAGCCGCAAAAAGTGTACGACTACTATATTATTTTTGATGAAGTAAGCGGCGTAGACTTAATGTATGTACCACTTATTGTTAGCGTTGGTGATGAAGTAATTACAGAAGAAAACAAGCGGTATACCATCATTAAAGTAGAAGAAAACCGGGCCTATGCCCGGTTTGTAGAAGATATTAATTTAGATGAATATAAGCAGAAGTTGAAACAGTAAACGGATATGTTCTACACATGACGGTCTAAGAGTGCCTGTTCCCGCACTCTCTTTAGGCCGTCTTTAATTGCTTTCGCCCGAACTTCCCCAATACCTTCCACTTCATCCAAATCAGAAATTGTTGCATTATAAATCCGGTGCAGCGTTTTAAAATGACTAACCAGATTTTCGGTAATCATCATTGGCAGCCGCGGGATTTTTCTCAATATCCGGTATCCTCTTGGCACTACAGGCACATCAACGGCACTGGCAGTAACACCATAACCTAACAGCCGGCAAACCGTTACCGTCTCAAGAGCTTCTTCAGGCAAAGCCGCCAATTGCTCTCTCACTGCCTCCTGTGCTTTCGCATCTGCACTAACACAATAATCTTTGATTAATAGCATTTCTTCATCTTCTTCAGCCATCAGTTCTTCCATTTGCATATTAACCAAACGGCCTTCATTACCTAATTCAATTATATTTCTCTCAATTTCACGGGCAATACGATTTACCTGTTCAGCCCGGATGAGAACAGCAGCAATATCAGTCAGTGTGGCAAGATCTTCAAACTCGAGAGCGCTTAGAGTTCGCAACCCCCGTGTAAGCACTTGACGATATTTTTCCAGAGTTTGCAATGCCTGATTGGCCCGGTTCAAAATAACAGCTAAGTCTTTTAAAGTATATTTCAAATTTCCGAGATATACAGTAATAACATTACGCCGCTGAGAAATTGCTATCACGAGCGCGCCTGTAGCTTTAGCGGTCCGCTCAGCAGTGCGGTGTCTAGTTCCTGTTTCCGTGGTTTCGATAACTGCATCAGGTACCAATTGAGCGTTAGCATATAAAATCCGCTTTGCATCATTAGACAGAACAAGCGCTCCGTCCATCTTCGCCAATTCATAGAATCCCGCCGGCGTTAGCTCGCAATTTAAAACAAAGCCGCCGTCTACCACTTCCATAATAGAATCGCTGTCACCTATAACGATTAATGCACCCATTTTTGCCCGCAGAACATTTTCCAAACCCTCGCGCAGCATAGTGCCCGGAGCCAGTGTCTTAATCGTTTTGATAAAACGGCCATCCCAAAAACGTTCATCTCTAATTTTTGTCATACGAATACCGCCTCCATGGCCTCAGTAACATCACGTACTCCTACAATCTTCAGACCTTGCTGCTTCAGTTTAAGTCCTGGCAGGTTACCCGCAGGGATCACAAAACGCTTAAAGCCAAGAGTGGCCGCTTCGCTAATGCGAATATCCACCCGTGAAACCATTCGTACTTCACCAGTTAAACCGACTTCGCCCATCACTACGGTTTGGCTGTCAACAGCTATATTACGAAAACTGGAGGCGATGGATAAAGCCACGGCAAGATCAGCTGCCGGTTCATCTATTTTAATGCCGCCAACAGCATTAACATAAGCATCCTGATTAGCCAATGATAACCCAACCCGCTTCTCCAATACTGCCATTAATAAAATTAGCCGGTTATAATCAAAGCCTGCTGCCATCCGACGAGGCATCCCAAAAACTGTTGTGCTGACTAATGCCTGCAATTCAATCAATAATGGCCGTACCCCTTCAAGACAGGCTAGTACAACCGAACCAGGCATATTATGAGAGCGCTCAGCCAACAACAGCACTGACGGATTTACGACTTCCGTCAGCCCATTTTCCTCCATAGAAAAAATTCCACTGTCATTTGTTGAGCCAAAACGATTTTTCATAGCCCGCAGAACCCGGAAGGCATAGTTTCTTTCTCCTTCAAAGTACAACACCACATCTACCATATGCTCAAGTAATCGGGGCCCTGCAATATTACCCTCTTTCGTCACATGGCCAATGATCGCTACCGGAACATCTGTTTCTTTGGCAAAGCGCAGTAGTTTGCCTGTTGCTTCCCTAACCTGACCTACGCTGCCCGGTGCTGATGGAATTTCGGCACTGAACATGGTTTGAATCGAATCAATAATCACTAAGGCTGGCTTCATTGCATTAGCTGCAACCGTAATTTCTTCTAAATTAGTTTCTGTCATAATAAATAAATGATTGCTTAAGCTGCCTAATCGTTCTGCCCGCATACGAGTTTGAACGGCTGATTCTTCACCTGATACGTAAAGCACCGGGCCGTATTGGGCACTAACGCCTGCTGCCACTTGCAGCAATAATGTTGATTTTCCGATACCGGGATCTCCACCGATTAGCATTAATGCTCCCGGCACGATCCCTCCCCCCAGTACACGGTCAAATTCTGCTACGCCTGTAATCCGGCGTCCGACAGCAGTAGTATCAACTTGTGTTATTGGCTTTGGTTTACTGCCCTGGACAAAACGAATGCGTTTATCAGCCTTAGCAGCCGCTATTTCTTCAACCATCGTATTCCAAGCACCGCAACCGGGGCAGCGCCCCAGCCATTTCAGAGAATCTGCGCCGCACTCGGTGCAGCAAAATTTTATTTTTACTTTTGACAAAGTTGATCCTCTCCTGCCTCATTTGAAAGAGCACTCTACATAACAGTAGAGTGCTCTTTTTCGTGATAGTTATTGCTTTTTCCTGCTAGTTATTCTTTTTTCCCAAAAGTAAGTTTACCAGCTTCATCAGCATCTACACGTACCGTATCCCCAGTTGTTGCTTCCCGGCGCAGCATAAGCTCTGCGATAGGATCTTCCACTAACTTTTGAATAGATCGCCGTAGAGGCCTGGCTCCATATTGGAAATCATATCCCTCTTTTACCAGCTCGGATTTGGCTTTTTCTGTCACTTCTAATGCAAGACCAGCATCTTTTAAACGCTTTTCCAGATCGGTCATCATAATTGTTACAATTTCATTTAAATCATCTGCTGTCAAACTGCTAAAAACAATCATTTCGTCGACCCGATTGAGAAATTCAGGCCGGAATTGGCGCTTAACTTCTTCAAGGACACGGGATTTGGCAGTTTCCTGATCATTTTTTGCATTTGCTCCAGCCAGGAATCCCAAGGAAGCACTGTCTTTCTTCAAATGCTGGGCACCAACATTGGAAGTCATAATAATAACAGTGTTTTTAAAATCTACCGTATGGCCTTGGGCATCTGTTAAACGCCCGTCTTCCAATACTTGCAATAAGATATTAAATACATCATAATGGGCCTTTTCAATTTCATCCAGCAGTATAACCGAATAAGGCTTCCTGCGTACAGCATCTGTTAACTGACCACCCTCATCATATCCAACATATCCGGGAGGTGCACCGACGAGGCGGGAAACGGTGTGCTTCTCCATATATTCGGACATATCCAGTCTGATCATGGCTTCTTCATCACCAAACATAGCTTCCGCAAGTGCCCGGGCAAGCTCTGTTTTACCTACGCCGGTAGGTCCCAGAAAGATAAACGATCCAATCGGGCGTTTGGGATCTTTCAGTCCCGCCCTGGCGCGACGTACTGCTCTGGATACTGCGGCTACCGCATCATGCTGACCTACAACTCTTTTATGCAGCACTTCTTCCAGCTTAAGTAGTCTCTCAGACTCTTCCTCAGCCAGTTTCTTTACTGGAATTCCCGTCCAGCTGGCAACAACGTGAGCAATGTCATCACTTGTTACGACAACCCTTTTGCTGTCTGGCTGTTTCCATTCATTTTGCTTTGCTTCTAACTGCTGACGCAGTCTTTGTTCTTCATCCCGCAATTTTGCAGCTTGCTCAAACTCTTGTCCATTGATAGCGGCCTCTTTCTCTGCGCGTACTTGTTCCAGCTTCTTTTCTGTCTCTTTGAGATCCGGCGGCAGTGAAAAAGCCTGTAATCGCACTCGTGATGCCGCCTCATCCATTAAATCAATCGCTTTATCAGGTAAAAAGCGGTCAGATATATAGCGATGTGACAACTTAACAGCATTTTCAATCGCGTCATCTGTAATTTGAGCTTTATGAAAAGCCTCATACCGATCCCGCAGCCCCTGTAAGATCTTAATCGCATCCTCTTCCGATGGTTCACCTACCTGAATGGTCTGGAAGCGTCTCTCCAATGCAGTATCTTTTTCAATATGTTTCTTATATTCATTTAATGTGGTTGCACCAATGCACTGCAGCTCGCCTCTTGCTAAAACGGGCTTTAGAATATTGGCTGCATCCATAGCGCCCTCAGCTGCTCCGGCTCCAATCAACGTATGCAGCTCATCAATAAATAAGATGATATTGCCGGCTTGACGAATTTCATCCATCACTTTTTTCAAGCGTTCTTCAAATTCACCTCGGTATTTTGATCCTGCGATAATAGACGCCATATTAAGAGATACTACCCTTTTGTCTCGCAATGTCTCCGGTACCATACCATCGATGATACGTTGGGCCAGCCCTTCAGCAATAGCCGTCTTACCAACACCGGGTTCACCAATAAGAACCGGATTATTTTTCGTTCGGCGGCTTAAAATTTGGATAACCCTTTCAATCTCAGTATCTCTGCCAATGACCGGATCAATTTTTCCTTCTTTGGCCAGTTTATTGAGATCACGCCCATATTCATTCAAAGAAGGTGTCTCAACGCTGCTCTTAGCTTGTTGATTGCCTGCCTGCGAACCTGCGCCCGACATAGCCATACCGCCCAGCAACTCAATGACTCTTTGACGGACGACAGCAATATCTGCGCCTAGCCTCTCCAGTACCTGAGCAGCCACTCCCTCACCTTCACGAATCAGCCCAAGCAATAAATGCTCAGTACCAATATAACTGTGACCTAGCCGCTGCGCTTCTTCAAAAGCAAGCTGAATGACCTTTTTGGAACGAGGGGTATAGTTGATTTGCTCTACCTGATCGTCACCTCGGCCTATCATCACTTCTACCTGATTGCGAACCATTTCCAGATTTATATTGAGAGATGCAAGCGCTTTTGCAGCTACGCCCTCTCCTTCGTGAATCAAGCCTAACAATAAATGCTCTGTGCCAAGATAATCATGGCCTAACCGCAGCGCCTCTTGTTGAGCAAGGACCAGTACTTTCTTAGCTCGTTCCGTAAATTTATCAAGCATCATTATTTCCTCCCTTAACGTCAGTTAATTTTTCTCTAATAACCTGAGCACGCAAAGCTTCTCTTTCTCCCCGACGGATATCCGTTATTCTCGCAAACTTTTGTAAAAAGTTAGGTCTGCTTACTACCAATAACTCATTAAAGATGGTCGGAGGAGCTTCATCAATCAGCTTCAAATCAATGCCCAATCTCACTTCACTTAGTAAAGCCAGCGCTTCCTGCCCCGAAATGCTGCGTGCATAGCGCAGTACCCCATAGGCACGCCACACCCGGTCAGCTAACATATCTTTTGAATCCCGTATCAGCGCCTCCCGTGCTGCCCGCTCCTGTCCAACAACCTGCATAACAACAGCTTGGAGGTTAGAAACGATTTCCTGTTCATTCTGCCCCAAAGTAAGCTGATTAGAAATTTGAAAAATGTTACCTACAGCCTCTGTTCCTTCGCCATACAGTCCACGAACTGTCAATCCAATTTGAGTGGCAGCTCCGATAATACGATTAATCTGTTTTGTAAGTACAAGGGCTGGCAAATGAATCATAACAGATGCCCTTAGGCCCGTACCTACATTTGTTGGGCAAGCTGTCAAATATCCCACCTGCTCATGAAATGCAAAAGAATGGCGGGCTTCAAGAATATCATCAACCTCATTTGCTAACGCCATTGTGTCAGGCAGATTTAAGCCTGGCAGCAAACATTGGACTCGAAGATGGTCTTCTTCATTTACGAGAATGGCCACAGCAGCATCATCACGCACAATGAGGGCCCGATTAGCCGGCTCCTGAACATGACTTGGACTAATAATATGTTTCTCTACAAGAACATTTCTTTCTAATGGTTCCAGACTTTCCATATCAATAAACAGATAGCAGTGATTATCCTGATTACTTAAATCTGTAACTGATTTACGGAGCTCTGCCATTACTCCTGCTAATATTTCATCGCTAGCCCGATTAGGAAAAGGAGTCTGATCCAAATTGCGGGCTAACCGAATTCGACTTGATAGGACAATGTCACTTTCCGGTCCTTCCCCCTTCATCCAGCCATTAAGCGGCTCATCTAGAAGTTGTTCAATTGTCATACATTCCCCTCCTCGCTTGCCGAACTAAGCAGTTCTTTCTCCAGCCCACGAATTTCATCACGAATTTTAGCGGCCTCTTCATACTTTTCCTGAACAATTTGCCTCTCTAAATCATAACGCAACTTTTTTATTCGCTGTTTTAATTCCAGGGTAGCTCCAGTCCGCCGGGGAAGCTTGCCTGTATGAGTACTCACACCATGGATGCGGCGCAAAAGTGGTTCAACATGGTCACCAAAGGTACTATAACAAGCACTGCAGCCGAACTTGCCGATACGACTAAAATCATGATACGTCATTCCGCAATTGGGGCAGGCTTTACCTGTTTTAGCAAGTACATTATCAGCTGCACCTGCATAAAACATATTTTTTAAAAAGTCATGTACGGAAAACTTAGAATCAAGAGAAAAAGCAATATCACCATAAGCTTGTGCACATTGATTACACAAATGCTTATCAATTTTTTGATTGTTTGTAATTTGTGTTATATGCACGGAAGCCGGTCTTTTCTGGCAATCATCACACAACATTAGCACTCGCTCCTTTACCTATTCATTTGCAGCATTCACTTGCAGCAATAATCTGCGAATCGCTTCCACTCGTTCATAGGGAGGTAAATATTGATATAAAACAGAGAAAGCTTCCATGAGTAAAACTGATTCTCTGCCTGTTAGCAAGCCATTCTCGCGTAAATGAATCAACATACCATGTAGATCATTCAGTGAAATGTCAATATCAATTTGTTCTGCTGCATTTTCAAAAATAATGGTATGAAGGGGAACACGTGCGATCCGCACAAAACCTCCCAGGCCTCGCCGGGATTCAACAATAAATCCTCTGGCGACGGAAAAACGAGTATTTAAAACATAACTAATCTGAGAAGGTGCACAAGCTAACTCATCAGCCAGTTCATTACGCCTTAATATGATAATATCGCCTTGCTGTCCTGCCAGCTTTCGTAAAATAAAGCGTTCTATTTCATCTGCCAAATTGCTCATATACGGCCACCACACTTCTGTCCTTTTGTTTATTTGACTTTATTTGACCTTTTGCTTTTATTATATTTGACCTTTTGACTAATTGCAATAGTCCCTCGCATTTTTTATGATATTTCTATTATTGCCATACTGTGAGTAAAATTACGAGCAAAAGAAATTAAAAGCGGAGAGAAATTGCTCCGCAATCACTCTCCGCTTGCATAATTATCTACTTATTGTACTTCTACTACTAGATATTTAAGATAATGAGTTTCTGCAGCTGCAGGCAAAATCGGGTGATCCTTTGCCTGTGTACGATAATCGACTTCTCTGATAACTCTTCGAGCATCCTTGGCTGCATCTACTACGATGGCTCTGAATAACTCCCTGTCCATATGAAAAGAGCAGGAGCAGGTGATAAGAAAGCCCCCTGGTCGAACCAGTTTCATGCCTCTTAAGTTGATTTCTTTATAGCCTCTGGCTGCCCCCTCCAGAGAAGACCGACTTTTGGTAAAAGCAGGAGGGTCAAGGATTACAACATCGTATTGCCGTTTTTCTTCCGTTTGGGCCCTTAAGACATCAAAAGCATTACCGACTGAGAAGCTGCAAATATCACTTACGTCATTTAATTCGGCATTCTTTTGCGCCACTTCAATGGCAAGATCAGAGATATCCAAAGCAGTTACACTTTTTGCGCCATACTTAGCTGCATGAACTGCAAAAGACCCTGTATGACAGAAGCAATCCAGTACTTCGGCTCCGGCTACAAAATGCTTGAGCACTTGTCGATTCTCCCTCTGATCATAGAAAAAACCGGTTTTTTGCCCATTCTCGATATCAGCATAGAAGGGAAAACCATTCTCTCTTACTTCAATTAGCGTAGGGAAGTTTCCTTTTAGGAACCCTTTGCGCATATCTAGACCTTCCAGTTTACGTACAGGCACATCATTGCGCTCGTAAATACCAGCAGGCTGAAACATTTCATCTAGTACAGAGACAATTGTTTCTTTATGAACATCAATTCCTAATGCCAACGTTTGAATCACAATATACTCACCAAATTTATCAACAATCAGCGCCGGCAGAAAATCAGCCTCACCAAAAACAAGACGGCAATACTCCGGTTCACTTACAAAACGCTGGCGATATTTCCATGCCGCAGCGATGCGTTTTTGAAAAAAGCTCCGGTCAATTGGCTCTTGCTCACGTGTCATTATGCGAACAATAATTTGTGAACGGGGGTTAATGTACCCTCTGCCGATAAAGCGCCCCCTGTGATTGCATACATCAACTATACTACCTGGCTGAAAATCACCTTCGATACGATCCACTTCACTTTGGTACATCCAGGGATGTCCGCTCTCAATACGATGCTGAGCCCCTTTACGAATATAGACAGTAGCTGTCGCTTCCATTATAGCGCCTCATTTCACGTGCATTTTTACTTATGTTTATTTTTGCATAAGCAGCGCTATATGAAGCAGGTGATACGGGTTACTACCACGTTCCTTCAAATAACTGCTCTGCTATTATACTTTATCCAGCACCTTCTGTCCAAATTCCTTGCCAAAGGCAAAACATTTATCCAGCTCTTGTGCATTTGCAGTCCATTTAACAGTTAGCCCAGCTTTATCCACGTCAACGCCTGCTGCTGTCAATAATTCTTCCATAGCTGCTTGGGAGCCTCCCGCCCAACCATAGGCACCAAACGCCGCACCAATTTTATTTGCCGGTCTCAGGCCTTTCATATACAGCAGCATAGCACCAACTGTCGGCATCATGCCATTGTTTAACGTTGATGAGCCCACTAGAATCCCTTTAGCCTCTAATAGATCCCACATTACTTCGCTGCGGTCTGCACCTGAAAGGCGGTATAGTTTTCCTTGCACTCCGGCAGCAGCAAGACCGTCCAGAATACGGCGTGCCATTTTTTCTGTTGCACCCCACATGCTGTCATAGGCAACAATCACTTTATTCGAAGCTGCGCCTCTGCTCCATTGCTCATATTTTGCAAGAATGGCATCAATATGGCTGCGCCACACTACACCATGGCTGGGAGCAATCATTTTGATGGGATAACGGCCGGCCTTTTCTAATGCTTTTGGTACTAGTCTGTTAAAAGGCATCAGGATATTGGCATAATACTTCGCAGCCTCATAAAGAACTTCATTAAGATCATTCTCATCATCAAACCGCTGGGTACTGCTATAATGTTGACCAAATGCATCATTTGAAAAAAGAATCTGTTCACCATCTAAGTAGCACGCCATCGAGTCAGGCCAGTGCAGCATCGGAAGCGGTATGAAATGCAATTTATTGCGTCCTAAATCAAGCATATCTCCTTCTTTGACTACCTGATAATTGGCCTCCCGCTCATAATACTTTAATACCCCTTCGGTACCTTTGTCGGTGAGAACAACTGTGGCTTGAGGCGCTCGATCCAAAATAGCAGGTAAAGCACTGGAATGATCCGGCTCGATATGATTTGTGACAATATAATCAATGCTGGATGGATCTACAATTTCTGAAATTCTTTCGAGTAGCTCAGCGGCAAAGGGCGCTTTTACTGTGTCAATTAAACATATTTTTTCATCCACAATGAGAAACGCATTGTAGGTAACACCTCTAGGCGTAGTATATCCGTGAAAATCACGAATATTCCAGTCTACTGCTCCTACAGAATATACACCTTTCGCCAACTCAACTTTGTTCATGCATTTACTCTCCTTCTATCTGTAAAATATCATTGCTATACTAAATTACCAATGGGCAAAACTCATTTAATGGTTATGCTTACAGCTATTATAGCAATTGTACACTTTATCGTCATATTCCTTCCTATATCTTTATTTTTACTGCTTTTGTTCATTAAATAAACTTTAAAGTATAAACCAATTCCACCAAATAAATCTTTACTTTCTGCCTTGACCACTATATAATGAAAAGTTGAAATATGCATATAATATATGGCGTAATACTGCTATTATAGCTGTGAAAAATCACGTTTTTCCAAATAAAACCTTTCGATTTTTATGGAGAAACATACGCCGCCTCACTGTTAAAAATTCTACTATTGAGAAGGGGCGCTTTGTGATGAAATTAACTGGTAAACATCTACTTGTCGACATGTACGGCTGCAGCTTTAAAACCTTAGACGATCTTGCACTCATTAAAGAAGCTATGCTAACTGCAATAGCAGATGCTAACATGACTCTTCTTAACTTTTCTTATCAAAAAATTGAACCACAGGGCCTGGCGGCATGCGCCCTCCTTGCAGAGAGCCACTTGAGCATCCATACGTATCCTACCCTCGGGTATGCAGCTATTGATGTATACACTTGTTCCGACCGCAGCCGGCCAGATAAAGCAATATCAGTACTCAAGACCTTTTTGAAGCCGGAAAAGGTCAAAGCAACCACAATAAAGCGCGGTGATTTTGGTTCTGAAAAGGATATGAAGCCAAAAATTAAAGTAACCATCGCTCCCTTGCGCCGTGTAAAAAATACGGGAGCAAAAGTGCTAAAATTATTATCACGCAACCGCTAAAAGGATAAGACAGTTGCTTGCAAAGCAACTGTCTTTTTTATTTTACGGCTTTCATTTCGTGAACATCGCCGGATCTATCTGTTATAATTAACGTACGAGAAACAGCATATAAATTGGAGGATATTTTGCAATGAATAATGATAATAGCAGTTTTGAACGCAAAATTGCTAATCAAATGAAACGGTTTACGCACTTTTTACACTTGTTTTTCTGTTTAGCTCTCATTATAACAGTCTTAATGACGCTAGTAATTTTCTTTACCGACTTTTATTCGATTTTTACTACTGGCAATGTAAGCAAAGGAACAATTCATGCTTTAGGCGCATTACTCATCTTATGGACACTTTCCGAATTGCTAAATTCTGAAATACGCCATTTAAAAGGTGAACCGATTAGAGTTACCCTGTTTATTGAAGTAGCAATTGCCGCGATGGTCCGGAAACTGCTAATTCTTAGCTCTGAGGGTATCTCTTTGCAGGAAGGCAGCATGTATTTGGCAAGTTTACTAGTATTAGGGCTTGTATATTGGCTTTTGCAACCTAGAACACTGCCTAGATAACAATTATTGGAAATTAGTCTTGACAAAGCCGTCCTCATCGATAATAATATTCCATAGAGAATAATATTGATTAAATGTAGGAGGGATCTATTAATGAGTAATACTGACAAGAACCTGGCTAGTGCTTTTGCCGGTGAATCACAAGCAAATCGCAAATACCTGGCTTTCGCTAAACAGGCCGAGCTTGAAGGCTACGCACAAGTTGCTAAACTCTTCCGTGCTACTGCTGAAGCAGAAACCATCCATGCATTTGCTGAATTAAAGGCCAAAGGCGGCATTAAATCTACCGCTGAAAATTTAAAAGAGGCTGTTTCAGGTGAAACATACGAGTTCAATGAAATGTATCCGCCTTTCATTGCAGAGGCCAAGGCAGAAGGTAACGCTGCTGCTGCCCGAGTATTTCATCTAGCCAACGAGGCAGAGAAAGTACATGCAGCCCTTTATACCAAAGCGCTGGAGCATTTGGCTTCTAATGACGAATATGATGTTTACTTGTGCCCAATTTGTGGCCACATTGCTGAAAAACACACTCCAGACTCCTGTCCAATCTGCGGTGCTAAAGCCAGCGCCTACAAAAAAATTGATTAATACTATAATAAGAAACCGCGAACATACAAATGTTTGCGGTTTCTTATTATAGTATTTAAAAATTATACATTATTTGTTAATAAAATCGTCAGATAAGTATTAATATTCTTTCTATAATGGTATAATTAAATAAATTGTTTTTTAACTTTATCTTTCCTAAGGAGGGATTAAACGACTACATAAGTTATATATTTAAAAGATGGGAGCTGGTTATTAAAGCATTCTTTGAGCACTGCAGTATGCGCACCGTCTCCAACAGTTGCATCTTTAATTGAAAATTTGGGAGGGAAATTCGTGAAGCAATATCAAAAACTCTTACTGGGATTTGTTTTAGGTGTTGTTATTGGTCTGATTGGTTATTATTTCGTTCCCCAAAAATCGTTTCCCTTTATGAAGTCGTTTACAGATATTTGTACCTTAACCGGTGCTGTATTCCTCAGAACAATTTTTATGGTTGTTGTTCCCCTCTTAGTGTCGGCTTTGATTCTCGGTGTATTTGAGCTTGGAAAAGGCCGTGGCTTAGGAGCGGTAGCTAAAAAATCCATGGCATTTACCCTCGTTTTGAGTTTCTTAGCTGTAATTATTGCCGTTACATTAACGAATGTCATGCAGCCGGGCGTTGGCTTAACTTTTGATAAAGAAGCCCTCGCTTCCAATCAAGGCGTACTATCTATTCAGAAAAATGTGCAAGCAGCGAAAGATAAGCCCTGGTATCAATACTTCATTGATTTAATTCCGCAAAACCCGGTTGACTCAGCCGCGCGAGCCTTCGGGGGCGAAATTATCGCGCTCATGGTCTTTTCATTAATGTTTGGTTATGCACTTAGCATGATCGTTGAGGATGAAGATAATCCATTTATAAAAATGCTTGATACCATTTTTAAGGCGTCTCTAAAAATTATTGAATGGGCTATGATGTTAGCTCCTTACGGTATTTTCGCCATTGTCTTTAATACAACTTACAGGTTAGGTGCAGGGTTCCTCCAAAACGTTGCTTATTTTGCAGGTGTTGTTGTCCTTGGCCTTTTGATCCAACAATTTGTTGTTTATGCTTTATGTCTTAAGATCTTCGCTAAGACTAATCCTTGGCAGTTTTTTAAGAAGTGTCAGGAGGTTTACGTATACGCCTTCTCGACAGCATCTTCTAATGCTACGCTGCCAATAGCTTTGGATACAGCAGAAAACGTATTAAAAATGCCTGCTAAGATTTCCCGCTTTGTACTAACCTGCGGAGCTTCAGCCAATCAAAATGGCACAGCCCTCTTCGAAGGCGTTGTTGTTTTATTCTTGGCACAAGTTTATGGCATCAACCTCTCAATTGAAAGTCAGCTTGTTGTGGTACTGATGGCTGTTCTAGCTGGAGTAGGCACTGCGGGCGTCCCGGGAGGCTCCCTCCCGCTCATCGCCATCCTCTGCGTTCAAGTAGGAGTTCCACCAGAAGGCATGGGCTTGATACTCGGCGTAGACCGCTTCCTCGATATGTGCAGAACAACCTTAAATGTATCGGGTGACTTGGTAATAGCTAAACTAGTCAGTGCAACCGTACCGGCAGAGATTTCCGGTGACACTAATCATTCTTCTAACATAAGCGCATAATAATATAATAATCAATAGAGGGCTGCTTCACTACAGAAGCAGCCCTCTATTATTTACTCTCGTTCACTACTGACTGCACATAAGGATGCTGCCATCACACCAACCCCAGCACCAACCCAGGATGCAATTAGAACCCAGTACCATTCCACCATATTAGTCACCGTCCCTAAACATAGTAGTAATTAATATGTTGTGGACAAGAAAAAAGACCTGCAAAGCAAAAAAGCACTTACATTCGTAAGTGCTTTTGTTTAATCAGCGACTTCCTATCCTCCCAGGCAGCTGTTCCAGCCAAGCCCTTCCGCCAGGGAAAGCGCCGATAGCACCCTATCTGCGTTGTTTGCTCCTGCGGGGCTCGTTCGGCGTACTTCCAGTACAGCCTCCCTTCTCTCCTCGTCGCACCTAGCAGCTAGAGCACTCTCGTCGCTTTCCCCGCTTTGCATGATTAATCCTACTGCCAAACGTTATATTCTCTTGGACGAATCAGGCAGGGGGAGCGTCGTTGCATAAGCGTAGGCTAAGCGCCAGCCTCGGAGCGTTGTAACGGCGCTCTCCCTGTCAGACTTATCAATACAAAGCAAAAAAGCACTCACAGTTGTAAGTGCTTTTGTCTAATCAGCGACTTCCTATCCT
>NZ_DALZUO010000031.1:0-43070 GCF_032013335.1 Anaerospora sp. | reverse complement strand
CATTCTTACGGATTTCTTCACGTGATTATTTCACCGCCCTGCTAGATAAGTACAAAAATCATCATAATTGCTAAGTACTGTAAAAACTGTTGCCAATAAAGAGCGATTTAGATTAAAACATAAGAAATGCCAGGCTGCATTTTGCAACCTGGCAGCCATATACAAAAATGTACGTAGACCCATAGCTTTGCGTCCTTACTTTTCAATAAGTTTGCAGTTTATTGCCTTATTTTATTTTTAAAAACATAATTGGCAATTTGAGTCACTATTTTTACATTTTATCATTATTATATAATTTGTATCAAGCTTTATTATAACGGAATCACTCTTATTAGATTTGTAATTTTTTCTAACATTCATTGATATTGTGTGAAATAACTAAAAATAAAACTGGAGAAGTTACTTTACCAAAAACTATCATGATTCTTAATACCAAACTTTTCTGCTCTTGCAAGTAATGCATCTTTTTTCGTACTCTGACAATACTTTTTATTATACATTGCCTCATCTGCTATATGTAATAAAGCATCAACGCCTACTTCCATCCTGCTGTCTACCATGATTAATCCCGTACTTACCCCCATAGAAAAGGGTTTATTCACCGATGCTGAAATAGTCTTCAGTTGCTGCTGAAGGCGGTTAATACTTTGCTCGGCATAAGACACTGAGCATTGGCTGAATATTACTGCAAACTCATCGCCTCCGATTCTGCCGGCAATGTCGGTTCTCCGTAGTGTTTTAAGAAGAAGCGAGGTGAACGTGTTAATATACCAATCACCCTCTAGATGGCCATAAGTATCATTAACCTTCTTTAAATCATCTAAATCCATGAATGCCAGAAAGAATATGCCGTCTTCGGCCCGTAATTTCTGTAATGCCATTTCTAGATTTACGCGAAAAGTTCTGCGATTCAGCAACCCAGTCATGTCATCCATCATTGCAAGCTGCTCTAATTTTTTGATTTGATTATGCGTCGTAGTTATATCAACTAAGCTAAGTAATACATGGGACATCCCTTTAAAGGTAACGGAAGCAGTATGAATTTTTACGATTTTTTGTTGATCTTTCAGCAATAAGACATATTCAGGTATGTCCATACAGTTATTTTGAATACATTGCTTCCAGGCTTTGAAATTTTTATGTTCTATATCAAAGAAGCTGTTTATCAAGTTTGCTGCATTTTCGTCTTCCGCATATCGTAAAAAGCTAACAGCAGCCGCGTTTAATCGTACTATCTGCAGCTCATTTCTTGATACCATCAGTATCGGTACAGGTACCATATTGAATAGATATTCTACATTATCGCTTCTCAGGAAATTCAATATAATCACCCGCTTTCTCAGGTCACCATAACCAGCATTCAGCATGTGGAGAAAGCCAAGGCCCGGCCAGTATGCTAGCCTAACTATAGCAAATGATTTATTTAATTCCTATTGGCTGGGAGGATAAAAAAAAATCCTCTGAAATATCATCAGAGGATAACGAGCCGTACTACAGTAATCCTTAACAGCGGAATTGCAGTAAATGCAATGCAATGGCTATATTAAACCTGGTCTCAAAGGTCTCGATCGAGGCCCCCAAAATGCTTTCTATCCGCTGCTTCCGGGACACAATTGTTTTGTGGTGAAGAAACATATCCTGGGCAACAACTTTCAGATTAGAAGACTGAATGATTTTCTTTAGTGTCATCATCAGGTCGGTATTATTTTCCCGATCATAGTTTATTAACTTGCCCACCATTCGGTCAATGAATTCGGCAGCATCCTGCCCGTCAGCCAATGGATAAAGCAGCTGGTAGGCCTGCCCATCATAATAGTGATGAATTTCCCTCTCTGGCCAAAGTCGTAAGCCAAGATTCGCTGCCGCTCTTGCCTGATAACAAAGCAAGGCAAAGCTTTCCACTTTGCCTTGCTTACCGGCAGTCCCTACTGAAAGTCCAAACTGGGAAAGGTTGTGTTCCAACTGTTTTTTCAATTCAAGACCGGTATGTATTTGCCGTTCTTTCGAGTCTCCCGTTAATGCAGTGTGGAGCACACCGATACCATTGCCCCATTCCCATGCCACAACGCCCTGGTAGGCATTCAGCTTATCTACCATCATATCGATAATGATCTGTACTTCAGCTGCATCCACAGTAGTCTGGCTGAGCGGATTGCCTTGCCAGCTGGTTAACTGTATATAAAATACATGAAACATCGCTGGCAAATACAACTTTAACTGCCGCGCCACACTCCAGGCCGTTTCATCAAAAATGCGGCTCCCTTCCGCTAATTCAAGCAGAAACTGATTGCGCCGGTGTCGATTATAGGAATGGACAACCTTTTCCTCGGCCTTAATTCTTTCTTCAATTTCCCGCTCTAATTCATGTTGAATCTCCTGCAAGTACACTTGCTGAGAATCACTTATTTTGGTCATCTTCATCATAGATTGGAGATTTCTTTCAAAGATAGCAGCCATGTGCTTATACTGAACGAGCAATTCATTATCTATATATTGTTGATCATTGCATATCCCTTTAATTTGCGCTAATTGTTCTAACTCCTCTTGAAACAACTGGCGAATATCACTACCCAATTCAAACACCTCTAAATTCGGAGTCCCCTAATTGGGGGATGATTATTGGTAAACCTCTTCGGCAATTACATTAAATTTCACATTAAGTTCTTCACGAAACTCCTCACCGCATTCCCTCATGCTTCTGTTTCTTGCTGTATAATGCCAATTGATGCAGACGTTGGCTCCGGCATTAAACGCATCCTCCAACAAATAGATCATATCCATTATGCATTTTGTACTGCTGGTATTCATATATGAAATATTTAGTTCAACAATAATTTCATGATCTGCAGCAGCCAGATACTTTTTCAGCCACACAAATAAATCATGATAAAATGCTGGTGGATTTTCAGGGTAGGATTGTCCCATTATTTTTAAAACTCCTGCTTCCGGATTGAAATCAACTTCCGGCGAGGACTTTGTACTTGCCCGATATAACCGTTCCAACAACAAAACCTCCTTGCTACAGGCTTACTTTTAGAGTGAAAAAAGAGTATTGCTCATCACGTGCCATGAACATATACTCGAGAGGGAACGCCGCCTTGCGTGCCATATCAATAATTCCTAAACCAGCGCTTTCAGAAGTATTGCTGGTTTTTCTTAATGTTGCTTTATAAAATTGTTTTAACTGTTCTTTTGTTAAGGTATTAAGATAATCAATGCGCTCTTTCAACTTTTCTACATCTTCATTATGCACCAAATTACCAGAGCAAACAAAGAACCGTTCTTTCTGCCGTCCGATAACAATAATACTTTCGAAAGCACGACGACTGATTTCCAGCTGATCATTACCTAAGGCTTTCTTTAAGAAATAAGTTTTAATATTTTGCGCCTGCTCAATATAAACGGAAAACACATTGTGGCTGTCGGTTTCGTCAGTCCCTTTTTCTGCTTGCAAATAGGACGTGATTGCTGTCCCGATCTCTTCAATAATCCCTTGGGTGAAAGAGCCGTTAAAACTCACAATAATTCCATAGCTAGTCAATTCACCAATCAATTGATGCAGATTTTCATTAATCACAATCTACAAGCCTCCTTTTAAAGCTCAAAGCCGATAACCGTAATATCATCGCGTTGTTTTTCGCTTCCCATGTACGCGTGAAGACTATCCATCAAAACGTTTTTTTGTTCTTCCAGCGGAAGTGCTTCGTTCTCCAGCAGTAATTGTGCAAAATTATCCATGCCAAAAGGATTCGAGTCATTCTCGCCATGCTGATCAAAAAAGCCGTCAGTAGACAAATACAACCTATCCCCATCCTTATAGGTAATTTCTCTGTTTTGAAAAGAATTAGCCGCCTTCTTCCCCAAACGGTTTCTTGCTTCATAGCCAATACTGCGCCTGGAGCCGGAAATTTCTTTTATTTTTTTATTACGCAGATGAAACAGCGGCAGCCGTGCCCCAGAAAATACGATTTTCCGCTCACCACAGTTAACGAAAACCAGCCCCATATCCAAACCGGCATAGAGATGATCGTGATTGGTGCCTGATGAGTAAAAAGTCTCCCGCACTTTTTCATCCAAAATCGTAAGAAGATCAGCAGGCGTAAGATCTAACTTGTTTTCAAAAGCTTTAAGCATTTGATTAACTGCTAGTGTCATAAATGCCCCTGGTACACCATGTCCAGTGCAGTCAATAACTGCTGCCATAAAGCCGCCAACGCGGGGAACAATCCAATAAAAATCTCCGCCCACAATGTCACGGGGCTTCCAGATAACAAATGACGCCGATGCAAAACCAGCCATTAGCTCTGAATTGGGTAACATCGACCGTTGAATAACGGCAGCATAGTGGATACTGTCCGTAATGAATCTGTTTTGTAACCGAACCTCTTGCTCGGCCTTTTGCCTGATCAGGATTTCTCCCTTTAAGAGTTGTTCCCGCTCCTCTAGTTTGACCACCATGGAGTTAAATGCAAGAGAAAACTCTCCCATGAAATCAATTCGCTGCTGGTAGTCACCCTTTTCTATCTGTTGAGCCTGCCAGGTCAGGTGACTAAGCTTAGAATGGAGTTCTTTCAGCCCGCTGGCTAAAAAATTCGTTTTCCCCGGACGTTGGGCATTCAGGACACCTCTGGTCAAAGGTATTGTATATTCGTACAGTTCCTTCAACTGCCTGGCTAAGCGATTGAAAGAGATTACCACTTCCGCCAGCGGCTCACTGCACTCTGTTACCGATATTTCATCCGGATATTTACCTTGTATTAGCAGCTTGAAGCCTGCTTGCAATTGACTGGCCGCCGTCACATCATGATCATTCATACACACACCTGATAATCAGCCGCTACAAGTGACGAGAAACCGGCACGTGCGGTCTCCGGTCGCCCAGCAGTCGATTTCCTTTGCAGTAAACTGCTTGCCTGTGTATTCATTGAGTATACCAGCAATAAATCCTTCATCGTAATCGCAGACTGATTCCTCTGTAATAGGCAGTCCGGAGCAGTCCAAATCTTCTTCTACTGTTAAAATAAACTCCAATTTATCCATATCTGCCGATTCCAGGCGAAGAATACCGATCTTGAGTTCTGCCAGCTTCTTCTGCAGTTGAGCAACAAAGCTGTCAAATTCAAGATTTTTATCTATCATATTTTTACAGAACTCCGTACCTGCAAGTTTTCCAGCCTCTCGCAGAAGGTTGCTGGCCTGCTCGCAGCCATATTCACGGTTCAACACATCACGCAATGTAAACTGAAATAAGCGATAAACAAGAACCGGCATATCTGCTCCTAAGTTAGCCCGTCCAGAGCCAATGTCCCCTAAACATTCCCAATCAAATTTATCATTTTGCTGATCATCCTTGAATTTATACACACAGCTCACCCCAGCCTATCATGTTTTATCAATCAGAAGACAAAATTCATCATTATTGGTAATTATTCGTAATTTACCAACATTTTTCCTTCCAAACAAACAGATATTGTCCAAATTCGTTACAGCGAACAGGCTCCGGCGAGCTAAGGGTATGTGAATTTATAAAGTAAAATATCCTCAGCTTTTCAGCTGAGGATCTCCGCTATCTCCCTATTCATTCTTGCAGGGTGAGAAGGAAATTTGAATACTATGACCAATAGATTTAATTAAACAAAGAGAATTCTTTTAGCATTTCCGCTTGTTCAGGGTCATCAATAAAATCATCCAGGAATTCTAACCCCACCCAAAAATCACAGTCAAACTTTTCCATAATCATCATTACCGTCAGACCTTCTATCGCGAATTTCTTGGTAATTGACTTGTTTTTTACATATGCATCAATGAGAGGCTGCAGCTTTTGATCCAAATGACTTACACTAGTAACAGAATCATCTATCTGCGTTTCTTGATAACCATCTTCCAACATGAGTCTTCGCACCGCTTCCCGATCAAAACTGACCACTTACATCCCTCCTTTTGCTTACGCCTTGCTCCATATAATGCTACGCAGGCGGTATTTGAAGTTAGAACAATCGTAAGGAGATTTTGTATGGAACTCAACGGCATTCACTTATCCAGCTTACTTATTACGCTGATCATTGTTATTGGCAGCAGTCTCTATTCTTCACGATCGGTAAAATCTGCTCAGGACTATAGTCTAGGTGGACGAACAGCGGGAGCACCGCTTATTGCTGGCTGTATTGCGGGAACCGTTGTAGGCGGGGGAGCTACGGTAGGAACTGCCCAATTGGCCTATTCAGCGGGACTTTCTGCTTGGTGGTTTACCCTAGGCTCAGGGATTGCCTTTATCATCATGGGACTATTCTACGCACGTCCGCTGCGCAGTACCGGATTAGAAACCATTCCGCAATATCTCGTCCTTAACTATGGAAAAAAAGCAGGTCCGATCGCCAGTGTCATTTCATCGATCGGCATTTTATTTAGTGCCGTAGCAAGCTGTTTGCCTGCAATACAGATTATCGCAGCAATATTTACTATTACCCCTTGGATGGCAGCGATACTATTGATATTCTTAGTAACTGCTTATGTCTTCTTCGGTGGAATGAAAGGCTCCGGGATATCAGGAATGCTCAAGCTTGGAATTGTCTGGCTAACTCTGTTTGCGGCAGGTGAAACTGCCTACTCTGCTTTACAAAGTATGTCTGCTTTAGAAATAGTTTTTCCGGTCTACCCATGGTTTAGCCTTTTTGGCAATGGTTTTGGAGCAGCGCTTAGTAATCTTTTCTCACTGATTGTCGGCATTATTTGTACCCAAACATATATACAGGCAATTTTTTCTGCTTCTGATTCCCGCACCGCTTCGATCGGTGCTTTTACAGCAGCGCTTGTCGTAATTCCAGTCGGCCTGCCGTCTATTGCAATTGCCATGTACATGCAGGCAGCCCATCCCCCGGTCCTGCCAATCTTGGTTTTACCAATCTATTTGCTCCAGTATCAGCCCGCCTGGCTGGGAGGAGTTGGGTTAGCCGGGATCCTGTTATCTTTAATTGGCTCAATTGCGGGGCTGTCTTTAGGAATTGGAACGATGGTTGCTAAGGATCTCTGCTTCGAACTGTTACAGATTAAAGCAGAAAAAACTTTATTATGGATTAATCGCATTACGGTCCTGTCTGTAACGTTAACTGCCGTTCTAATTGCCATCTTAAACCTAAAATCCCAGGTATTAGCCTGGAACTATTTGTCTATGGCGCTCAGAGGTAGCGGAGTTTTTCTTCCTCTTTCATTAGCAATATTTGCTCCAGGCAGATTAAAAAAAAGCTGGGCTATTTCTTCTATGATGATAAGTACTGCTGCCGCAGTAGGCTGCGCCATATTACGCCTCCCACTAGATCCTTTATCTGCAGGCATCACAGTAAGCACCGTAATTATCTCTTTTGGACTGATACGATCTGGTCAGAATACAGAAACAAACTAGTAAAGGCAGCGGAGAGATGCTCCGCTGCCTTTACTTTATCTCATTTTCGCATTTACGGGTCTTACTGCTCAGCTATTTGAGCTTTTCTATTCTTCGATTGGTACAAGCTCTGCCTGAAAGTGACGAAGGATAGGAGGCTCCCAGACAATTCTGTATCCCCTTTTAATCTCATGCGCTCTCTCTTTAATTGCAATCAGCGCATCTGCCATAATATCAAAATGACTCTGCGTATATACACGGCGCGGAATAGCCAACCGGGTAAACTCAAAGGCTGCATGAAGCTGTTCTTTTGTATCAGGATCATTCCCTAACATATAGGAACCGATATCACAAGACCGGATTCCGGCTTCCTTGTACAGCTCAATCGCAAGCACCTGACCAGGAAACTCATGGTAGGGCAGCTGCGGAAACATGGCCTGGGCATCAACGAATACGCCATGCCCACCTACTGGTGCCTGGTAAGCGATACCGGCATCATCTAAGCGTGCCGCCAGATATTCCATTTGCCCGATGCGGTATCTCAAATAGTTTTCATCAAGCCCTTCATACAATCCAATAGCCAGCGCTTCGAGATCCCTTCCCGATAATCCGCCATAAGTTGTAAAGCCTTCATACGAAATACAACGTGCTTTAATAGGCAGGATCAGTGGCGAGTTTGCATCTTTTACTCCGATTAAGCCCCCCATATTGACTACCGTATCCTTTTTCGCGGACATCGTAAACATATCAGCGCAGTCAAACATGGCTCTAATGATTTCCTTGATTGATTGGTCTTTAAATTCTTCTTCACGCAGTTTGATAAAATAAGCATTCTCAGCATAACGGGCAGCATCAATATTCAAGGGAATATGATATTTCTTGCAGACAGCAGCTACATCGCGGATATTCTGCACCGATACAGGCTGTCCGCCGGCAGAATTATTCGTAATCGTTACAACAACTAAGCCAACATTCTCAGCACCGTATTCTTGAATAAAACTCTCCATTTTTTTGACATCCATATTGCCTTTAAAGGGAGCTCTTTTAACCGGATCCTTCGCTTCCTCAACAACACAGTCAATAGCACGGGCTCCGCATAATTCCACATGAGCCCTTGTTGTGTCAAAAAACATATTCGAGATCGCCACTTTGCCCTGCTCAAGCATTGTGCCAAAAAGAACTTTCTCAGCTGCACGGCCCTGATGAACAGGCTGAATAAAACCGTAGTTAAAAATATCCTTGCCTGCTTCAAGCAGCTTATAATAGCTGGAGGAACCGGCGTAAGCCTCGTCCCCCCTCATAATACCTGCCCACATTTGATCAGACATCGCATTCGTCCCGGAATCTGTTAATAAATCAATGTACACGTCCTGCCCTGCAAGATTAAATACATTGTATTTTGCTTCTTTAATTTTTTGTTCTCTTTCTTCACGGGTAAGCATTTTAATGGGTTCTACCATTTTAATTCTAAAAGGTTCAGGAATATACTTAATTGCCATAAAAATTCCTCCCAAATTATCAATGATCTGCTCATACACACCTACCTCGCAACTATCATGCCAAATGAAAAATCAGCGCAGCCGGTGGTTTCCGGCTGCGCTGATAAATTTACTTGTCAAAAATTCTTATCACGTTGATAAGAAAACTTATCACTTTCTTCTATACTGGCAAACTACAATTTTTATCAATTCACGTGCGTATTCTCAAATTTTATACTCACGGATTTTATTTAAGATGGTGGTGTTAGATACTCCTAAGACTTGCCCCGCTAATCTGGACGAAGGATATTTCTTTAACACGCTGGTAATCACTTCTTTTTCAACATTTGCTACAACATCCCTCAAGTGCGGCCACTCATCACAAAGGGGAATATTTACTTGCAAGGTCTGTTGTTTTTTATTGATCATACTGCTTTTCAAGGCAGTATGATCAATAATGTCTGTCCAATCCCAGAAATGCTCTGGCCTGATTTCCGTCGTATCAATTAAATTAATCAATCGCTCTAACGTATTTTCCAGCTGCCGTACATTTCCCGGCCATTTCTGAGTTACCAAAAGCTCGACGCTTTCCTTGGTTAAATGCACTTCCGGCTTCTGTATCTTGTTGCAAATCTTGCGGATTAAATGTTGGGCCAATAAGGGTATATCCTCTTTTCGTTCCCGCAGAGGCAAGATTACCAGCGGAATAACGTTAAGCCGGTAGTACAAATCATCCCGGAATTCGCCGGACCTTATCATCTCTTCCAAATTGCGATGGGTCGCGGCTATAATTCGCACATCTACACGAATATCTTTATTCCCGCCTACTCTGCGAATACTGCCTTCCTGCAAAACCCGCAGCAGGCGCACCTGCAGCCTTAGCGATATATCTCCTATTTCGTCAAGAAACAAGGTACCACCGTTGGCTTGTTCAAAAAGACCCTGCCGTCCGCCCTTAACTGCACCAGTATAAGCGCCTTCTTCATAACCAAACAACTCACTTTCCAGCAAGCTCTCTGTTAAAGCAGCACAGTTGATGGGGATAAAAGGATTTTTCCCTCTCGTCCCCGCTGCATGAATAGCTGTTGCAAACAACTCCTTACCTGTACCACTTTCCCCTCGCAATAATATGGTAGAAGAGTTTCTGGCTACCGTACGGGCGGAAGCGATTAACCTAATCATGGAAGGACTTTGGTGTACAATATCGTCAAACGTAAAGCGGTTCGCTTTTTCCGCATGTAAAATAACCTTCTCTACTTGTTGAAAATCCTGAATGGTTGCCACTGCGCCGATAATTTCTCCCTGGTCATTCCGGATAGGTATACTGCCTGATAGGAATTGTAAAACCTTCTCATTTCTTGTTACTTGCCATTTTTTCAGCTTTGATATGTGTCCAAATCTCAGCGCTTCAAGAATAGGCGGTGCCTCACCTACCAGCTCTTCCACCTTTAACCCCAGGGCTTCTTCCATCGTGCACTGTAGTATATTGCAAGTAACATCATTAATGTGTGAAATGACTCCCTCTTTATTAACCGCCAGGACTCCTTCGTTAACGGAATTAAGGATAGTCCGCAGTTCAATTTCTTTTTCCTGATAAGGCATTTGCGTGCGAAAGGCAACAGAGGTAATATTTTTAAGTGCGGTAAGCTCGGCTACTAAACAGGTAACCTGCTCTTCGGCAGCACATTGAAACTGAATGACCATTCCATGATTAGGAATAACCTCCATAGCAATTTTATCAATGTTATTTTTCTCTGTAATTCTAAATATCTCATAACCCAAGCCAGGGCAATTTACAAAATCAATCTGTATGATATATTCACGCACGTTTATTCCGCCCTTCATATTGTGATGTAGGGATAGCCAGTACTACCTTCTCCAGCACATGATAAAAAGCCTTCCGGGGGGTTATCCCCAGAAGGCCTGATTTCAATTTGCCCACTCTACCGATTCTGACAAACATCGTGAACCTTTAGCTTATAGCCAATGCCGCGAATCGTTTGTATGATCACTTCATTATTAAACATCCTCAGTTTCTTTCGCAGCAATCGTACATAAGCATCGAGATTATTGGAAGATACAGCTGCTTCCACTCCCCATATCCGCTCTAAAATAAACTCTCTCGGCACCACGCGCTCCTGATTTCGCACAAGCAAATCAAGCAATTGAAATTCCCGGCTGGTAAGCTGTATTTCCGTTTCTCCCTGCCGTATACAATATGTTACGCAATTAAAAATCAAATTGCCAACTTGTAAAATTTCATCAGACATTTTCGCTCTGCTGCGCCTTGCCAATGCCTGGACCTGTGCAAGCAATTCTGTGAGCTCAATCGATTTGACAAACCAAGCATCAGCGGAGGTACTTAGGTCTGCAATACGATCCTGATCAGCCTCTTTTGCCATCAGCATCAGAATTGCCCCCCGATAACCACGTATGCGCAAACTCTTACAGATACTAACACTTGTTTGTCCGGGGATCATCCAATCAAGAATAACAACGTCATAGGGAGCATGAAGAGCATATTCGAATGCCATATCACCGTTTACTACCCAGTCAACCTGGTTTGCAGCTTCTTCCAGCATATGTTTGATTTTATTACCCAGCTTGGCATCAGCTTCAGCAAGTAATATCCGCATACAGGCAACCTCCTTCCAGTAGTTCCTCAAGTTCCTCAAGTCACTCTTATCTGTTATCAATATAATAATAATTCAATTCTTTACTGTATTTTACCAGTTGAGGGTTAAAGGAAACTGTTTCTTCGAGAAATATTTTCTTTTGCTTATCCGGTACCACAATCAGGCTATTGGGGGACTTTTGCGCAAAATCAGTTACTCCTTGAAGAGGCATTGTATATTTACTTGACCAACTCATTTCCCTATGCTGGTGCAAATCTAGCACATCGTCCCGTTCAAGTTTTACGGCAATATTTCCGTTATAAAATACCGCCGATGTACTGTAAAACTGATATAGACCAATCTTCTCTATTCCTAATGCGTCAATATTTTCTGCTAAGCTTTTCCCAGATCGGGTTTCAGCTATGACAGGAAATACAAAAAAAGAAAGTAAAATATAGGACCCCATATGACATAAACAAAGTACATTAAAAAGGTAAGCCGTATTGCGATTTTTTGACTTCCACAAAAATGCCATCAAGAGTAAAAGTAACATAATTGCCGCTACGCAAAGCACAAAACTCGCTAAATAATGGTGTGCAATGATTATATACACACAAAGCAATAGTACTAGCGGTCCCCCCAGCCAGTAGATAATTGCCTTTTTGTTGCCTCGCGCAAGCATGCCCTCAAGGTGTACGGCAGTTAATACCGCTACCGGAAGAAGTATAGGAAACGTGTAAGTTAAATATTTAGTGGCCATAGCTGAGTAAACTCCAAAATATGTCGCTACCCACAGGAGGAGAAACAACAAGAGAGGAGAAGCATTGGTACGCAGGTCTTTACAGCTTTGTAGTAAAGCTTTGATGGCTAAAGCCGACCATGGCAGCATGCTTAGCACAAATACAACAAGATAATAATAGCTCACGTCATCCGCTGGATGCTCGGACACTGTTGCCCGAAGATAATTGTGCACTCCAAAAAAAGTATTGATAAACTCAGCCCCATGCAGAAAATACATCGCAGCATACCAGGGCAGCGCCACAACTATAAAGAGGATAATCCCCTGCGGTGTCACTATTTCTCTTAGCTTTGTCCATTTACGCCTCAGAATTAAAAAGAGCAAAATGACTAAGCCTGGCAGCAATGCTCCGGCGGGACCTTTGGTCAATACTGCTAAAGCCATGCTAGCATACATACCAAGATACCAACGCTTCTTACCATCCATTTTTACATATCCAAAATAAAAAAAGATCAGCGCAGCACTGTTAAACAAAAAAAAGACCATATCTGTAATAACTAACTTCGCCAGCACGGTATACTCAAAGGATGTCCCCAGAATCACCACCGACAAAACCGCTATCGGCTTATACGTAATTTTAATTACAAACCAATATATCAGCACAAGTCCTGCGGCTGCGAAAACTGCCGGCATTAACCGTGCCGCCCATTCGGAAAACCCGAAAAGCTGAAAAGCTATAGCCGTAAGCCAATAGAAAAGCACCGGCTTATCGAACCAAACATTGCCATATATCCTTGGTGACAGCCAGTCTGCTGAGAGCACCATTTCTTTTGCAGTGAGCGCATAGTTTGCTTCTACGGGGTCGGTGATCGGGACCATTTGATTAAAGAGCATATAAATGAAAAAAGAGAGAAGAAATATGCTCAGGCAATTCCACTTGTGACAAACCTGCTTCTCTGCCGCTGCAGTTGTTTTTACATTCATACGCTTCCTCCCACCCAAGCTAATTACCATCACGTACAAACAAGATTTTATCCTCATGGGCAGCTAATACGCGAAGCTTACTCCGAATATCCGAGTTCAGCTTGTCATATTTTTCTTTTTGCACAATAAAATAAGCTTTATCGTTTTTTTCTAGCACAGCCGCGGCCAGTTCTTCCGAATTCAGCTCAATACCTGCTAGTCCGCTGTAGTACACAAAGCCTGGCCGATAAAATTTGGCAATATAGACCGGCGCTTGACCATCATACTGCTGCTTAAATTCTTCAACCATCGGTTTTACCGAAACTGCGGGGGTAATAACAGGAAGTGTATGGAGCATTAAAAAGGCTGTGAACACAACCATTCCCACTACATACGTGATAAACACCTTGCCAAAATCATGACGATAACTATGATACAAAACGGCAGCGGCCAGTATCGTCAACACTCCTGCTATCATCCTAACCGGAAAGATAAGCTCTGCCGACACCACTGCACTGGCGTAAGACAAGCCTGCAATGAGGATTGCGGCAGCCCCTCCAAAAGCGATGGCTGAAAGCTTCAGCGCCTTATATCGCCCTTGTGTCCAGGCTTTGTCAAAATAATAGCCCACTAGCATCGCTAACGGAGGATACATGGGCAAAATATACGAAACTAACTTCGTCTGGGAAAGAGAGAAGAAGCCAAACACTGTCACAATCCATATGAGCAGAAACGTACAGGTTTTTCGCTCCTGACCTTGCTCTTTCCAGCCTGTATAACAAGCTTGAGCTAAGAAGGCAGTCCAAGGAAAAAAGCCCAGAATGACTACCGGAATATAGTAATACCATAGCTTTCCCGACGAATGTTCCGGCTGTAAAAAGCGAGTAACATTGTGAAAGCCTAAGAATGTGTCAATAAAGTCCATCCCATGAAAATAATACATAGCCACATACCAGGGAAGTGCAATAACTGCAAAAAGGAGGATTCCCTTACCTGCCTTCATCTGCTTGACTGTTGCCAGTGTACTTGTCAACATCAGATATCCGCCTATGATCACCACACAGAAAAACAGTGCAACCGGCCCCTTGGTGACCACTCCAAGAGCAGCAAAACTATAAAGCAAATAGTAGTTTTTATGCAGAAAGGACAAGAGTGCCGCTAGCAAAAAGAAGGTCAGCGTCATATCCGTAACGGCTGCATTGCCTAAATAGAAATACTCCAGACTTGTTCCTAATACCAGAGCTGCAAGCAATCCGGCACGTTCATTGAATAGCTTCCGTCCTGATAAATAGACCAAAAGCGATCCTCCAACCGCAAAAAAAGCAGAAGGAAAGCGCGCGGCAAATTCTCCACCACCAAAAACTTGAGAAGCTGCTGCCACAAGCCAATAATACATGGGCGGCTTATCATACCAGAAGTCACCATAAATGCGGGGAGAAATAAAATCGTGAACCTGCAGCATTTCTCTTGCTGTTTCGGCATATACCGGCTCATCCGGATCCATCAGAGGCTGAGAACCCAAATAAGAAAACATCAGTATCCCTACTATGCCGATGATAATTGCTATATGGAGCCATTTATTTTTATCTGTCATTGTATACTGCCCTTTCCAGTCGACCTCGCACATTTATTTGCATAGCCTCTGCTGCAAAGCATGCAGCATTAGCTCTAACCCTTCAGATAAAGTATATGAGGGCTTCCACTTCAGGCCATTATAGGCTGCCTGGTTAGCGAGTACAGAACGCTGTATATCATTACAGCGCATTGCTGCATTTCTGCCAGTGACTGGCTCCTTGAGCATGGAGGACAATAAGGCAAGCAATTCATTGATACTTGTCTCTTTCGCTGTGCTCACATTGTAGCTCCGGTTTGCTGCATCTGAGAATAGGGCCTGATAGTTTGCCTGTGCCACATCTTTAACATAGATGTAGTCTCGCGTCTGGCTCCCATCACCGTAAACGGTTAACTCTTGGCCGGCAAGCAGTTTGTTCAGAAATATACTGATAACCCCACCTTCGCCGTTGGCACCCTGACGTTCGCCAAAAACATTTGCATAGCGCAGTGCGACATATTCAAGACCAAAGTTTTGGTAATACAAATTTAGATACTGCTCGCCCGTCCATTTGCTCTGCCCATAAAAAGAAGCGGGCTGCTTCTCCCATTCTTCCCCAATCGGCAAGGCAGCCGTATCGCCATAAATTGCTGCACTTGATGCAAAAACAAACCGTTTTACCTCCGATAACCGGCATGCCTCCAACAAATTGACCAAACCACGAATATTAACATCACAATCGTAATAAGGCTCTTCCAGTGATTTACCTACCGTCGTTTGAGCGGCCTGATGAATAACATAGTCAAAACGTTCTCTTGCCAGCAACTCTTTGAGATCAGCATCGCGAATGTCTTTTTTTAGAAAAACTGCCTCGGGGCTGATGTTGCCAAAGGATCCGGTTGTCAAATTATCCAGGATATATACCTGCAGATTCGCCTTAACCAAGGTGTCCACAATGTGTGAGCCAATAAAACCGGCTCCTCCCGTTACTAAAACTTTCATCTTTTCCGCCCCTCTCATTTTTCAAGCACCAAGCTTGTCTTGTTTCTGCGAAACAACATTAACGGCATTGCTCTGCAGCTCAGCACTGACCCAGTATAGCGGGCGCTGTTTAACCTCTTCGAAAATGCGCCCGACGTATTCACCGATAATTCCCAGGCCTACTAGCTGGAGCCCGCCCAGCAGCAGCACACTGGCTGCTATCGTAGCCCACCCCGGAACAGCAGTATCTGTAAACATTTTCGTATACACCACGTCCACTGTTACGCCAAAGCTCAGTGCTCCAAAGAGCAGTCCCAAATATAAGGCAAAGCGAAGCGGGAGCCTGGAATAGGCAGTAATGCCATCAAGCGCAAATGATAACATTTTTCTGGGAGAAAACTTTGATTTTCCCGCGTAGCGTGCAGGTGCTGTAAATTCCACCTTCGCCTGCCGGTATCCCATACCGCCGATGATCCCGCGGATAAAGCGGGCCTTTTCCTTAAAGTGCTGAAAGGTTTGTACGACCTTTCTGTCGAGAAGCCGGAAATCTGAGCCGCCTTCGACGATCGGAACCTGGGACATTGCATTGATTAAGCGATAGAACATGCCTGAGGTGAACTTTTTCAACCAAGAAACACCTGCTGTATCTATACGGATGGTTTGAACAATCTCAAACCCTTCTTCCCATTTGCTTAGCAATAGCGGCAGCAACTGCGGAGGATGCTGCAGATCGCCGTCCATCGTAATCACTGCATCTCCTTTGGCATAATCCAGCCCACAGGTTAACGCTACCTGATGCCCAAAATTACGGGCAAGCAAAACTGCTTTTACCCTTGTATCTTGCTGCGACAAACGCTCAAGAATAACGGGAGTGCCGTCAGAAGAGCCATCATCAATAAACAGCAGTTCAAATGAATACCCTAACGGATCCATATATTTACAAACTTCCTGATAAAACACTTTTATGTTTTCCTGCTCGTTATAAACAGGCACAACAATTGAAATAAGGCTCATTTGCTTTTCCTCCTCAGCTACCTGCGATTTTTTCCCTTTGTTAATTGCAAGACTGAGTATAGCAAGTCATTCTGAAATTAACATGAAAAGGCTCAACCATCTGTTAGAAAAGATGGTTGAGCCTTTTTTGTAACTGCAAAAAAAGATAGCATGTCTGTCCGTCAACGAAGATCGAACAAGTATCGCCCCCTGCCGCAATGAGACCGATTACCTTAACCGTGCTTCTTTATGCCCTCTTCCAGCGTATGCCAGGATAAGACCGCGCATTTTACACGGGCAGGCATATTGGAGATATTCTTAAGCGCAGCTGCTTCATCCAAAACCTCCAGTTCTTCGTCATCCGTAATCTCCCGCTTGATCATTCCCAGAAAGGTGGCAATGAGTTCCTGCGCCTTTTCCAGCGTTTGTCCGCGAATCAAGTCAATCATCATCGAGGTAGAGGCTTGCGAGATAGCGCACCCGCTGCCAGTGAAAGCAGCCTCTATAATGATACCCTGCTCCAGCTTGAGTTCCAGGTCAATTTCATCACCGCAGCTGGGATTTCGTCCTTTTAAGATGCAGGTAGGATTCGTCATATGTTTTTTATTTCTCGCCGATTTGCTGTGTTCGGCAATGATTTCCGTATAAATTTCACTTAAGTCCATAGCCCAGCACTCCCCTAACACGGCTTAAGCTATCCACTAATGCATCAATGTCGCTGCGTGTATTATAAAAATAAAGGCTCGCCCGGCATGTAGCATTCACGCCTAAATACTTCATTAAAGGATGGGCGCAATGATGACCTGCCCGGATAGCAATTCCGTCTGCATCAAGGATGGAAGAAACATCATGAGGATGAATATCTTGCACATTAAAGGATATAACGCCTGTTTTATCAACGAGATCGCCGCAGCCATATAAGGTAATATAGGGCAGTTTCCTAAGTTCGGCGATTGCATAGCGAACTAAATCCTTTTCAGCCTCCTCAATAGTAGGCAAACCGATGGCTTGAAGATAGTCAATCGCTGCCGACAGCCCCATAGCTCCCCCCACATTTTGCGTTCCCGCTTCAAACTTGGCAGGCAGCGGTGCAAATGTAGTTTCCTGCTCTTCAACATATTCAATCATGTCTCCACCGAATAAGAAGGGAGGCATTGCCTCTAATAGCTCCTCCTTGCCGTACAAAACGCCAATTCCCATAGGAGCAAGCATCTTGTGACCGGAAAAGACAAAGAAATCCGCATCCAGCTCCTGTACATTTACCGGCAGGTGAGGAACGCTCTGAGCACCATCCACCACTACAACCGCCCCCACTGCATGAGCTAGTTCAGTGATCCGCTTAATAGGATTGATAATCCCCAATACATTGGACACATGGGTGATTGCAACCAGTCTGGTTTTGGCAGTGATTTTTTGCTCCAGTTCTGCTTCAGGCAACGTACCGTCATCGCTGACATACAAATACTTTAAGACAGCGCCTTTTGCTTTGGCAACTTGCTGCCAGGGCACCAGATTGCTGTGATGCTCTGCAATAGAGAGTACAATCTCATCACCGGCCTGAATAAAATTCATTCCATAACTATACGCTACCAAGTTCAGTGATTCTGTGGCATTTTTCGTGAAAATAATTTCACTGGATTTGGCTGCTCCCAGGAACTCCCTAACTTTATCCCGGGTATTCTCATAAATCTCAGTCGCTTTGACGCTAAGCTCATAGGCACCGCGATGAGGATTTGCATTAAAAGCATGATAATATTGTTCAACAGCGCGAATGACGGACAGCGGCTTCTGTGTAGTAGCGCCGTTATCCAAATATACCAGCCTTTTTTCATTCGTTGTCCGCTGCAGAATAGGAAAGTCTGCCCGATAGTTATTGGACATGATGTAGCCTCCTTTTGACATAGCCCGAAATTTCTTCCCGTAAGGCCAATATTGGGATCTCTTCCAATATTGGCTGAAAGGCTGCTTCAATGATGAGTTTCTTGGCGTCCGTTTCACTAAGACCTCTGCTCATAAGATAAAACATTTTATCTTCATCCAGCCTTCCCGCGCTGGCAGCATGCTGTCCCTGAACGGCATCCTCGCCACACAGCATCAGGGGAACTGACCTGTTGCGCACATTAGGACTCAATAAAACGGCATATTCCTCTTCCTTCCCATTGGCACCTTTGGCTCCTCTGATAAAATCGAGTGTGCCCCGGAAGATTTTCTGACTATTGTCAAGCAGAGCGCCCCGTGCTTTGATTACTCCTGACGTTTCCCTGGCCTGATAGGTAAGTACGTAATTTATATCTAGCTGCCGGTTCTGATCGCCAAAATAAATGGAGTTGATGTTCCCGTCACTGTTTGTCCCGGTCAGACGGTTCTTGCAATTCGTGATCACCTGCTGGGCTCCCAGTTCAATCAGTGTACAATCAACCCGTCCCTGATCACCGGTAATGGCCCCTACTGCATCGATATGGACCGCATCACCAGACAGCATTTGCACCTTTACCAGATGCACTTTTGCTCCGGCCTGAGCAACGATTCTGGTTACACCATTATGATAGCCTTTACTGCCTTCCTGGGAAAGATAATTGATCACAACCGTTATTTCACTGTTTTCCCGGGCAAGAATGAAATGATTGTCAACAAGCACCGGATTTTCCTCATTCAAATCGTACTGCAGGACAACCGGAGTTTCGGCCTTTTTCCCTGCTTCGATTTCAATAAAATAACCACTGTTATAGCTATCGGCTGCAAAGTGACTTAACGAGTCACTAACACCGGCTTCAAGCTGGTTCTCCAGGTGTTTTATCGTATCTTTGAAGGAACCGATATCCCCTATTTTTACGGCTTCACTACGTTGAAATACCGGCTGCTTACGATATGCTGTGACCACCGGCATATCCATGTTCAGCGTACTCTCATTGACTCCCAGCCAGTTCCAGGTCCGTGCAGGAATAGGGTTTACCTTTTCATTGTGTTTTGCCATGTCATCACCCCTCAGCCTATGGCGCCTTCCAGTTCCAAATTAATTAGATTGTTCATTTCCACTGCATATTCCAGCGGCAGTTCTTTGGCGACCGGCTCGACAAAGCCTCGTACAATCATCGCTTTCGCCTCTTCTTCGCTGATACCACGGCTCATCAGATAAAAAATCGCTTCTTCACTGATTCTCCCGATTTTTGCTTCATGTCCGATCTCTACTTCATCCTGTAAAATATCCAGCACAGGCAAAGTATCCGAGCGGGAAAGATCGTCAAGCATCAGCGACTCACAGTTGACTGACGACCTGACGTGATGCGCCTGAGGAGTGACCTTAACCGCACCGCGATATACGGCAATTCCGCCGCCTTTGGCAATGGAGCGTGAGCTGATGTTGGAGGAGGTATAGGGCGCGGCATGAACGACCGCAGCACCGGTATCGAGTATCTGCCCTTCGGCAGCAAATGTTACACCGTTAAACTCTGCTCTTGCCCCTTCCCCTTTTAGGATACTGCGGGGATAGAGCATGGAAATCTTAGAACCAAAAGAACCAGACACCCACTCAATACTGCCATTCTTCTCTACTACAGCCCGTTTGGTGTTCAAATTAAGCATGTTCCGTGACCAGTTCTCAATGGTCGAGTAGCGCAGGCTCGCCCCTTCATTAACATACAGTTCCACACAACCGGCATGCAGGTTGGTTACATTGTATTTGGGTGCCGAGCAGCCTTCAATGAAATGCAGCTTGGCTCCTTTATCCACAATAATCAGGGTATGCTCAAACTGTCCAGCCCCCGGAGCATTCAGACGAAAGTATGACTGCAGCGGAATGTCCACCTCTACACCAGGCGGCACATATACAAAAGACCCGCCCGACCATACGGCCCCATGGAGTGCTACAAACTTATGATCCCTGGGAGTAACCAGCTTCATAAAATGCTGTTTCACGACATCTTCGTGCTCTCTAAGCGCACTTTCCATGTCGGTATATATAACACCCTGTTTGACCAGTTCTTCTTTGACATTATGATATACCACTTCCGAGTCATACTGTGCTCCTACACCAGCCAGCGATTCCTGTTCTGCCTGAGGTATCCCCAGCCGTTCGAAGGTGTTCTTAATATCTTCCGGTACTTCCTGCCAACTGCCCTTCATTTCGGTATCAGGGCGAACATAGGTAACAATACTGTCCATATCCAGTTCTTTCAAAGCGGGCCCCCAGGATGGCATCGCTGTTTGATAATAGATGTCCAATGCCTGTAGCCGGAAATCGCGCATCCATTCGGGGTCCTTTTTTTCCCGGGAAATATCCAGCACAATCTGGGACGTCAGCCCGCTGTCCGATTTGTAGCGGGAACGGTCTGCATTTTTTATATCATAGAGGCCCCGGTCAATATCGGCCACCTCTGTTCTCTTCTTATCCATAAACTCACCTCATCTCAGCCAGCGTTTTTACAGCCTCCGGAAACTAAAGAAGAATACCCTTCGCTGTTGATTTTATCAACAAGTCCGGCATCTCCTGAACAGATAATCCTGCCATTCATCAGAACATGTACCCGGTCTACCTGCAATTGCTCCAGAATTTTTGTATTATGGGTAATAATTAGTACCCCATTTTGAGCATTTTTAAAGCGGCTTACGCCTGCAGAAACAATACGAACCGCATCCACATCAAGACCGGAATCTGTTTCATCCAGCAAAGCGAGCTTCGGATTGAGCATCATCATCTGCAATATCTCATTGCGTTTCTTCTCACCACCGGAGAACCCCACATTTACGTGCCGTGAAGCATATGCGGTATCCATTTTCAAAGCATCCATTGCCTTTTGCAGATTCTTTTTAAAGGCCATGATTTTTACTGTTTCACCCGATATGGCATTTTGTGAAGTTCGGATCAGATTTTCTACGGTAATGCCGGGAATCTCCTCCGGATTTTGAAATGACAGAAAAATCCCTTTGCGGGCTCTTTCGTGAATCTTCAGCGCGGAAATATCCTCTCCCTCAAAAGCAATGCTGCCTGCCGTCATTTCATATTTCGGCTGCCCCATGATCAGGTTTACCAGCGTGGATTTACCTGAGCCGTTCGGTCCCATGATTACATGGACTTCGCCCTTATTGATCTGAAGGTCTACTCCTTTTAAAATCTCTTTACCATCGACAGCAGCATATAAGCCGCATATGGATAAAAGTTGTTCCGTCATCTCTCCACCTCGTTATTTCTCGTAGTAATACTATGGTAAAATCCAATTCAGACTATTCAAACTGGATTAGTCGGATTTATTCTTATTTTATTTCCTTTTTGAATAGCTGTCAAGGCGCCGACTTGCTGGCATCCCGCTGATAATAAACAAAAGGAGATCAAATTTTCCTAAGAAAATCTGATCTCCAGCTCATTCTGGTCGAACAGTGTTATTACTTATTATACTATTCCTTTAGAGGAAAAAAATCAAGTCTTAGATTTCATGAAAATACCCTTGAGACAAGCGAAATTCTAATCAAAAATAATCCGAAAAATACGGAGTTTGATGTTCAATTGAATCTTCCAGCATATCAACAAGCTCCGGACTGCATACAAGCCGGCCGATTTTATGTAAATATTCCGGACGCTTATATCCCATGAGCATCGTTGTCATCGTTTGAATATCGATCCGTGAGCCGCTGCGCTCTCCCGTACGTGTTATCTCCCCTTTTCCATCAGGCTGAATCAACAAGGTAAAGGAACCTTGATTCCAGGACAACAATGGATCATCCAGTGTAAAAGTCCATACCCGTTCATGGCTGTCCGGCTTAAAGGGATACTGACTAATAAACTGTTCCAGATCCACGATGCGCGCCATATAGTACGGTGAAATAATCTCTTTTATATCCGCATCCTCCAGCAAAAACGCCAGCGGCTCATCAGTATAAATATTGCCGATGACCTTGGAGATCATGGAAAAATGGGCGCTGATAAAGTTCCAGAGTCCACTGCGAGCTTCCTCATTAACAAAAATCATATCTTTAATATGAAAAACTTCATCAGCAATCCAATATAGCACATAACCGTCGGGCTGCCGATCTTCGTTGTAATAAATTGCTGCAGTTAAATCATCATAATCCCATAACCAGTATTCATTCCAGGCCAGATTATTACGCAGCATTGCCCCATGACTCTGATAGGCAAAGCGTTCATAAGCGGCTTTTAATTCGTCACTTTCAATATCGACCCGTTCAATTTCCCCCGGAACCTGTTTATTCTTTGGCAGCTGGTAATCATTTACCTCAAATACAATTTTATCTGAAATAATTTCCCAGCCTTTTCGACGATAGTAAGGAATGGAATAAGGATATAAATAAGAAATGGACTGCTTTTTCTCACGCATACCTGCCAAGGCCTGAAATAACAGCTTATGCATCAGACCCTGGTTGGAATACTCCGGAAAAGTACCTACCCCGGTAAGCCCTCCCATATCATAGGTTCGGTCAAAAATCCTCACTTGGAAAGGATATACAGCGACCTGGGATACAAGCTTATCCCCGTCAAACCAGCCATGAACTTCGGCCTGCTCCAATACCGGAGATTTGGCCAAAACCATGTCCCGTTCTTCCCAGCCAAACTTATGCAAATCATTATTCGTCACCTGAAAAACATACCTGAGCAATTGACTGTACTGCTCCAGATGCTCCATACCAACCTTTTGCATCTTTAATCTTTTTTCTCTACCCATATGAAACCTCTCATCTCCGAAAGTAATCAACCAACTAGCACAACTAACTTATATTATACCAGACGGAGATGAGCTAAATGCGGTTTTAGAAACAGATTAGCACATTTCTATTGGACCAGCCTTTAATCTGTGGAAATACTTTTGCCCAATGCTTCAGCTCTTATTAACCCATCCGTCTTCAAAACATCATCTTTATCATGCAATCCCGGTACGATAACGACACCTCTATCCTGCCAGTGCAGGTACTCAGCAATCAGCTTATACGAAGCGACGATTCCGGCAAACTTTGCCTCATCCTTATCGCCGCCACTGACTACCAGCGCACATTCTTTGATTTTCCAATCCTTGCCGGCAATCAAATAAGAATAGAATTTATCGATAGCGGCCTTCAACTGTGCCGGAAAGGAAAACCAATACAAAGGTGTTGCAAATACAAGCATATCCGCCTGTTCTAACAGCGGTGCGAGTTCATTAAAATCGTCCGGAATAATACAGGCCTGACCTTTTTGAAAACAGGCCTTACAGTCTATACAGCCTTTAATAGTTTTGCCGGCAGTTGCATATTTTACAACCGTATGTCCTGAATGCCGGGCACCAGTCATAAATGCCTCTGCCAGCTTATCAGTATTACCGCTATTGCGCGGGCTGCCTGTCAAAACGAGTATATTTTTTGGCATTGATTTATCAACCTCCTTTTTTCCTAATCATACTCATTCTGCTGCAAGCTAACAAGTACGCACTTATTTGTTGCCTAGTAACCGTTTATATACCTGCCGCCGCCAAAGCAGCTAGGCAAGATTATCACAGCCTAAGATATTAGCAGCATTATAATGCAAAAAAAAACCGCTCAAGCATATAGATGCCGAGCGCAAAGATTATTTATCTTGCTGCAATTCCTGATTTGCTTTGTTTTTTGCCTGCTTTGCAAATTCAATTAGCTGCAGCACCGGAAAACCTGCTTGACGAATAAGGTCGCCAGCTTGCCCCTGTTTGGAGTCAGATGGGTTAGGCTGCTTAACAGAAACGGAAAGCACGTTGTTATTCTTGTCATAATTAAATTTTACATGCATCTTATTGACCTTCATAGCTTACACCCCTTTTGATAAGCTCGGAGATTGTTTATGCTGCTAATAGTATATGCGGAACCTAGTTGCCGGGGCACCTGAGAGTAAAAGATTATCCTTAATGCAGGGAGTGTATATAATTGGGTTGCAAGGGAACATGACAATTATCTCCCGTACTTAGGCATAAAATAAGAGCCTTCGCGGCCCTTATCATCCACAGACCCCATTGTCCTGATGAACAACTATATCCTCCTCTACCATATCTTTTACTTTTCTGTTTTGCAATTGCATATACATATGGGCGCCTGAAAGTTGTAGTACCGGCATAATAAGATAAGATGAATGCAGGTAAAAATCACGAAGTACCATATCTACTATGAGTAATGGGGAATTTAGAAGAATAAACCAGCCACCAGACAAAAGGATGCTTAGTGAAACTTTATAAGTGCAATTTTTCCATGATTCTTTCAAGCTTATCATTATTGATGTTCTATTATCAAAAAAATAAAATTGCGAGAAAAAGAACTTTGTAAATACGAACAGACTCAATAGGAATAGTGCTATAAATATCGGTATCATCATCAGTGAACCTAATGGGATATTAGCTAAGTGAACTAATACAAGAATAAATCCGGTTGGAAGCAGCAATACAATACAACCCAATAAAACAGCTAAGATAGAAAGAATACAAGCCTTGCAATAAATGATAGGCTTAAGAATAACATCCTCGAAATTGTAGTCTTTATTTGTTATTGCACATATGCTTACGCTGACAATGCCAAGAAATAAAAGAGTTTCAGGAATTGCTATGAGCCCTTTTAAAATCCAATCTTCAGGAAAAGCATCCCGAATACTACCTAATATCATATAGAGTAAAGCTATAGGAATCCAAAACGCTGATCTTCTTCGCATTTCACCAAAAGCGTACATATAAGCATCAATGGTCTTAAGCATAGGCACCTCCTGATAATTGATTTGATTGAGTATAATAATTACTATAATATACATTTGACAGAACTAATTAACAGACCTTCAACGGCCACCCTCTTAGGGAGATATTTTAAGTGACCATTACCTGAATTAGAACATAAAAGACTTACGATTAAAACTTACTTAGAAACGAGGTTTAAAGATGTTTTTTCCCACATTCTATTGGTCTAGTCTTGTAATTCCAATACTTATGCTATTTCCTAACTTTCTATGTTTCTTATTTCCACCAATCAACACGCTCCAATTTAAAGAAAAAAACGAGCCTCTTATTCTACTAATATTAGAAAGTATTGGAAGAATAGGGGTAACAGTTATTCCGCTGTTCTATCCAATCCTATTAAATAACAATGCAAGCTATTTTTATTTAACGTGTTTATTCCTATTACTCTTCTTCTATTACGCTTGCTGGTTACGCTTTTTTAGATTTGCTCGCAACTATGCAGCCCTCTTTCTGCCTATGGGGCATATACCAATTCCCGTGGCAGTCAGTCCAGTTCTCTTCTTCCTGGTTTCAGCAGCAATACTCCACTCACTTCCTATGCTTGTTGCGGCTATACTACTAGCCTCTGGACATCTACCACTCAGCTATAGAGAATATCAACGAATCATTCATCAAAAATTACACTTATAGAACAAGGCAATAAGTAAGTACAATCCGTTTTTATTCCGCCAAGCAACTTCTCATCAAGTAATAAGATTTACTTACTGCTACAAACCTTTTCCTAAAAGAGATAATATCCATCAAGATCGTTAATTGAAAAAACGAGGAATGGATTGCTCCATTCCTCGTTTTTTATACGTTTCATTTATTGCAATTACTTTTTATTCTTCAAGTCTATGTCCTGACTTTTTAGCGCCTTTGCAATTTTGTATTTTTTATAAAACCACCAAGTCAGCACTGCACAAGCCAATGTCACTGATCCATTTACGGCTATGCTAGAAACCTCATTAGGATCTATTATTACAGAAACCCCAGCTAAAACCATCATCCCCGAAACGAAAAGACCTACTAACCATATCAAATAAAAACACTTCCTCGCTGCAATATAATTAAGCAAAATTATACCACAACAAAAGCAACTTTACTTCTTTTGCACCAGACTTCCTATTTTTTCTATGCCTATACGTTCATTACTCGATAACGAGTTCATCGAAGTGCAAAAAAGCCTTCCAGAAAATCGCTGGAAGGCTTGAACTATATATAGCAAGATCGGCAGCAATCTAGCTGCACTCCCTGTTTATGTAACTTCCCTATAATTTGTACAATATTAAACGCCAGAAAGACCTAAAGGTTTTGCTTTAATCAAATCTTTGTAATTCAACTCTTTCGCTCCCAAAATGAAAATAGGCCCCTACTAAGGCCATTTTATAGCGTCTATTTCTTCTACCGTTTTGGCTGCAGCAACTTCTCCCTGTAGCTTCCATCCCGTTTGTTTACACGTTCCTATATGAAGCGCCATATCTATTACTAGCTGCTGCATCTGTGCGGCATTATGTTGTAATACCTGCTTGCAATTCTGACCTTCCAGCACTGCCCGAATCGGTATTTGCCCTTTATAGAGTGGATGAGTGGCAAAGCTTGCAGTCTGTGCTGCTTGTAGCATAAGCATTATATTCTGCTGATCAGCTTCCGTACTGTCGTATGTGGCAACTATGCCGGTAGTAGCCGATGCAAAGCCGCTCGTTATTGCGGTGGCTGTCCAAGTATCAATTTGCTGCAGTTTAGCATACTTGCTTTCGACCAATGTTGGCCCCGCCTGTATTTCCTCCCATACAGCTTCTATCTCTGCCTCAGTCGGGCATGTTTGCTGCGCGTCTTCCCATGTAGCAACGAGGTTAAAATAGGTATCCGACATTCGCCACGCTGCACCAGGGCGTATTTTATCTAGCACAAGTGCAATGTCCATTATTAGCCCACCTTCCAAAATTTTATAACTGCGTATACTTCTATTCCCATGCTGGACGGGTAGCCAAACCCATAGTTCGTGCATGTGGAACTGCACCGGTGTTGCAGTTCGAGTACTTTAGGCGCAGGCAGTGTAAATTTACCACTTAAAAAGGCGTGAGTAATTACGCTGTTTCCGTCTAAGCTCGCAAATGAGTTTTCCGTGGTCCCTGTTAGCAGGGTAACGTCGTCCGTGATATTGTATAACCTCATTTGGTTTAAATCTACTGCCATAACAGGGGCAGACGCATCTACAATATAGGTACCAGCTTGCAAGAATATTTGATTAGTATTTAAAGTTGCAATGCTACCATCATTGGCGGAAAAAGTATTTAAAGTGCGAGTTCTCCAAGCTCCAGAAGTAAAAGTCCCACCACTGCTTCCAGAAGCTTTTTCGTCGTGAATTTCAATATATTTTAGATCATCCTGTTTTCCAACTACCGTATTAGCTAGTTCTGTAATATCCACCGCTCCCTGGTTGGTTACAGCACCAAAAGCCTTGACGCAATACAGCATACTAATAGATTTAGGGCGTGTTTCATCCGAAGTTCTCGCAACCCGAGATGCATCAAAGCTAAAAGATTCGGTTTGACCTCCACCATCGGAAGCATTACCTACTTGCCCAGTATTGAATAATGCAAATGCGCCATTTGCGGTACTACCTACATTTCTGCCATGTGCAACATTATAGATGTTGCCTGTTATATTTTGTAAGGCATCTGCTTGCCAAGTTCCAGGCGGCCTACTAAAATCACTACCTTTAACAATATCGACTATACGCGGTAATCTAAAATTCGTACTACCATCACCACTAGAATATGCTCCGACTGAAGACTGTGCCGCTGCCTGTGTCTGCCAAGCGCTTTCCGTTACCAACGGCGCATTGCCCTGAATCCAGGACCATAAATCAGGATAAGCAGCACGGCTTACCAGGGAGCCCTCCAGAGCTAGACTTCCAACAGGAGGCGTATTTGCCAAGATCGAGAAGGTAAAGCCTATGGGTAATCCTGTTGTTACTGTTGTGGCAATAGAAAGGTTGTTCGAACCGTCAAATGTCCCAGTCCCTTCTACATCTCCTACTAAGCTTATCGTTCTTGCAGTCGTTAGTTTTGTAGCAGTTGCTGCATTTCCTGTGCAGCTATCTGCTGTAACTGCCGTAACAGGTATGACAATATTTCCACTTCCATCGAAGCCCGTTGATGTTCCTGTGGCTTTGCCGCTTATGGCTATTGTCCTAGCTGTACCGAGTTTGGTAGCAGTTGCTGCGTTCCCGGTAACTCCAGTAGGCAATTGTCCATTACCATCTAATTTGAGCAGCTTTCCGGCCGCCGCAGTAGATGCAATTAATGCATTAATTGCATCCAAAGTTATTGCAGGAGGTACCCACCAACTTGCCTTACCGGTGATTTGCTTAACCATGTTGCCAAGCTTACTCCATAGGCGAGTTGGTGTATCGGCCCCTTCTGCTGCAGTAACCGTATCTGTTATAGTCCGGTTACCCACTTTAGCGTCTGTGACACTGCCATCAGGATGATCTATCACAGCTGCATTCTTATGAGCATTTAAAATAGCCGTTGTAATCAACCCATCCAGGCTAATAGTCGCCTTAATATTAGCAGCATTCGAAAAAGCTAGCTGAACTACCAGTTCTTCAGCTACTGCGACAGTACCGCCCTCTGCCGGCAGGTAATCCGGGCTTCCATCGGCCGTATAGGCATATAGGATTTCCCCCAAATCCGGATCTTGCGCATATACGCCTAGTTCTCGAACGTAAAACCCCGCTGCTAATCCAGCATTAGTAACTACAGCCGTTATTTTACAAACTCCTGATTCTAAGGGGGTTAGCGCGGATATGCCAAGATTTTTCTTGGGCGCTAGTAAGTCAGTTAAGGCATCAACGGTTTGCCCGCTTCCCATAGTCCCATCACCAATTTTCAATTTGGTTATGGTCATGACAGCCCCTGCTTCCACTTTGGCCTGCAAGGCTCTTCCCTTAGCTGTCAATAATGTGCCATTCCAATTAGGCATGCTTAATTTCAACTCCTTTTCGGTTATAAACAGTGCCACCGCAGTAAGTCGTTCCCGAGACACGAGGTGCCCAGAATGCCGCCGGCAGAATTGTAACTGTTTTCAAACTGCTGCAGGCTCCTCCCATGTAGACAGTTCCGATCATTTCCCGGTACAAAGAAACGCCCTCCAGCCAGGAGCGCGTGTTTTTTACTGTATCGATCGCCTTTTTTAGTTTCGGATACATTTCGGCCGTAACCTGGCCATTTATTTTAATGACGCGAAAATGATACGGTTCACCACCGTATTCAAACCATTCCTGAACGACCGCATCCTCAAGAATTGCTGTTACAACTTCTTCTACCGCATGCGGCGTCCCCTTGCGGCGATGAGTTTCAATTGCATTCTTTACGAGTTTTCGTTTTTGAGCTAAACTAATTCCCGGCTCGTAGAAGTCAACATGAAACTGCCAGGCCAAGCTATCTACAATATCCTCTGTCAGTTCATCAAGCCGGGGTAATAAAAGGGTTGTTGAAATAGCAGCGGTTATTTTTCGCAGTTCAGTATCAAGCACCGCCGCTGCTGTCTGAATAGCAGGATCATCCTTAATGCTGGGCGGAACTAAATCAATCAGCTGAATTTGCGCTATATCAACCATCGCTGATACCTCCAAAGCCTGCTGTTACCCTGTTAACCTGCGCTACCTGATATTTTTCCAGTGCAAGGAACTCAGGCAGTTCTACCTCTACACGACTGGCTCCAGCGGCGCGCATCCGTCCAATTAACTCTGTCGGATTTATGCTCCGCCCTATTGCTGTTTTTTGCCATACGTTATAGTCATTGATTGCCTGGCCAACTGCCTGTTGAATGGCCGTTGTCTTCGTAATATTATCCTTGTCAATATAATAAGTCAGGTTAACATCATAGCTTACGCCTTCCGGCGGTAAGGCAATGACTTGATCAGTCAATGGACGAGTCTTTTTATTCCCTACACTCGCTAACACAGTATCCAAAATTTCCGTACCAGGGATCTCACCATTTTTGAGCAGTGGCCTGAGCTCTACGACGCCAGGGCTTGGACTTCTCACCGACACATCAACAATATTTTGATTAGCTGACATGGCCCAAAAGCGATAAGCCCCCTCCGGGCCAGCCACGCTATATTTCTCCGGAGCCTGCCGAATACGCTCCCGGTACGCATCATCATCTTCCTGTTCCGCTCCGCCTTCACTCTCGGTAATATTGGCAATAGACTGTACCCAGGGAAGAGGATCGACTAATTGGTTGATCTGACCGGGTACATACCCATTCCCAATTGTACCGGTTGCCGTACAAACTGCCGGCGCATTACCAGATACAGCTCCTGACGGAATGGTAATAGGGTTAGCTACCTGAAATACAATTCCATTGACTGTTGTGCCGCGAATTCCCGCCGGAATTGTCACAGTTTGCGGCTGCACAGAAGAAAGGGTAAAACGAATCGTTGTTTGTGCTGCTGACGCTCCTAATCTGGTTACACCAACCAGTGTACCCATATGATCCAGTACAGTGCCTTGGGCATAGGCAAGCAAGTTTTGCTTTGCACTTTCATTAATGAGAATTCGTTGTTGAATAACAATCGCAGCCATTGCCTGTAAAAATAACCGGACAGGATCACCCTGAGCAAGTGACCGTCCGGTAATCCCTTCATACATCGTTATTACTGCCGCCTCAATATTCGCTGCATCAGTATCAACAAAACTTATTGATGGTAAATCATCAAACGCCATTATCTCACTCCTTTCAGCCGCTGCGCGACCAGTAATACGGTACCGGCAGCTTTTGCCCCATAAATTCCTTTCGCTGCTGCCATTTTATCAGCATTCTCGGTCTCAGAAACTCTCGCCAATACATGAATGGCTGTGGTCATTGGGTCTGTAATAGATTGAGTAACTAGACCAGCTGCATCTAAGCCTAAGCTTCCATAGGCGTTTTGGGCTTGACTGTCCATACTGTTATCCTGCAAATTCTGCGTTGCCGTTAAGATTGATGATATGCTGGTCGCTGCCAGTGAAGGATCTCGCACTCCGTTTACAGCAACCGTCACCAGATCAGCCAAATTCTGCGCAGAGAAACCCGTTTTTTTTGCCTGTACTTCTACCTGTTTCGTTACTTGCTCCTTTTTCTGCTCTTCTGCAGCCGCAGCAGTCGAAACAGGATTGGTACCAGCATCACTAGCCACATAGTATTCTTTGAGGCTCACATCAACAGCAATGTAAAAAATGTTGCCATGACTATCGATATATTTCCAGGCTTCATTCATGTTATCAATTATGTAACTGCCTAGCACTTTACCACCGATAACCAGGGTATTAGCCTCACCCTTTGTAACCATGTCACGCAGCAGGTTCGCTTCTTTGAATGGATTCAGTCCCAGATAGGCAGATAAAATGACCTGGAACGAAATTTCATCCAGGCCGGGGGCAATAAACTCCAATTTGGGTTTTAACCCAATAATGTCATGCTGTTCAAATTTTGCCGCCGTTTTCCGTTTAAAATCATCAAAAGTCCGTGTTTTTTCAGCCGATATTTCAAACGTAATTGGGCCAAATGTTCCGATGCTCATTGCCTCACCCCTTTAACCTTAGCACGACATAGGGTTTTACATTACCGGATTCAGCGTTACCAGTAAAGCTTACTTTCACAACTGCGACCCGGGGCTCAAACTTTTCTATGGCCTGCACAATTTCAGCCGCTAACTTGGCCTGCAATACTGGCAGCGGCAAATCAAGCATAATGGCATCAACACCGAATGAACGGTTTAGCGGAGTCGAATAAATAGGTGTAGCTATTATCGTCTGCACATTTTGTATGACTTCCTCCATAACGCTAGACGGTGCAAAATTGACCTTATTCTTATTGGCTATTGCTGAAACTATAAATTCCATGTCTGCCTCCTATACTGGTACTCCGCTTGTATCTCCGCCTGAACGTACACCGCCATGTGCATGGTTTTTAAGACTGATGCCATCAGCTATGACATCTCCTGTAACTGTTACTTGACCGACAACATGAACTGGCCCCTGGGCGATAATCGTCAACGTGTGGTTCGAGCAGTCGTATTCAAGGTGTGTGCCATCTTCAAACTGCACACATCGTTTCTCCCCTGTATTGACAGGCGGTCTGTCATTAGTGGAATAAAAAGAGCCCAGGATAAATCCCTGGGCATTGCCATTGGGCAGGAAAAGACAGACAACCTGTTCTCCCACATGGGGCATCCAGTAATCTTTATTGCGCAGGCTCTGCCGGACAATTACCGGCAAGTCATAGGACACCAGGTTTTGGCGATCTTCAAATACTACCCGGACGGTTGCCTGCGCTGGATCAGTGGAAGATACCCTGCCTACTCTTATTAAATTTTTCAAAACCGCATCCATTAATATCCCTCCAAGACCTTACGTAAATCAAGCTTTGCCCGGTACCCACAGCCAGTATGTTCAGCCTCTTCTATAAAATACTTGCCATTCAATTTCCCATATCCTTCAACCAATACTGTTGTGGCCGCCAATAATCGAACATCGCCTATCAGCGTAAATGACATTTTCGTTTCTTCGCGATTTTGTTTGCGTAATTTCTTTTTTGCCAATCGCTCAGCCTCGCCGAGACTGCTTACTCGCTGATTAACAACAAGGGTTTTCCCTGTTGCCGGCTTGTTAGGCGCCGTAAAGGTATAGGATATATTTTGATTATTGTTGGAAGAGTAGTATTCAACCTTACAAGCCGAATAGACATTGCACGTAGAGGTGGAAAAGCTATGATCTACTATCCAGGACTGCCCACGTTTGATGGTCATCACCGGATCCAGCGATTCATACTTTTCATCGTCAAATATAACAATCTGCTGATCAGCAATTTTGAGCGAAAGTCCCGCATCTTCACATATTTTCTGCAAAAATGCCAAATCAGACTGTTCTGTTTGCTCTAACCGGTCCCGCTCGGGATCATCCTCCGTATCATAAAACAGGGAAAACCCGGCATTGCTTGCAATATCCCCGGCAATCGCAGATAATTTTACTTTTTCCCAGCTGCGTGTTTTCTCTTCCCCCCGGAGTGATGATGATTCAGGAATGGACAGAGCTTTAATCGTTATCTCTGTTGGCGAGCTTTTGCCGTCAATCGAGTCTATTTCAAAAATACCGAGAGGCAATTCTTCCGTCTTATCTTGCTCCTGCCAATGCTCGGTAACCAAGGCCGCTTTTAACGTTGCCCCCTTGTCCGGCATCCAGTCACCCATCCATCGTCCATCCCGATCCTCGACGGTAATTTGTAAATCATCCGCTTTACCACTGGCATGGTCCGTGTACGAAAAACTTTTTAAATAGGCCGCCAAATCGGCTGAGATATCTTTATTATTATATAATAGCTTTAGTCTCGCTCTGCGAGCTTGCATTTCTTATCACCTCTTCCATGGCGGCAGGGAAGTTGTAGCTGCAGTCGCTACTTCCGGAACCTTAATCACCATATCGGCTGAAAATAGTACTATTTCCTGGAATTGTGGATTGGCTTCAATCAATACTGACATCAAATGTTCATTACCATAGAGTTTATAAGCAATCATATCCCAGGTATCACCAAGGACTGTTGTATATCTACGCATATTCCAGCCTCCTTTGCTGTTCCATAAAAGCCGTCATGCGGGATTCAAAATCACCTACTTCATCTTGTACGACTTGACGAAGCTTACTCTCTACATTCGAATCCCCACCATTTAGATAAATGGATGGATTAAACGTAAAGCTTACCCCCTCACGTTTATTGCTGGCAGTCGATCCATTGACGAACTCGTTGAAGGGGGTACTACTATCCATCATGTGTCCTGCAGTTGTCGCGAGCGACATGCCTTGAGAAGTGCCAGTCAAGGGAATACCCAGTGCCGCCGCTCCCGTTCCATTGGCCTGAGTTGGTACCTGCATGGCCACTTTAGGGCTAACATGATCGTTAGCATCATACAAAATCTCGCCGCCGCCAAAAAAGTTTTTAAATTCTTTCTTCTTATCCCGTAACCAATTCAAAACCGGACCAAAACGGCTGTAAATCCCATCAATAAAGCTTTGCAATGCGGCTGCAGGATCATTCCATAGCTGGTTCCACCAAACTTGAACGGTAGCCCAGTTTGAAACTAACCAATATCCGGCTCCAACCAACAGCGCTATTCCCGCGATGACCAAGCCTATGGGATTAGCTGCCATAGCCGCATTCCAGGCCCACTGGGCTGCTGTCCAGGACCACGTGGCTACAGTAACAATGCCAGTCCATGCAGCCCGCAAAATAAGCTGTCCTATCCCCAGTGCGGCGTTTCCTACTACCATAGCGGCATTCCAAACCCACTGCGCTGCTGTCCAGGCCCAGGTAGCTGCCGTAACTATTCCCGTCCATACTACCCGTAGAATAAGCTTTCCTATACCCATTGCAGCCTTTCCTACTGACATTGCCGTATTCCAGGCCCACTGGGCTCCAGCACTTAAACGGGCAGCCAGTTCCATTCTCTTTGACCATTGATATATACTGGCAAACGGTGAAATGATCGACCAGCCAACCCAGGAAAGGGTGGAGAGTGCCACTGAGGTACCTATCACCGCACCGGTTAATTTAAAAGCTGCGCTGCTTAAGGTTGGATATTCCTTGCTGACTTCTCCAATCCAATCTGCAGCTTTACTTAATGAACCCAAGAGAGAAGCAAAGTCCGGCAATACCGGTTGGCCTATATTGATCTCCATACGGGCAATAGCCGCTTGTAAGCCCTCCTGTTTGCGTTCTGGACTTTGGGACTGAATTTTAAACCCTTTTGTTAGACTGCCTTTAGCAGCATCGGCGTTCCCCATTTTTATTACGCGCAGGAATTCTTCATAATTGCGCGATATTTTCGAGATATTATCAATGTTCTCTGGGCCAAACAACTCAGCTAATATATTCTTTTTACTTGCCCCGTCTAACCCTTGAATGCGTTCAAAGAGGTTCATCATAGTTCCTTCTGCATTGGTTAGCGCCCCTGACTGCAATTCTTCCGCTGACATGCCAAGCTGCGCCAACGCCGCTTGAAAGGATTCTGATTGGGCCGGAGCATTCGAAACTTTTGCAAGTAAGGTATTTAAGGCAGTACCGGAGGCTTCACTCGATTCACCCATATGCAGCAGCGCGGCAGACATGCCTGCTAAAGTTGTCTGGGACAGTGTAGGCAGTATCGACGCAGCATTTGTGCTGGTATCTTTTAATACACTAATCATATCCGTACCGGCAACATGGGTCCGGCCATTCAAATAGTTAACCGTATCTGCCAGGGCTTCCAATTGCGCCATACCTTGAGAAGTTTGCAAATTCAGCCCCATATTGCTGCCGATTCTGGCAAAATCTGCGCCAACTTGTTCAGCTGGTGCCTTAAAAGCCTTGCCCATCATCGTTCCCATACGGGCAAATTTATCAATATTTTCTATACCCTGTACCCCGGATTTACCTGCTGCAGCAAATGCCTTGGCCATGTTTTCAGGCCCAATGCTCATATCTTTGCTCGCCTGCATAACCCGGTTTTGTGCCTGATCATAAACATCGGTCAGCTGACCGGCATCATTCCGGGCACCGTCGATTTGCTTGGCAACGTCTGACATAGCGGTTTCAAAGTTCATTGCCGTAAAGATAGGGCCGCTAATCATTTTTGCTGCTCCAATGCCATCCATTATGTTCTTTTTGGCATTTGTACGGGATTGTTCCACTTTCTTTTGCAGGCTAAAGGTCTTTTCGTAGCTTTTTTGATGCTGTTCTGCTTTGTACATTTTGGCTGTTAATTTTTCATAGGAGGCAGAATACTCTAATACCGAAATTGCATTTTTCTTATATTGGCCATCAAGATTTTTCATTTCGGCTTTGAGACTCTTTACTTGGGTATTTAATTGAGTCATTCTTTCTGAAGCCGATGAGAAGGTCGAATTCATAATACCAAAAGCAATTTCATACATACGGCTCATCGACGCTTCACCCCTTTTTGACTCTCCATAATCGTGCTAATCCATTCATTTAATTCAAACAAGGGAGTATTCAGCCAGTGCGTAACCGGTGCGTGTGTTTCCTGGGCAAGACGCAAGGCAATCCTCCGCAGCAGTTTAGATGGCTTCGCCCCCATGCCTAACCGAGCAAAAAACCCTGTACTTCCCCGGTTACCGAACTAAATTCCTTTGCTGGTAATGCTTTGATTAAATCTACCGTTACATGAGCTGCTTTCGCAGCAATGATAGCTTGATATTCTTTACTGGATTCCAGCATCACTGCCCGAACCCCTAATGCCCGTGCTTCATTTTCAGCATCAATGACATCTTTACCGGTTAAGGATTCGAGATCCATTGACAAAGCCTCATAATTCTTACCTTCAAACTGTAACGAATTCCTGAACCGTACAATCGTGAGTCCCTTTTCTTCCATTGCTATTTTTGCCTGAACGTCCATTGCTGTTCCTCCTTATGTATGCAAAAATCATATTCATAGCAGCCTGTTTACCACCGATAAAAACAATAGCCGTACCCGTTCAGGGTACGGCTGCTTGTTTAACCACCAAGAGCCAGGCGGACGGCAGCCAAATAATCGACACCATCAATTTTGCAAATAAAGTTGAGTTTATCAATTTCGATATACTCTTTACCGTCATACCAGATTTTCATGTAGGTTACTTCAAACTCGTTTGACGACTCTGTTGGTGAACCTACCTCAAGCTTGCCTGGTTTCGTACTTTTGGGAGTACAATTCACGGTTACCCGCAACGGTACTGCTTTATACTGTCCGTTCGCCGCATCATTGACCTGGATTGCCCCCCGCAAATCCAGCTGGTGGACCTTAGGTGCTGCTAATGACAGCAAGCGAGGCGTTGGAGTCCGCCATGAAAGCGAGAGTGTCATGCTCTGGTAGTGGCCAATAACCGGACTGTCATATTCACCGGCGATGCCGGCTCCCTTCACCGTTTCGGTCATTGACTCCAGCTCTGGCAGCTCGGCATCAACGATACCGGCAAAATTAACGCCGTTTTCATATACGCGAAAATTAATTAGTTTCTCTGGAATTTGATTCACGTTGCCTACCTCCTTTTACTCACCGAATAAAGACTTGAAATACGAAGTATCGTACTCAATTACTTCTTCTATATTTTCAGCCGGCGCCGGTGGAGCCACATAATAATGCAAGCGGAAAACACCATTCAATAGATCAGTAGTTGGATTTTCCTCTTCCAAAAACGCTACCCGTCCACCGAGAATCATTTCGCGCGCCGCTAATCCATTAAGCCAAATATTAGCACTATCCACCAGACTTTCAACAAAGCGGCGGGTAATAGGACCGTCTATTTTCTGCCAGTGGGTAAGAATAAGCGTATTGGCGATCCAGTTAAACATTCGCCGGACCGGAATATAAGTATCTTTAATATCAGTGATGCCCGGGTATGCACCAGTACGGTTGCCCCATGCTTTCCAGCCGCCGATAAAATTGAGTGCTGTTACGATACCTTCCCCATTCAGGTAGTTTGCCTGAGACAAATCGAGATAGATTTCTTTGCCTTCAGCCGTTATTGCCGCATTCGCCTGCAGCGATTTATTGGAAGGAGACACATAGGGAATATCATCATTGGCTGCATCCGTCTGGCAGCAGATCCCGGCAAGCTGCGTACTTAAGTGGAACTGTTTCCCGCCAAGAGAGACCTTCGGCCAGCAGACAATCAACTGCTCATCAACATAGTTATTAGTATTTTTCCAGGCCGGTGCCTGCGTATATTGCTTAACAGCCGCTGTGCCTGTTGTGGGAATATCCGCTATCGCAGTTGCCTGGAAAACGCCATTGATATTTCTGGCTTTCGCATGCATGACAGCTGCAACCACCGGATCACCCGACCAGCCTGGCGCTAAAATCTGTCCTGGCACGAGCCGGAATAACGGATAAATTTTGGATACCAGCTCCAGTCCTTCCGTTTCACCTGTTGTGACATCAATTCCCCCGACAATGTCATCACTATTGACTGCTTCAGGATTCAGCTTTGTATAAGAAATAACCAGCGACGTTTGTCCCGTTAAAACGGCACCACCTTGTACAGGTGTTATGACTACATTCAAATCATCATTATAGCCAGCTACATAATCGGTACCCTTCACTAACGGCTGACCTGCAGACACAAGCTTTACTACCAGTGTATCCAGCATAACCGGCTCACCTTTAATGATTGCTGTTCCGCCTTCGATTGTCATCGCCTTATCCGTAACTGCTGTTTTGTGCACTGTTGCATCAAGTACATTGATCAATACGATCGGTGCCACATTAAACAAAGAGAAATGGCTGTAAATAAATTCACAAAGCGTGTACTTCTCCCAGTCGGCAGAATAGCCGAAAGCAGCCACTGCCTCTGCATAGCTATAGCAGAGAACTGGCTTGTTGGCCGGCATCGGATTGGTCGCCAAATGTACGGGGGCAGTGCCAAACACCACTGGCAGGCCGGCCGAAGTCTTTACGGGCGGAATAATCGATGTTGGAATTTCTGACGAATAGACACCATGTTTATAAACCACGCTGAAGTCCTCCTTTATTAATAAAATCCATTACTGCCTGATAGCGCAAGTTTTCTAATGAGCCTTGCTGACCAAGCGCAGTGTTTACCCGGCTTAAGTCTTCCGGCTTTACAAACAGTGCCTTGATTTCCGGGCACTTGCTGGTTACTGCTTTTAAGTGCGGGGAAATCCCGCCCTTAAAAATGACATTGCGCTGTAATAGGCCGCCCGGCAGATTAGGCCCGCAATAAATTAAGCGCTCTGCTTTTGCAGGCGCTTTTTGCTTGCTTTGCTTACTCGTACTCTCCATACATACCTTCCTCCATTTCTGTTAATAAAGGCCTGGCGATTTCCCACTGGGTAGTCATCCAGGCCATAAAATAAGGCCAAGGCTTATCTTCGGGCATTTCATATTTCACCGGCATTTGCAAATTAAACTGTCTGGCCAGCGGCCTTGACCGAAAAATCGCCTGCCGGATTCTTTCCAGAATATTCATCGTATCCCGCCAGCTCTGGCCTTGTTTTGCATACGTCATGGCAATAATCTTAATAGTTGCACTCCCTGATTGTGCCTGCTCTTCCCCGGAGAGAAAACGAACAATAACAAACGGTACAGACCTTTCTATTTCCTCTGCCAGGGACGGCTTTCCCGCACCGGAATCCTCTTCATCGAAAAAGCCCGGGATAATGACCGGAGCGCGAAAAGCACCATTTTTTGTTTCCAGCAATATATCCTGGGTTGCGTGTTCAATGAGTGTGCAAAGCTCATTTACTAAAATTAGTGGTGTGCTCATCTACCATCCCCCGCATTATCTCGCGCTCTTCGATCACTGGACATTAGTTGTCCAGGCCGCTGCGCAGCAGTTTGTGTCGGCAGCCTCGCTTTTTGTCTGGCCTGCTGCTGTCTATTCATCCTGACCTCCTTAGTAATTGATTCCATAGGATCAGAAGCCAGACTTTCATCACCCGACTTCCGGATAACAGAAAAGACCGCCAGCGTGCGCCGACAGTCTTTTACCTGTGCACCAATACAGGAGACTTTTTGTCTCCCCTTTCCAGAGGGCATAATATTGCCTTCTATTATTTATCCGTACATGTTCACACCCAATCAGCAGGTTAGTTTTTTAAATTAGAGAGCAATAGGAATTTACTCGCCATATACTTGCTGCTCGTTTGTAAAATGATTCAAATAAAAAGCCACCCAAGTGGCCATTCTTGTTTTATCTAGATACTAAAGCAGCCTTTCCCCTTAGTTAATGTATAAGATTTCCCAGTCGCCAGATTGTTTCAAAATCACATGATCCTGTGTCTCATACTCAACATCATACTCAGCAGAATGCACCGCCTTGCGATACTTACCGCCTTTAATAGTTGTAATAGTCATTTTATCGTTTGTGCACACATCCGTGCTTGCTTCAATTGTAGGCAAGTACGCAAAACCATACCCAGCTTGACCAATAATCATGCTATCCCATGCTGCCATTGGTATGCTCGAAAGTGCATCCGCCGTAATACCGATTACTTTAACATGTGCGGCAATACCTGCATAATCTGTATCAGTCCATACGCCGGATACCCATTTCTGCTTTATTGCCCCATCCGGACTAATTTTAATGCAGTTTTGGAAGGTTGTTCCGTCCCAAGTCTTGTAAGTGAGTAAATCTGTAGTCAATAATAGGTGCATTGCACCCCGACCACTAAGTGTACCGATTAATTCCGCCTTTTTGAAGTGGGTAAGGTTTGCAATAGAGATTAAACTCTTGGGAATAAACAGACGCTCAAGTGGAACAGCCGTTATTTTCTGACTTAACGCATTAGAAACACTCTCGTCCGTATAACGCAAGATTTTGTATTTACCTAGCTGCGCTAAAGTTTCTGCTGTAGGTAGCAGAGCAGCATCCATCCCATCCGATAGAAACAGTGCTTTTTTGTGTGCGTCAGTAAGTGTAGGCCAATCACCCTCTACAGATTGCCAACTTGTTGTGTATTTTTTAATCCCATCACTAGTCAGGAACAACAGCTTATTTACAGGCCTATTTCCCGTATTGTCCCAAGCATAAGGACCACCATAGACACCTATCGAAGATCGGTTGCCATCTGGATTCAGAATTGTTGGATCCCCTGCGTTATTCCAAGTACCAGAAGTAATATTATAATCTGCTGTATTGTACGCAGCACTTATCAAGGAATATGGCGGTGTTGGCTTTACAGTATAAAATACAAAATACTTAAACGATGTTGCTGAATTATTAACGACTACAGATGGGGTTATGTTACTATTACCCATCCAACTAAGGTTTTCTACCGCAAAACAGTTGGTAAGTTTTAAATTAAAGTAAGAATGATAGGAACCCGATGTAACACTAGCATCATTTAATACCACACAATTGTTGAGATTTATTGTAAACCAATAGTTTCTGTTTGTATCAAAATCATGATCTATATTTGCTGAATATATTAATCTGTAGCAAGTCAAAGTTACTTTACCAGCTAAGTATAACTCGACTTTCAGTGTTGTTAAATAAGTTTCGCCAATTACAGTAACATCTTTTCTTGCTAATATTTTAGATGAAGTATATGTTCCTGCGGCTAGTTTAATAGCATCGCCTGCAGTTAATATCCCATATGCTTTTGCAAACGTAGCATAGGGATTATTTACTGTTCCATTTCCGGTAGTGTCATTTCCACTAACATTATCTACATACCATATTTTATTAAAACTGAGGGTTTCATTATTAATTTTAATGGTCTCCATTTATATCACCTCTACTTTTTCCACGGCTTTAAATACACTATGATCAATCCAATCACTTTCATCATATGTTCCGGCTTCCATCGCCCGATGTACAGGGAAAACGGATTGATACACCGTCTTAGGACGCATTGTACCATCCCAAATATAATAAGGCGATAGTTCACCGCTTTGTCCGTCAATGATAAACTTTTCGGCATCCGCATTATCAAAATCATAGTCAATTTGCGTACTTTCCTGCCCAGGTACAAATATTCTTGCTTGTACCAAACCCAACTTCGAGGGCAATTCTACCGTTTTAGGTGCCGTCACATTAAGTTGGCTAACACGCTGCACTATTCCCTGTCCACCATTATTAAAGGAAGATAAACATTCCCAATTAGCCAAGTCCACCGTTAAGGAAACTGCTGTATGATTGTTAATGCAACGATATAATGATCCGTTGTTAGTTACCAAATCATTTACTGTATAGTGCTGTCCTGCCGCCCAAACTGAAACCTGTCTTTGAAAGCCAACATGACCAGATTTATCATATTCTAAATTCGTTAATTGAGTATGGTCAGTTACCCCTGATCCAGTTCCTTTGCCTTTTTGTTTAAACCAAGACATTAGCACTCACCCCTTACGATGCTGCGGAATGGTCCGTTCGTTTGGATACCGAAACTTTTTTGAGGCGCAATATTATCGTCGAAAACCTCGTCCGGTTTAACCGCTACCTTACAATACCCCAGATCAATCACTAGATCGCTAGTGCCGTCATTTACAATGGCAATGCTTACAATGTCTTTTGGGTATTGCTTAAATACTCCGGAGTCCCCACTAAAGCTGTCAATTATTACCTCTCTTTTTTCATTTATATTTGTCATGTAAATCTCCCCTTTTAATTTTTATATCAATGCAAAAAGCACTAATACCACCCGATAAAGATGTTGACTCGACACCAAAACTAGCCATAGGACAAGCGTCATTCGACTTGAATATGAAGCGTTAGCATAAATTCATACAAAAAAGGCCACCAAAACGCTTGCCGCCTTATGCGATCTGCGCTGGTAGCCTTTTTTATTTTCCTGTTTTACCATTATGCCGCTTTAAATCAAAAAACATCGCCAGTTTGTCACAATATAGCTTCTAAGGCCATTACTTCAAGCAACACTACTACTCCGCCAGCGTGTCGAAAGGCATATATTGCCCTCTATTATTTATCCGTACAGGTTAGTTCTCAATCAGCAGTTATAAATTATAAAATATTTGTGTTAACAAAAGCTTCACGAAAGTAGAAAAAACGCTACGACCTTATAGCTATGCTCATTGCAACTTAGAAAGGCTGTTCCGAGTTTTCTATCCTAGCTTCAACTCTTGAGATCCGCCAGCCGAAGCCACCGGGCGGTGAA
>NZ_DALZUO010000030.1:0-52138 GCF_032013335.1 Anaerospora sp. | reverse complement strand
ATTTTCGCTATATTCTTTCTATTTCCTCCTCTTATACGACAGCAAAGACCCGGCTAACTAAAAGCCGGGTCTTACAGTTAATATTCGATAGTGATTTGGCTGAGAGCCTTCGTCACAATGTGCTCAGGAATATCATTTTTGACAACGGCTGAACCGATACTATTCAACAACACCCAGTTTATTTTGCCGTTAATTGTCTTTTTATCCCGCATTAGATAAGCTTCCAGCTGCCGGACTGTACAGCCCTGGACTTTTAGCGGCAGACAATATTTCGTTAGTATGTCGCATACCTGATCTACCGTTTGCTGCGAGCATAAGCCGCAATCACGACTGATACGCGCTGCACCGTGCATACCGATAGCCACCGCTTCTCCATGGCTGTATTTATAATTCGCAGCTCTTTCAATTGCATGACCAATTGTATGACCGAAATTCAGGATCATCCGCAATGACGCTTCCCGCTCATCCTGCTGTACAACATCAGCCTTAATGCGGCAGGACCGGCTAACAAGCCTGGTAAGCATGACAGGATCCTTCTCCCATATAGCTTTGTCATTTTGCTGTAATTCAGCAAACAAACGGCTGTCACCAATAATACCATGTTTAATTAATTCTGCCAGCCCCGTAGCAAACTCACGCTCCGGCAAACTATCCAGCATATTAGGCTCTATTAAAACAATCCGTGGCTGATAGAAAGCACCTATAAGGTTTTTTCCAAGCGGATGATTGACAGCCACTTTTCCTCCCACACTTGAGTCTACTTGTGCTAATAGACTAGTAGGAATTTGAATAAAAGGTACTCCTCGCATGTAGGTTGCAGCGACAAAACCAGCTAAGTCTCCCACAACACCACCGCCTAAAGCCACAATCGGAGATAGACGATCAAGGCCCATTTCAATTGCCTTTGTATAAAGATCCTCAGCAACCGCCAGAGATTTGGACTCCTCCCCCGGAGCAATCGCCTTCATCTCCGTATGAAAACCGGCTTGCCGGAGGTTTTCAACTACCTGAGCACCATATAAGGCCCCCACGGTTTCATCCGTTATTACGAGTGCGGTAGAGCTTAAGTGCATACCATCTCTGAGTTTGCTCAACTGGGCTAAGCTGCCTGATCCAACATGAATAACGTAACTGTCAAATCCAAGTTCCACTTTTATTTGTTCCATACAATGCTCCTTACGCCAGAGATAAGCGACTCTTGTACTGCTCGACTGCTGCCACTAAATCATTCATACAGTCACTGCTAAATTTCTCCAAAATTGCCTGTCCTAGTATAATTGCAGTCATTGCTTCGCCAACGACTGCTGCCGCCGGAACAGCACAAACATCGCTGCGCTCGGTGCTCGCCGAAATCGGCAGGTGACTTGCGATATCAACGGACTGAAGCGGCTTCATCAATGTTGGTATAGGCTTCATCACTGCCCTCATCACAATGGTCTCGCCATTGCTCATACCACCTTCAATACCGCCTGCAAGGTTAGTCGACCGGCAATAGCCGTTGCCCGGATCATAATAAATCTCATCATGAGCCTTACTGCCAGGCAATGCAGCATATGCAAAGCCTGCTCCAAACTCAACGCCCTTAATTGCCGGTATGGACATCATGGCCGCCGCAAGCCGGGTATCCAGGCGGCGGTCCCAGTGTACGTAACTTCCCAGTCCCGGCAGGATTGAATCAGCCAGCACTTCCACCGTCCCCCCCAGACTGTCACCTTGTTCTTTAGCAGCATCAATTGCTGCTCGCATGCGTTCCTCTGCTTTTGCGTCAATACAGCCTAGGTCGGATTTTCCCCGGCGCCTAACAATACTGGCAAAATCGGGGCGGATTCCCTGAATAGCCACGCCACCTATATTTATAACATGGGATGTAACTTTTCCGCCAACTGCAGCAAGCAATTGCTTTGCTACCGCGCCAACGGCGACCCGGGAAGCCGTTTCCCGGGCACTGGCTCTCTCCAGTATATCCCGTACATCTTCCCTGTCATATTTAAGCACTCCTGTGAGATCTGCGTGACCAGGACGGGGGGCAGTAACAGGGGTCCCATTTGGGAGTCCACTAACTGCCATACGGTCTGTCCAGTTCGCCCAATCCCGATTGGAAATTGCAAGAGTAACCGGGCTTCCGAGAGTTCTGCCAAAGCGAACTCCTGACAAGATCTCCACTTTATCTTTTTCAATCTGCATGCGTCCGCCTCTGCCATATCCCAGCTGACGCCTGGCCAATTCTTCATTTATTCCATCAATATCAATCGGCAATCCTGCCGGCAACCCCTCGATTATCGTAGTAAGACATTGACCATGAGATTCTCCTGCTGTAAGAAAACGCATTAACTGTCACTCCCTATCCATTTGCACATTTGCTCCTAATTGTCTGAGTACGTCCGCAAAACCAGGAAAAGATACTGGAATACATTCTTCTTCATCTATCGTTGTTTCCCCGTCAGCGGCCAGACCGGCAACAGCAAAGGCCATAGCAATGCGATGATCGCCCCGGCTGTTGATCTGAGCTCCATGCAGCGAATTTGAGCCGCGGATAACCAGTCCGTCGTTTAATTCCCCGGCATCTGCCCCCATAGCGGTTAACCCCTGTACCATAGCGGCAATGCGGTTAGACTCCTTTACTTTCAGCTCGGCTGCATCACGAATAACCGTCTCGCCTTCAGCAAAAGCGGCAGCAATCGCAATTACCGGAATTTCATCAATTAAGCGGGGAATCATGTCTCCCGCCACCGTAACACCGCGCAGTTTACTGGACCGCACAATAATATCAGCTACCGGTTCAGTTAATTGGTTCTCATGCTGTAGTACTTCAATATTGCCGCCCATTGCCTGCAATACTTCGATAATACCGGAACGAGTCCGATTAATACCAACCTTGCGGATGATGACCTCAGAATGGGGAATGATCAAAGCCGCCACTAGTAAAAAAGCAGCCGAAGAAATATCTCCCGGTACAGCGATTGTTCTTCCCCGTAAAACAACGGGACCTTCAACAGATGCGGTAAGGCCCTGCCGCTTAATGGGGACACCAAAAGCCTCAAGCATTATTTCAGTATGATCCCTTGACGGCGCAGGCTCTGTTACACTTGTAACACCTTTGGCATACAGTCCCGCAAGCAGCAAGGAAGACTTCACCTGAGCGCTGGCCACAGGCAGTAAGTAGTCAATACCCGTCAAATTCTCAGCCGGACTTACAGTGAGCGGCGCCAGATCGCCAGCGCTATCAATCCGCGCCCCCATTAATCGCAAAGGCTTAGCTACTCTTGCCATTGGACGCTTTTGAATAGAAGCATCACCGTTAATAACCGAAGGAAAGGCCTGACCCGCCAGAATACCTAATAATAAGCGAATTGTGGTTCCCGAATTACCTACATATAACGGCTGCTTAGGCTGCTGTAATCCCCGGAGACCGGCACCTTGGACCTGAACAGTACTGCCCTGACGCGTTATTGTTACACCCATATCGCGAAAACAAGCGATTGTGGCCAGGCAATCTTCCCCGGCTAAAAAGCCGGTTATCGTTGTCTCTCCTTCAGCTAAAGCTCCCAGCATAACCGCCCGATGAGATATGGACTTATCACCTGGCACCTGCGTTTCGCCTTTGAGACCGGAGTTGAATCCCCAAATTTTCATTGCCTCACCCTCCCTTTCGTTAATTGCTCTGGCAAGCATCGCGCAGTTGCTTGGCTTGCTGAAAAAATTCTGTCAGTCCAGCTCGGTCTCCATTCGCTAATTTGCTTTCAACTGTATCCAATATATCCTTTAGCCGGGCTATAGTCTGTTTAATCTCAACCTTATTTGTCAAGCAAATATCTGCCCATAAACTGGGATTAGAGGAAGCAATACGCGTCATATCCCGGAACCCGCCGGCAGCAAGCGCCAAATGAAGCTGCCCTTGCTCTCCCTGTCCGGCCAAGACGGTCAGGGCTGCAGCTGTCACGTAGGGAGTGTGGCTAACATGCGCGACTGCCGGATCATGTTGCTCTCCCTCAAGTACTACCGGCAGGGCACCAATCTGCTCTGCAATAGCACTAAGCTGAGCTAATGCGCTTTCTGAGACTCCTTGATGCCTGGTTATAATATAAGGCCTGCCGCAGAAAAGCTGAGCATTGGCTGCTATAAAACTAGTTTTTTCCGAGCCTGCCATGGGGTGACCGCCCACATAGCACACACCTGGCGGCAACAACTGCGGCACAATACGCAGCAGTTCACCTTTCGTACTTGCCACATCAGTAACAACAGCGCCTGCTTTTAGATGTCCGGCTGCTTGCTGAACGGTTTGACCAATTGCACCCGGCGGTATTGCCAGAAACACAATATCTGCTTCAGCCACGCCTGTTTGCAGACTATCCGCTATACCGTCTAATTCGCCGCTTTTCTCCGCGAGTTGCCTAGTCTGCCGACAAGCATCATAGCCAATTACAGTAAAATCGGTATGTTTTTTAAGAGCCAACGCTAATGATCCGCCAATAAGTCCCAGTCCAATAACTGCTGCAATTCGCCTCATCCTATATCCCTCCGTCGCAGGAAAGCTGCTAGTTCCTGTATTTCCTTCATCAAAGAAGTATAATTAGCCGGGTTAAGGGATTGTGGACCGTCACACTGCGCCTCTGCCGGATTAGGATGCACTTCTATCATTAGTCCGTCAGCACCGGCCGCTATTCCGGCCATGGCCATTGGTTTAACCAGTCTCCATTTGCCGGTACCATGGCTGGGATCAACAATGATTGGCAAATGACTAAGATGTTTTATTGCTCCTACAGCGCTCAAATCCAGTGTATTGCGGGTATAGTCCTCAAAGGTGCGAATTCCCCGCTCACATAAAATTACATTAAAATTGCCTTCTGCCATAATATATTCAGCTGCCAATAACCATTCGGTGATCGTTGCCGCAATTCCTCTCTTCAATAAGATGGGCTTCCCTGAGCGCCCCACGGCCCGCAGCAGGTGGAAGTTCTGCATGTTTCTCGCGCCTATCTGCAAGACATCCGCATAATGAGCAACTAAATCAACACTCTCTACATCCATTACTTCCGTTACGATCTTAAGGCCAGTCAACGCTCTTGCCTCAGCAAGATAATCAAGACCGATTTTTTCTAATCCTTGAAACGCATAGGGTGAACTGCGAGGTTTAAAAGCACCCCCACGTAAAAACTGCGCTCCCGCTGCTTTAACTATTTCTGCAGCCTCGAATAATTGTTCCCGGCTTTCTACTGCACACGGTCCAGCCATAACCGTTATTTCCTTACCGCCAATAGACACTCCGTCAACATCTATAACCGTTGGCTCAGGGTGAAACTCCCTGCTTACCAGTTTATAACTGGCGGTAATAGGAACAGCCTGTTCCACTCCGGCAAAAGCTTCTATTGGCAAAGCTGCGATACTTTTTTTATCACCGATTATACCAATAATTGTCCGGAACTGCCCCTGGGAAAGATGAGTTTTTAAACCTGCCCCGTGAATTCTCTCTACTACAACTTTAACCTGCTCTACAGTAGCTTCTGATGACATAACAATAACCATACTACCATCCTCCTCATTATTGGAAAATTAAAAAACTCGCCCCTAAAATAATAGGGGCGAGTTAATAACCCGCGGTACCACCCTGCTTGCAAAAGCCGCTTGTTTCAGATGCGGGACATGAATGTCCGATATCTTAGCCTTTTAACGGTGGCAACCGGCTCAGCCTACCCCGTTTCACCGGTTTCAGCCTGCAACTCAGCGGCGTACTTCACTGCTCATGCCCTCCGGTTCACACCACCCACCGGTTCTCTGCGCGGCATTATAACAGCTACTCTTCCGCTTCATTGTATTTACTATATTAGCCTTATCATAGCAACAGTGTTAACTATTGTCAATACTATAGATACAAAAGTACACAATAAGCCTGTTTAGATACAAAAAAAAGCTAACTCCAATAGTTAGCTCCAATTTTCTTCTATTGCTCGAAGGCTAAGCACCCCAGATAAAACTGACCAGGTAATACACTGCTGCACCAGTTAAAGCACTAAGCGGGATTGTTAAAACCCAGGCCATCAGCATACTCTGCGCTACTGACCAGCGAACCGCTGTTACCCGCTTCGCCGAACCCACCCCCATAATAGACCCTGATACAACATGAGTGGTGCTTACCGGCAAATGAAAATGAGTGGCAGCAAAAATAACTAAAGCTGAATTCAAATCTGCTGCAAAACCATTGATAGGCTCCATCCGGAAAATCTTTGTTCCCATGGTTTTAATAATCTTCCAGCCACCGACAGCTGTACCACAGCCCATTGCAGCCGCACAAGATAACTTAACCCACATCGGAACTTCCAGTACATCGATCTGCCCTGCACTCAATAATGCCAGAGTAATAATTCCCATCGCCTTTTGCGCATCATTAGAACCATGAGAAAAAGACATTAAACTGGCTGAAATCAGTTGCATTCTCCTAAATCCAGTATTCAGTACATTAGGAGCATTACGGCCAAATATCCATAACAGCAGAATCATAATCAAATATCCAAAAACAAGGGCAACCAAAGGCGATAAAATCAGCGAAAGTACAATTTTTTGCAAACCTGCCATTTTGAGAGCATAAATACCCTTACTGGCAATTACCGCGCCCATAACACCACCAATAATCGCGTGGGACGAACTACTGGGAATGCCGTACCACCATGTCAATAAATTCCAGGCAATAGCTCCGATCAAAGCGGCTACTATGACCTGTTCATTAACCATTGCTGCTGACGTTACAATGTCACCGCCAATAGTCTTGGCTACGCCAGTACTGTAAAGAGCTCCCAAAAAATTGAGTACAGCTGCCAGATAGACCGCCTGCTGCGGCTCAAGGGCTCGGGTTGAAACGGAAGTGGCAATCGCGTTTGCCGTATCATGAAAACCATTAATATAATCAAAAGCCAAGGCAAGAAAGACAACTACCCATAATAATGTTAAATCAGGCATATTTTAGCACAACTCTCTTTAGAGATTCTGCCAAATCCTCACAAAGGTCAAGTACTTCCTCCATATGAGTGAGAATTTCTTTCCATTTTATAATTTCAACTGGATCTTTACATTCCCGAAACAGCTTAGCCATTTCACGGCGGTATAATTCGTCTCCCTCGGCTTCCAGAGCTACAATACGATTACAGCGCGCTTCCAGCTTCAAGTGATTCTTTTTGATATTACTTAAATACGATACAGCCTTGTCCAATTGTTTGACACACTTAACGACAACAACTGCCAATTCTTTTGTGCCTTCCGTAGCAAGCCCTGCATTATACATGTGCATTCTTTCAACAATGCCCTTAATGCAATCAACAACATCATCCTGTTTTTCTACCAGAATATGAATATCTTCCCGGTCAAGAGGTGTAATGAAGGTTTTGTGGAGCTTGTGCATAGTATCATCAACAATTTTGTCAGCCTGTTTTTCCAGTTTATCAATTTCAAAAACTACTCCGGCAAGATCAGTGCCGTTTTGAATTGCCTGATCCATAATTTCGGCTGATTGTCGAGCGATTTTTGCATGGTCCGCCAAGAATTCAAAGAATTTTTCTTCTTTCGGCTTTAAGCGAAAGGCCATAGTGACACTCCCCCTAATATGACTAAATCATACTGATTATAACATAGAACGACACAATGTTAAATTACCGTAAAATAATGTTATAATTCGGTTAAATTACACTTTTATTGCATAAGCCACCAGAATGATATTCTTTTTTCATATTTATTATAGCCTTCCCGAAGCAGGATAAAAAAATCGTAACCTTCTTGCCACCATTGGAATAAACTGTAGCAAAACTTTCATGTAAAAGAGGTATGCGAACTATGTTCAAATTTACTAAAAACAACCTATCCGTAAATTTACGTCCGGGAATCACCCCATGTCAGCCTATTATTCCCCGTCGCTATACCTTGACTCATTCCGATCAAACAGGTCAGCTATTCCTGTCCATAGGCCTGGATTATGCTACAGATGAAATTAACGCTAGCCGGGATGAAGTGCTAGCCGAGTGGCACTGCCTGGGAACAAGATCCTATCAGTTCCATGCCTATGTATGCATAGGCAGTCATTGCAGCAAAACAGAAGCCGCTTCTCGCAACCGTCATTTTATTCGCCGCCTTCCTTTAGCGCTCAGTGCAATTTATGGCGGTGACAGGAGTTTTTTTTATAACCGGACTGAGCTGCTGACAGCTCCCATATGGCTTCATTTTCAGTCAGCTTACTGCAAATTCCATCGTACTGAATATTGGGGTATGTTTACCGAGTATGCTAATGGTTACAGCCGAAGGGTCTGAATAAACAGATTCAGACCCTTCGGCTGTAAGGATTAAGCTATCGATTATCCACTTTTTCAGGATTCATATCATGATAAAACAGGCGCTTTTGCGCGGTCTCTTCCCAGCGCGTTCCAGGCTTGCCGTAGTTGCAAAAAGGATCAATTGAAATACCGCCCCGAGGTGTGAATTTGCCCCAGACCTCGATATATTTAGGATCTAATAAGCGAATTAGGTCCTTCATAATAATATTGACACAGTCCTCGTGAAAGTCACCATGATTGCGAAAACTAAACAGATAAAGTTTAAGAGATTTACTTTCCACCAAAAGCTGATCAGGCACGAGAGAAATATAAATAGTGGCAAAATCAGGCTGTCCCGTCATTGGGCAAAGACTGGTAAACTCAGGACAATTAAATTTCACAAAATAATCGTTACCTGGATGCTTATTTACAAAAGATTCTAATACCGCAGGATCATAACTATAGGTGTACCCTGTTCCCTGATTGCCCAGCAGAGTTACACCTTGTAATTCTGCTGCATTTCTTCCGGACATACTATTCCTCCTATCAAGCTCAAAGGTTTAACTTATTATTCAACTGTTTAACCAACAGTACTCCAGCAATACCCGGTATAATTTGGCCAATAGTAATGCTCGCTGCTAAAACGCCATAGGGTACATGAATTAAATAGGACAGCCAGATAGGTACAATCAGACCAGGACACAGAATAATCGGCACTGCTATCCACCAGTCGTTCAACCGGTATCGTCGCACTAGATAGGTCAGTGTAGAGGTGATAATTCCCACGGCAGTACCACCAATAATATCTGGCAGGCCCAGCCCCCCCATGAACAGGTTGCTTAGTAAATTACTCAGTCCCATAGGAACGATAAGAAACGGAAAAATTGCACTAAGCGCATATAAGGCGGTAGCTATTCGAATTTGATATTGACCAAAAGCGAAGCTCTGCGTCATATACATTACCACAACATACATGGCAATAATCAGACCTGATAAAGTTAGCTTTTGCAACGAAGTAGAAATAATTGGCCTGCTGGAAACTGCGTTTTTCATAAAATCCTCCTAATTTTGGGCAAACAAAAAAGGGCATACGCGCCCTTGTACTACACTATTGTCTAAGTAGTTGGCCCGTAGTTTTATTTAGAGACAGGATGGTTACGAACTGTCTGTTATATAGTTACAAAATATTATACCATAACGAAACTATAGCCGCAACTTGTTTCATCTTAAGGTCACTCAAGCCCACTTTCTTTATACCAGGCTAATGAGTTTACATGTAAAACAGGCAGCCTTGCTTCGGCTATATTCAACTGCCCTGCATAAATAACAACCGCCTGCCAATTCCCTTGTTCATAAGCTAGACTAAGCTGATAAATATCCTGAAACAAACCCGATGCCCCCAGCAAAGCGGCACGCACATCAGAAGTTACTGGCAATTCAGCCAGAATGTCTGCTAGCGGACGGTCAAGAAGTGCATCGATCAATGACAGTAAGCCCAGTAAAAATGCATCGGAGCCTCGCTCCTTATATCCGGCTTCATTAGCCAGCAGCTCGCAAAAACGCGCTCTCATCACAGAAATAACCACCAATTCCTGCGGTTTATCCTGTGCAAGTTCTCTGGTTACAATCAATGCTGCCCACTTGACTGCTTCTTTAACCCCCAGCAGTGCCAATGCCTGGCGGATTGACCGAATGGATGCACGAAAACCAAATGATGCTGAGTTTATATATTTAAGAAGCATATAAGTTAAAAATACATCTTTTTCTATTAACTTTTCAAGCTTGTCCAAATCAAGCAAAGAACTGCTGATTTGCTGCAGCAGTCTGAAATTAACTGTTTTATTTTTAGGGATACTCTGACTTGCAATAATAATAGGTTTGCTAAAAAAATAGCCCTGAAAATAAGTATAGCCAAGCTCCATAGCCTGACGGAATTCTTCTGGTGTTTCTACCTTTTCGGCAAGAAAACGAATATCTTTCCCTCTACACATCTCAATTAATTTAATTTGCTCTTCAATCCCCGTAATTTGAAAGTCAATCTTGATGATATCGGCTAGTTCCATCAGGGGCTCAAAGCGAGGTTCAAACACGAAATCATCTAATACAATCAAAAAGCCTAGTTCCCGGATTTTCCGGCATGCTTCTACAATGTCAGCTGTAGGATCAACCGTTTCAAGAATTTCTACTGCGATTTGATCTGCGGGCAGCATTGTGACGATCTCATTCTTTAGCAAATTGGCCGTAAAATTAATAAAAGCCCGTTTACCACCTGTCAACGTAGAAAGACCGATTAACCAAAAGCTGTTAACAATAACCTGCGATGTTGCTTGGTCACCATCAGCCGCACTATAGAAATTTTCCTGACCTTGCCGGAACAGTAGTTCATAAGCGAAAATATGCTGACGTCTGTCAAAGATAGGCTGACGAGCTACAAAAACCTGCATGTTACGTCCCCCTGCTTGCACACCCTACATATATCCCCATTATACGACATTTTTCTACCAGGAACCAGTTAATTTTCAGATTTTTGCAGCAATCATCCACCTTATACCGATATACTGCGCACGTTATTGCGTCCCGCAGTCTTAGCCTGATATAATGCCTGATCTGCTCTCTTAAGAAGTTCTTCGGAATTACCTCCCTGCTGAGGAAAGCTTGCTGCTACGCCCAAGCTGATGCTAAGCAACTGCGAAGGACTGCCGTAATGTTCCAGTGCCAGTTGGTTTACTGCCGAGCGCAAGGCCTCAGCGACCACGATAGCGCCTACATTGTCTGTATTAGGCAGCAACACGGCAAATTCTTCCCCACCGCAGCGGGCAACTAAATCGCCAGCCCGGCTGATTGTTTGGGACAATGCATGCGCTACTCGCTTGAGGCAGTGATCACCACCTATATGTCCATAAAAATCATTATATTTTTTAAAATAGTCAATATCTATCATAATCACTGCTAATGGAATTTCTTCTCGCATTGCCCGCCGCCACTCGTCCTTATAACGTTCTTCAAAATGACGCCTGTTCGCTATTTCTGTTAAACCGTCAGTAGATACCATTCGGTTAAGTTCTAAATTGGCACAAATCAACTCTTCAGTGAGACAGGCCAAAGTATACTGATATTCCAACAACCGCCGTCCGACCTGAAGACGGCTCCGCAGTTCTTCCGCATGAAAAGGCTTGCTGATATAGTCATCTGCTCCTGAGTTCAGCGCTAATACAAGCCCGTCCTTGTCAGTACGCATAGTCAGCATAATCACATAAATCTTGTGTCCTTCCGCACGCCCCTTAATTTTTCGGCACAATTCAATACCATCAATTTCGGGCATTACCCAGTCGACAACAGCAAGCACAGGCTCACACTCACTCTGCAGGTACTCCCAAGCCTGTTTGCCATTTGAAGCCGTCATTACTTCATAGCCCCAGGGATTAACGATTTGTTTTAAATAAGCAAGACTAAGCTCTTCATCATCCACCAGTAAGAGTTTCATCATTACGCTCCCTTCTTCCATCCGGAAGGCTAAGTTGACCCTTGGAATATCCTGGTTTTTCGCTGAAAATAGTGAAATACCTTTTTTAAATTTTCTGATAAAAAACTCCGCATCAGTAGCAATGCGGAGTGTCAATCTAAATAATATGATTTTGTTGGAGTTCGGCAATGCGCTCAGGGGAATAGCCTAATTGCTCGAGGATTTCCTCCGAATGCTGTCCAAGCACTGGTGCCGGCCTTTCAATACAATCAGCAGAAGCACTCAGTTTAATTGGATTACCGGGAATACGGACTTTTCCCGCAACAGGATGCTCCACCTCAATCAGCATATTGCGTGCTTCAATATGTGGATCAGAGGCCAGATCAGCAATAGTCAGGATTGGCGCTCCCGGCACGGCATGGTGCTGAAGTTTCAGTAAAATCTCATTCATAGTAAACTGACCAGCCCATTCGTTAATCATCCTGCCTAATTCGACTATATTTGTGGAGCGGTTGTCATTCAGCAAAAATCGTTCATCTGTAATCAATTCCGGTTTTTCCATTGCTTTGCATAATCGCTGCCAGGTAGCTTCATTGGCACAGGCAATGATGACATAGCCGTCGCTGGCCTGAAATACATCATAAGGCGCTACACTTGCATGACGGCTGCCAATTCTCGACGGATTCTGGCCAGTCATTGTATAGCGGACAACAGCGTTTTCCAAAATAGAGAATATACAGTCCTGCATGGATATATCAATACGCTGTCCAGTGCCGGTACGGCCTCGCTGTACAAGCGCCGCCAATATGCCGATGCTCATGAAGTTACCGGCATTAATATCGCCCAGGGAAGTACCTACACGGGTAGGAGTATCAGGAAATCCGGTAATACTCATTAACCCGCCCATTGCCTGAGCAATAGCATCAAAAGCCACCCGCTCAGCATAAGGTCCATACTGACCAAAACCAGTAATGGAAGCATAAATAAGCTTGGGATTGATTTTGCGCAATTCCTCAAACCCGAGTCCCCACTTGTCCATTGTGCCGATTGTGAAGTTTTCCAGTACTACGTCGGCGTCCTTGATAAGATCTTTTAGCACCGCTTGCCCTGCGGCAACACGAAGATCGAGTGTTATACTGCGTTTATTGCGGTTAAGTGTCATAAAGTATCCGCTCTCACCATTACAGAAAGGACCGAACAACCGGGCATCATCACCATGGCCCGGAACCTCTACCTTAATTACATCTGCCCCTAAATCCGCCAGGGTCATGGTACAATACGGCCCGGTTAACAGTCTGGATAAATCAATTATTTTAATACCCGCTAGAGCTTTCTCCATTGCCATCCCCCTCTTTTTTACTCACCTTGCTGTGCATGCCAGGATTTATAAAAATGTACTGCCCGGTCATCGCCTAATAACTCCCGGTATTGTTCAAGGGTTTTACCATTTAAGGTTAACATCGGCTCAACTTCCAGCAGCGGGATAATAACAAAGAGCCGTTCGTGCAGGCGGGGGTGGGGGACAGTCAATTCTGGAGAACAAATATGACTATTACCATACAGCAAAATATCCATATCAATCGTTCGCGGCCCCCAGCGTACATCCCGCACCCGCAAAAGCGACCGCTCAACTTTCATACAGGCTGAAAGCAGCTGTTCGGCAGAAAGAATCGTTTCGATAACTGCAACTGCATTTAAAAAAGGAGGCTGGTCAGTAAAGCCAACCGGTTCAGTTTCATACATAGAAGAAACCCGGCTGATTTGGATGCCGTCAACTGCGGCAAGCCGGGCTACCGCTTCACGTAAATACCTTTCCCGGTCCCCCATATTGGAGCCTAATCCTATATAACATCTCGTCATTTTCTTTTTTCTCTTGTAATTGAAATTTCTACATAATCAAAAATACCTGCTACTGGAGCAGAAGGCTTTCGTATTACTATATCAATCTTATCTATGAAAAAATCAGCCAATATTTTTTGGGCAATCGCTTCTGCCAGCCCTTCGAGCAGATTAAAGCGCCGATTTTCTACCAACTCTTTAATTACGCTGTAAACGTCTGCATAGTTGACAGTATCCCGCAAATCATCTGACTGCCCGGCAGACTTTAAGTCGAGGTACAGGACGGCATCAAGCATAAACCGCTGGCCGATTTGCTGTTCTGCCTCCAAGGCACCATGATAGCCAAAAAAAATCATATTTTGTAATCGAATGCTGTCCATATGAGGCATTATTCTAACTCCTCCCGGATTAAGGCGTCAGTCATGCGCGCAACCCGCACCATTTCTTTTACATCATGTACGCGGACAATATCAGCTCCGTTGGCAATTCCAATTGCTACCGTAGCTGCGGTTCCCTCTACCCGCTCGGCAGGCGGCAGTCCGCCCAAGGTTGTTCCAATAAAGGCTTTGCGGGAAGTACCTAACAGAATTGGGCAATCCAATTCTTCCAATAGCCGCAAATGGCGAATCAGCTTTATATTATCGGTCCTGGTCTTTCCAAAACCAATGCCCGGATCAATAATAATATTTTCCTTAGCAATTCCTGCCTGCTCAGCAATACGAATGCTTTTCAGCAAAAACTGATTCACTTCCTTCAGTAAATCCTGATACCCAGGCTGTTCCTGATTATGCATAACAATGAGAGGCACCTGATACTTTGCGACTACTGTCGCCATAGCCACATCCTGCTGCAGGCCCCAGACATCATTGATCATATGGACGCCCATCTTAAGGGCCGCCTCTGCTGTAGCAGGCTTATAGGTATCCAGCGAAATAGGTACACCGATTTCCCGGATAAGCCGCTCCAGCACAGGTAAAACGCGATCCATTTCTTCCTGTGCCGTGACTGGCTGATTATTGCCATAAGGGCGGGTTGATTCACCGCCGATGTCAATAATATCTGCTCCGTCAGCAACTAGTCTATGTGCATGGCGGACAGCAGCTTCCACCTGCCGGTAGCAGCCTCCATCAGAAAAAGAATCAGGCGTAACATTAACAATTCCCATTATCAACGTACGCTGACCGATTTGAAGTTCACGATCAGACCACCTGTAGGTTCGCATGCTTTGCTTCATATTCGTCACCTCTTGATGATTGCCAATACTTCTGCCCGGGCAGCCAGGTCGTCAGAATACGTGCCCCGCACAGCCAAAGTCGTGGTTATCGATCCAGGCTTCTTAACACCTCGCATAGACATGCATAAATGTTCCGCTTCAATCACTACCATAACACCGGCAGGCTTTAGCTTCTTTTCAATTACATCAGCAATTTGAGCCGTCAAGCGTTCCTGTATTTGCGGCCTTCTAGCGAAAATTTCCACAGTACTCGCTAGTTTCCCCAAGCCCGTAATCATGCCTTCTTGCGGAATATAGGCAACATGCGCCTTACCAAAGAACGGCAGGAGGTGGTGTTCACACATGGAGTGAAAGAAAATATCTTTTACCAGAATCAACCCATCATATTCTTTAGAATAAAAACACTCCAATTCTTTTTCCGCATCTTTATCCAAGCCGCTAAAGAGTTCAGCATACATGTGGCCGACGCGCTTCGGAGTATCCTCCAGCCCTTCGCGGGCAGCATCTTCACCAATCGCTTCCAGCAGCAATGCGATTGCCTGCCGGGCTTTTTGTTCATCCACCATTATTATCCCTCACTTCGCCTTTGCAGCCAAAACTGTAATGTTTATCGCTCTAATTGTCTGATTTGTGCTTCAAGCTCACGGCAAATTTTTGTATTGGCAGCAATAATGGATACTCCCCGGTCTTCCCGAAAGTTCAACACTCTTCCGCCCGCTTCTTCAACAAGCAAAACACCGGCAGCTGCATCCCACGGAGCCAGATTCATCTCCCAATAGCCATCAAAATATCCGGCTGCAACACAGGCCAGGTCATAGGCTGCAGCCCCTAGCCGCCGAACGGCCCGGGCCTGACGCACAATATGACTGAAATACGTTATATTATTGGCGGGATGAGTAGCAATATCATAGGGAAAGCCAGTTGCCAGCACACAGTCTATTAATTCACTTTTCGCCGAAACAGTGATCTTTTTACCATTCAGATAAGCCCCCTGGCCTCTAATTGCCGTATACAGTTGATCCACGATCGGCGCGTATACCATTGCCAGCACAGTCTCCTGCCGCCATTGAAGCGCAATCGAAATTGCAAATATAGGCAAGCCTTGCGCATAGTTAGTAGTGCCGTCAAGAGGGTCAATAATCCATTTATAATCGGAAAGCCGAGAAGTCAATCCCGACTCTTCAGCCAAAATGCTGTGTTCCGGATAGTGCTCCTGCAAGAAGGCAATGATGGTTTGCTCCGATTGCCGGTCAATTTCCGTTACTAAATCAATCCCAGTTGACTTAGTGGCAATGGTTAAATTCTGCCGTCCCAAATTTGCCTTTTGCATGGCCCCAACTGCCGTAACAACTTGTTTGAGCCGCGCCAGTACCTGATTCAGATCAAGCTCACTATGCACGATAACCGCCTCCAGAGCGCGTGTTTTTGACACGCTTTTATACGATTTTAGTTGTCCAGTCTTCCACATTCCATATGGAAGTCACCCAATCCTCGTAAAAATCAGGTTCATGAGACACCAATAATACAGTACCTTTAAACTCACGCAAGGCTCTTTTTAATTCTTCTTTTGCCTCTACATCCAAATGATTAGTCGGCTCATCCAGTACGAGCCAGTTAAAATCCTGCTGCATCAGTTTGCAAAGCCGGACTTTCGCATTCTCGCCACCGCTGAGAACCATCATTTGGCTCGTAATATGTTCATTTGTTAAGCCGCAACGGGCCAAGGCCGCACGAACTTCGTAGTTGGACATACCTGGATATTCATTCCACAGTTCTTCCAGAGCCGTATTACTGTTATTACGGCTTGATTCCTGCTCAAAATAACCGGGGAATAAATAGTCCCCTAATATCACTTTTCCGGACAAAGGCGAGATTTTTCCCAACAAGGTCTTAAGCAATGTTGATTTTCCTAATCCGTTAACACCCCGGATGGCAACCTTTTGCCCCCGTTCCAATGTCACATTGACCGGGCGGGTGAGCGCCTCGTCATAACCCAATACCAGATCAATTCCTTCCACAATAAACCGGCTAGGAGTCCGGGCTTCACGGAACTGGAATGTTGGCTTTGGTTTTTCCCGGGGCTTTTCCAGTATCTCCATCTTCTCCAGGCGTTTTTGCCGGCTGTTAGCCATGCCACGTGTGGCAACACGCGCCTTATTGCGGGCGATAAAGTCCTCTAAGCGGTCAACTTCCTGCTGCTGCCGTTCATAAGCCCTCAGTTCTTGACTTTTCCGGGTAGCATACATTTGCTGAAATTGTTCATAATCGCCGGTATAACGGGTAAGAACAGTATTTTCTACATGGTAAATGACATTAATGACGGCATTTAAAAACCCTATGTCATGAGATACTAAAATAAAACTGTTTTCGTAGTTGATTAAATACCGTTTAAGCCATTCAATATGCTCAAAATCAAGATAATTCGTCGGCTCATCCAGGATAAGGATGGTAGGGTTCTGGAGCAGCAATTTTGTAAGCAGCACTTTGGTTCTCTGTCCGCCGCTTAAATCGGTAACATCCTTCTCCAGGCCAATTTCTCCCAGCCCCAGCCCGTTAGCCACTTCGTCAATCTTAGCGTCAAGAGTATAAAATCCACTGGTTTCCAGCATATCCTGAATTTCGCCGACATCGGCAAGCATGCCTTCCATGGCATCAGGATCGGCATCACCCATTTTATCGTAGATACTGAGCATTTCCGCTTCTAAGTCAAACATGCGCTGAAATGCTTCCCGTAATACATCACGGATACTCTTTCCTTTAGTTAAAATTGCATGCTGGTCCAAATAGCCTACCGTCACCCGGCTGGACCACTCTACTTTGCCTTCATCCGGCGCTAGTTGTCCGGTAATAATATTTAAAAAGGTCGATTTACCTTCACCATTAGCCCCAATCAGCCCTACATGCTCACCTTTGAGCAAACGAAAAGAGGCGTTCTCTAAAATCTGGCGGGCACCAAAACCATGTGTAACATTTTCAACTGTTAATACACTCATATATCCTACTCCTGCTTCTCTTTTGTTTAACACTTTTAATCAGTCTAAACCCTTTTTAATTCTAGCCCAGACAGGCCCTTACTGTCAAAAAGAACTTACCTATTTCCAGCCTTACCAATATTATTGGTAAAAAATCCCTGAATTTACATTGCTTATCCTGCCGACACTATAATAATCAATTGTGAGAAAGGGGAATTACGATGAGACAAAGCATCCGCCGTAAAGCTCTAAAAAAGAAATATAAACGCATAGTTGCTGCTATGGCAGGCGCCGCAGTGATGTCGAGCGCTATGCTGCCTATGGTTTCTGCTGCTGCTGTTCAAAATGCACTTAGTCCTGTCGCCGGCGAAACTACTACTGCCACCGAGCAGGCTCAGCAATTGCCAAAGGAAACGCCAGCAAAAGATACAACTGCCACACAAACACCGGTTAAAGACAAAACACCTAAAAAAGACGAAAATAAAAATGAAGCAAAAAAACCCGTCCCCTCTAACTCTCCTGTCAGAGCAGCCAGAGAGCAGGCCGCTGCCCGTGGGTATGATACCCGCGGCGCGGATTTTTCGCTGCAGTCCAGCACTAAAACTGAAGCTACGGTCCGAATGCGTACAGATAACGGTAAAGAATACCGTATCAAGTTAAAAGCGGATTCTTCAGGGGACTGGAAGATTCAGCAAATTACACAGATTAGTGACGGAGGCGACCGGGACCATCATTCAACAAGCAATCCTGTGTCAATTGTTAAAGCTAATGCTGCTCGCTACGGCTTTGATTCTAATCGCGACTCCTTTACCCTTCTTTCCAAAACTGCTAACAAAGCTATCGTCCAGGTTCATCACCTGGGAGGCCAGACCTTTAAAGTCGATTTGGAGCGCAGCGGTTCAAGCTGGGTAATCACAACGATTCGCGGCATTGGCAATATGAACTATCCTGCCACATATATTCCAGCCAGCATGTTTACTCAAAGAACGGTTATCGCAGCGCCTGTTGTTGATCCTGCAAATCAAAAAATTCTTTTCCAATCAAAAGACTTTAAAGGCTGGGAATGGAATGAGAGAGCATATCCGACTAATATGCATTTTGGAATCTTCACCCGTGATCCCCGCCTGGGCGATTCTGTCACATTACCAGAACCGTTACTCCGCTCCTTATCGAACATAAACTATAACCGCCAAATGGTACTTTACGCCAATCTGGGTACTGTCGCTTACAATGGGTATGGCATTGGAATTGAGAAGGTAAGCCAGTCTGGAAATTCTTTGTTCATTACCGTAAGAACCAAAAGTCCCACGTTAACGGGTACCAGTCTCACTGCCAGCAAAGTTTACGATTATGTTCCCATCAACAGAAGTGCCGTTGACTTCACCAAACCTGTTCACGTCAGCTTTATCACTCCTGAAGGCACTGCGCTCAGCTGGTATACTTTCATGCCGCAAAGTTAAAGAACGCTTTAAGCCCCCCTCAGTTATTCGAGGGGGGCTTACTTACTGAATATGACTATACACAACTTGCGCCGTGTCCCAGTTCATTACCTGAGGACGCAGGCGCTCCAAATCTTCCTGCCTCCAACCGCTGTCTCTTTTAAGCAGCAGCTGAATTGCTTCCTGTTCCGTTTCGGCAACAACGACTGCCGCCGCTCGACTGTACATAGCTTCGTGCAGAACTGGTTCATTCATCATACTCCAGCTATGAAATGTACGGTCATGAACCCAAATAAAAAGTTTCACTGCAACTCCTCCGAACTCTTATTCCAAAGGCATATTAATATCTCTGACCCGTTCAGGTGCCTCAGCCAATAATTTGTCAATAATTAAAATACCATTCAAATGATCGTTTTCATGCTGTACAATGAAAGCTTCCAGATCCTCAAGGTGCAGAGTTTGACGTATCCAGTCCTCATCATGATATTCAATCGTAACCCCTGCGCTTCTATTCACATAACCAAAGGTCTGGGGAATACTAAGACACCCTTCTAAGCTTGGCACTTCTTCTCCTGTAAAAACCAGCGAAGGATTCATCATAATCACAGCTTCATCATCAATCATCGCTACAAAACCGCGTTTGGCAACCGCCACTTGGGGCAGGGAAATCCCCCCCTTAGGCAAAACGCTATCTTCCAAATATTCAGCCATTTCCTGCAACAGTTGTACCGTCTCTTCATCATCCGCAAGAATCGGGACTGCTTGCTGGCGCAGCACCGGATGCGGCACTACTACAATCATCTCTTCGATACTGGACTGAGATAAGCTGACGGCAGTATAAAACAGTCCAGAAGCAGCTACACCAAGCAACACAAATATATATCGCCGTACTATTTTTTTCATCCATTCGTACTCCGTTCCAGACATTAGATATGCTTTGCTCATTATAGCATATATCAGTACATACAGATGCAAGTTTTTCACCGTCTGTCACAAACTAGCGTAGGAGGTGTAAAATGAGTAAAAAAAGCAAAATCGAATCCTATGCAAGCGAGTATGCCATGAACGCAGGAGATAATGCTCTTTCACGGGAGCAAGTCAACAAATCAATCGTATCACCGGAGACAGCCAATGAAAACACTTACACCAAAGCCTTGGAAGAGGGCTTGGATGAAATGCTTCAGCCCTAAGAAAAACTGCTACACTGTCCTATGTGACTGAACTTAATCTTCTCCTAGAAAAAGCCCGGGACGTACTTTTGTCATCGCAACAAAAGTACCAAAAATGCTAGGCCAAGTCTTCCAAAAGACTTGGAAAAAAGCCACCTTACTAAAATCCGTGAAACTCGCTACGCTCAAACAGAACTGATTTCTTAACGTAAGCTGACTTTTTTTCATCCTCCGGACCGTCTTTTTCCAGAAAGGCCAAAAAGAACGAGGAACGAATGTGGAACGGGGACGTTTCCAATAACACAATATTCTGCAGCCAAGGTTCTACCCCCGTTCTTCCGATCCTTGCTTTCGTAGCTTACGACCCTTATAAAAATTGCCGTCCCGCAGGGTGGAAGCAGGCCTCTCTTGCGTAAAGAAATTCCGACTGTTTGAGCGCAGCGAGTTTCGGAATTTTAGCAAGAGAGGCCTGCTTCCAAGGCCATTTTTGTACAGGTCTTGACTTTTTGGTACTTTTAGTACAGACCCATGAGTTCTTCATTCTCTTCGCTTCCACGCCTCTTGAAACTAATATTTTCTGATAATAAAAAATACAGAGCTTGGGCCAAGTCTTATGTAAGACAAAGGCCTAAGCTCTGTGTTTTCTTCTCTAGGCTTCGTAGCTGCAGCAATAATCCGCTACTTTCCGCACCTTTAGGGCAAAGCGGGATTTGGCAGGAACCGCAAAGGACTGTCCTCCTTGAATGGTTTGCCATGCAGTTTCTCCCGGCAGCAGTACATCCAGAACACCGTCCAGAATCTCCATGACTTCCGCGGCATCAGTACCAAACTCATAATCACCCGGCAGCATGATTCCCAGCGTCTTTTTGCTGCCATCAGCAAAAACTACTGTGCGACTGGTAACCTTACCATCAAAATACACATTTGCCTTTTTAACGACCGCCACATTTTCAAAGATATCCATTGCTTCAGCTCCTTCTTTTTGCGCTGCTTCTAGATTCTCTGCTTTGTAGTCAGTTCCTTCAAGCAAATCACTTAACCTGTACTTTTATTTATTTTCAAAACAAATTAACCCTGCAGCGGCATTGGCCAGCTTTTGATCCTCTTCTGAAGGTCGCCCGCTTATCCCGACAGAGCCGATCACCCTTCCGTCGGGTGTATATACAGGTGCACCACCCGGAAGTGCTGCCAATTTGGGATCACAAAAATATTGAATATCCAGGTTCTCTTTCTGCAGCCTAGCTAAAAAAGCATCTGTAGCAGTCTGCATCCGGGCTGCTGTATAGGCTTTGTGCTGAGCAAAATGGACACTTTTCGTAGGCACACCATCCATTTTAACCAGAGAAAGCAAAAAACCTTCTCCATCGCAAATGGCAACAGCTACTGGCTGACCTCCATCCTTGCCGGTACTATCAGTAACCCAATCGGTAATTTGACGGCATTGTTTCATTGTCAGAACAGTCATTGCTTCCCCTCCTGCGTGTGTATCATATTTAATAATTCCTTACGGTTGTGACTGTACTGGAGTTCTAAGTGAACGATGGCCGCCTCTGTACAAGTCATTACAGCAGCTGTCCCAGGTGCTGCTTGACTGCGCGATATAGTATAACGCCAAGCTAACTGCAGCAAACGAACCATGTTCTCCAGCCCGTATAAGAATCCAATCTTCTTAAAAACCAGGTTAACCAAAAAATGCTCCAGCAAGATATCGGGAGTAGCTTTATCCTGCTCATTTAGCTGTTCAGCTTGCTGCTGTATTGCTTTTTCATCTAGGAATTGATAATTCCGGCAAAAAAGCTGCTGCAGCTGCCGGTCAAACTCAGCGAATTTAGCTAAATCAAGAACTTCTTCAACCACAGTTTGTAAAAAAGCCAACCGCTCTTCAATCGTAAGGCTGCGGCTTTGCAGAATATCAATAAAATGCTGCTCCAGTTCAAAATAATAACGGAGTGGACTGTATCGGGGCTGTTGAGAAGGAAATACCTGAGCGGTATAAGCATCAAGTCCCGCTGACACCGGTGGCTTGTCCGACCGGGTAATCATTAGTGGCTCAAATCTGTGAGCTGCTAACTTCAATACAGCAGGGCAGCTGAAGCTAAGCGTCAGTTCAATGCCCCGTGCCGTATTTATCGGATATCGTGGATAGATTTGGCATACGCTGTCCAGGTGCTGGTGACCAGCTTCCCGGTGAAGCCGACAGCAATTCGTACTGTCTAAAAACCAGCAGCCTCCCCCTAAAGCCTGCTTGGCAATATATGCATACTCTTCTGGTCTGCCGCCGGACAGTTGAGTAAAAGCCTGCGCAAACTCGTCGGCTCTGCCAGTACTCTTAAACAACTGTTCATTACGGTAATAACTATCTTTACTCACGGTTACCAGCCATTCATTGCGACAGCAGGTTCCGCACATTTCACAGGAAAAACGGTTGTACAGTTCCGGATCAAGATAAATATACGTATGTACCACCCAATTTAATTCAAATTTTTATGCACTCATTCATTATACCGTTTTTACCGTTGATGAGCAGTACTATTGAGATATTTTAATTTTCTTTCCGTTACAATACCTGCTGATAATGTTTTCACTGCTGCCGGTGTAAACAAACTGCTGCAATTTCTCAAGGGAAGTAAAGGCTGCGCCTGGAGCTATGCAGGGATCAACAACAAGGGCATCGCAGGCAAATCCTGGTTCAAAGCTGCCTACTTTACCAAAAAATTGTCCGCCGCCTTTGGTTGCCATATAAAAAGCTTCAGCAAGTGTTAGCGGCTTACCGCACGCCGGATCATTACTCACCTTAGATACTTGAATTGCCTTTACGAGCGCTTGGACCATAGACAAGCTGTGACCTGCGCCAATATCCGTCCCTAGTCCTACCTGAACATCAGCATCAAGCAGCTTGCGGACCGGCATAATTCCACTTGCCAGATTTAAATTGGAATCGGGGCAATGAACAGCTATAACACCATTCTCGCGGATGCCTGACACACACTTGTCGGTAACATGAACACAATGAGCCATCAAGGTAGGAGTCTGACCAAATAACTGATAGTGCTCATAAACCCGGTGATACTCCCGCTGTTCTGGAAACAACCGGGCCACCCATGCAATTTCATTCTCGTTTTCCGAAAGATGGGACTGAACAGGCAGCTTGTATTTTTCAGCTAATTTTCCAAGTCCTGCTAATAATTTTTTACTGCTGGTTGGCGCAAAGCGGGGAGTAATAATAGGCCTTACCAGCGGGTTATCACCCCAGGTACGGATAAGCTCTTCCGTATCCTTTAGCGATTGATCCGTATCTTCTTGCAGAGATTCAGGACAATTACAATCCATGTTAACCTTGCCGACATAGGCACCAATTCCCTTGCGGGTAAGAATCTCAATTAACATTCGGCAGCTCTCTTTGTGAATGGTAGCAAATATGACTACTCTGGTAGTACCCTGCCGTATCACTTCCTCGGCAAAAGCTTCATAAACACTTATGGCGTATGATGGGTCATGAAAGCGGCTTTCTTCTTTAAAGGTATATTCATTCAACCAATCCAACAGTTGTAGATCCAGTCCCAGCCCCCGCTGATTAAATTGCGAGGCATGAGTATGTAAATCCACAAAACCCGGAATAATCAACTTATTTTCGTAATCGCTTACCTCATAGTTCTTATACTCGTCCGGTAAAGTTTGGCTGATCTGTGTCACAATACCGTTGCAGCTAATAAGATAGCTATTGTCATATACGACAAACTGATCGGGTTTAGGAGTAAACACAATATTACCCTTTAAGATGAATATTGACTGGTTCACCGCAAATTCCCCCCTGCCGTTTTATACAGTCACTGCCAAAAAGGCGTTTATATTATAGTATTGTCAATTCCTAATCTGCAGTACAAAATGAAGATTCCAGCAAACTACGCATTATATGTTTTATTAGTTCAGCTAATCAATGCTACTTCTGTAAATTCATTCATTTTCCTTTTAAAAAACAAAAAAAGTTGTAAGCAGGCTAGCCTTTTTACAACTTTATCATCTATACTCGAATTTTTCCGCTAGCTGCAGACGAAAGGCCCCTCAATCTAGCGTAAGGCATCTTGACATACTAATAAATAAGTAAAGAAGCACAGCTCTCAGAAGGATATGTTACTGAATGGGAGAAGTAATACTAGTCATTTCATTTACTGGAGATGCTTATGGGAATCGATAATAAGGATACGCTTGAACAGAACAAGGTAGTAAGCAACATGTTGGAAGAAGTGTCCGATCCAGATCACATTGTAGATCTTATTCTTAAGGACATCGGGTCGTTACTGACCACTAACTATCAGCCGCACCTGGAAAACACAAATTATTTTAACATACACCGGTTGGAGTTTTTGCTAGGCGGCCAGTTCCGAATTGCTAAAATGGCCCGTGAAGAGGGCTATATCATTGAAGACTGTGAAATGTGCACTTCTTTTGACCGGGACTTATCCTACTGCCAGCATTATCATATCATGCTGACTTACGAAAAGGAGCGGCATTATTATTATGCAGCTTTGTGCCCAGCATTGCTGGCCGATTGTTGATGCTTATGCTTGAAACTTCGGAGCTGCCGCTTCCTGGGGATTATCTTTTAATACATATACTTTCACTCTTTTTATACCGAACTTCTCCGCTTCCTTCACGGACCACTTAGCCACATCGATTCGATTGCCTTTAATTGCCCCGCCCGTATCTTCTGCAACGGCGTATTCCTTGGTGCCGTCAGGATATTTAATCATTACATTTGATCCAAGAGGAATAACATTGGGATCTACTGCAATAATGCCTGGGCGAACCTGTGTACCCAGGAACGTCTTATTGCCCCACTGATCATTATCATGGGGTCCGGGAGCATAGGCTGTCGCTTTAATATCAAGTACTTGCTTCGCATTTGCCTCTGGCGAAGAATTCGCTGCAGCAATCGGCGATAGCTGTGGTGTTGAATCCAGATGAGCCACATGAGGCGTAGCAGAATCACCGGTTGGATTAGGATCTGCCGCTGCCTGGATATGTCCGGCTAGACCGGGTATAACAGCAGTTGCCAGTACAGCTGCACTTGCTAATGCTGCGGCTAGTTTTTTGTAGCGTCGCTTGGTGTGGCGGTAAAGTTTGCTTTTCATATTGCACCCCTCCTTTGCATTAGTATCCTCGAAAGTTAGCATTTGTATTGCACAAAATTACAGAATCATGATTCTGTGGGAATGTAGACGAATTTATTACCTGGGGCTAACATAGTATTAGTCTCAGGTACTATTTTTTATGCCTAAAAGGAGGAGTGGCCTGTTATGAAAGACGAGAGTAGCGACCATTCTCATTCCAAACAGTTATATGCGTTATCCGAGCCTTATCCTGAAGTGCAGGTTAGCGGAGAAAACCTCCACTACGCCGCCCTGCTGCTGCAGGACTACGCTGGCATGGCCGGTGAATTAACGGCTATTAATCAGTATATTTACCACTATATTTCACTGCAGCACACCTATCCTGCGATTGCCGACGCTGCCCGGCACATAGCCATAATTGAAATGCACCATTTTGAAATGCTGGGAAAAACAATTGAATTATTAGGCAAAGCACCGGTTGTACATTTCCCTGACTACGGCGGCATGCGCTTTTGGAGTTCAAAATTTGTTTACTATGGTGGAAATATCTATGATAAGCTAACCTGCAATATCCAGCATGAAGCCGACGCAATTCGCAGCTACCGCAATCGTCTGCGCCAAATCGCCGATCCCTGCATTCGTGCAGTTCTGGAGAGAATCATCCTTGATGAAGAACTCCATTTCCACGTGTTTTCCAAGCTTAGAGATGAACTGCGGTAAATACCATGGATTTTACCAAATGGAATCTGCCAAGAGTGATCATCGCCTGTATAATCGCTACTGTTTTGCTGATATACAAATAAGCTATTTCTGACCAAAGTAGCAATAGCAGCAATACTTTAACTAATGATTATACAACGTTACTAAGCAGCCGCGTTCACTTTTGCGCGGCTACTTTTTATTAAATAACGGAGAAATACTTTTATTGATCTTGTCTTTGCCTGTAGGCCCCGATCGCCGGTCAGGCAAATAACAGGCCTGCCGGATATTACCGGCAGGCCTGTTATCACTGGTTAAACTATTACCAAAGTCCTAATATCTTCCACCAGGTAAGTCCAACCACAAAATAAATTGTCAAGCCTACTAAAGTAACAATATGGCCTATTTTCCACCAGGTTCCCTGTGGTACATAGCCCGCACCATACAGAACAGTTCCTACGGCATTCCCGTAATGTGTCATTAAGCTGGCAATCTGCGCCGAAGCAGCACACAGCAGCAACAGAGGAATGGGCGGAAGCTTAGCGGCTGCGCCCAGGACGAAGATTACCGGGATAAAGGTGACCACAAACGCAATGGTTGAAGCAAACAAGTAACGGGGAAGAACAGTAATAATAACGAGTGCTGCAAGTACAAGGATGGGATCTATGCCTGTAAAGTTTAGATTTTGTTCAAACAATTTACCAAGCCACACAAAAAATTTCGTTTTATTTAACCCATTTGCCAAAGAAATAATGCCTGCGTACCAAACAAAAGTACTCCACGCCGGTTTGCATTCTAACACCTTGTTCCAGGAAATAACCCCTGTCAGTATGCACATAGCAAGCAGAGCAAGCGCAACTGCAGTCGAGTCAATTTTAGTTATGGAGCCTGTTGCCCAACCGATAATAGCCATTACAAACAAGCCTGCCAAAATCTTTTCACGACGGCTCATAGGTCCAATTTTTTCGTAGCCTTCTTTGGCAATCTTTTTATTGTCTACATGTTTAATGTCAGGCGGATATAATCGATACACCATATATGGTACGATCAGTAAGCATAATCCGCCAGGAACTATCATGGCAGTAGCCCAGCCCATCCAGGAAATATCCGCATGCATAATGTCATTGGTCAGCTTAATCATCATGGGCATAATTGCGCCTGCGGTAATAAACATAGTCCCGGTTATTAAGCTATTCTGATACATGAGAGTCATTAGGAACGCACCAATCCCGCGCGGATTTTGATCTGGCTTTGAACCTAACGTAACCGACAGGCTTTGAAAAATTGGGAATACCAAGCCGCCTGTTCTCGCAGTATTCGAAGGAATTGCAGGAGACAAAATCAGATCGGTTACCGTAGAAATATAACCTAGCCGCAGCGTAGAATGTCCCAGCTTGTCAATCAAGAAGTAGGCAATGCGGCTTCCCAGCCCGGTTTCCACAAAACATTGTCCGATAATAAAAGCGGTCAGTACCAGCCACGGTGTGGTTTCGCCAAAAGCTTCCAATGCAATTTTTGTCTGACCAAAAAATACTGATACTGCCCCCATGGCTGTAATCAATACAACGGCTTCAGGTACTGGTCTTAAAATAATGCCAAACACTGCTCCCAAATAAACTGCAAGTATCTTCCAGGCTAACGGATTCAAACCACTAGGGACAGGACACAACAAAACAAAACAAGGTATCAATAAACAAACAAGCCCCTTAACCATTTTGACTTTAGAGTCTGAATTCGCTTTTACTTGTACTTCTGTGTTCATCTTCTTCCTCCAATTAAATTATAAGATTCAATTTATTAGAGTAACAGTGTTTTTTCTAATTAGTATCTGCAACCAACTATTTTTTCAATAGCTTACCAGGTACGTAAACCAATCCTTCCATGATCGGCTTTGCCGTCCGGCAAACCCCGGCCTGCTGCAAATCCCACTCACCATTAAGAAGTTTCTTTAAGTTGACGAATACCTCCAATATGCCGGAAGGATGACCGATACGGATTTCCCCGGATTCTTTCGCTTGCGGACTCACTACTTCATTAACCACAGTACCATCAATGCAGGCTGCCGCTGCCAGGCATATCCCGCCGGTAACCGCGTAGGTCTTGTGCATGACCGCCAACGCTTTGGTTCTGGCCAATAAATCAGTTTCTTCGGCCTTAACCGTTTCGCCGTTAGTAGTAAGATAGTCTGCCGGAGCCGCCACGAAAGCGACTTTAGGCACTGCCGAGCTTGCTGTTTCTTTACTCTTGGCAAGTCCCATCATAACTGCTGCGGTTGTCCGGATGTCTTCCATCATCTCAAGGATCGTAGGATTTGTTTCCGTATCGACAGGAATTTCCTTTCCTGTTAAACCAATATCCTCCGCTTTGATAAATACCGCGGGGTTTGCGGCATCGACCAAACTTACCCTCACCTTTTTGCCGCTTCTCAAGGTAATCTCGTCAACAACATTGCCTGTAGGTAACAGCTTACCGGTTTTAGAACCGGCTGAGTTCAGAAAGTTCAGTGATATTTTGGCGCCAGTACCCGGTACGCCGGCTATGGCATAATCCCCATCAACGACCACTTCCCCATCCTTTACCGGAACTGAGGCCTCTATTACTTTGTTGGTATTGGTGTTATAAATCCTTACCCGCGTGATAGGCTCTTGGGCCGGTACTAAACCCTTGGCGATGGCAAAAGGACCTACTGCCGAAGACATATTGCCGCAATTGCCTTCATAATCCACCACAGCATCTTTAATTCCTACATACCCGAACGTATAATCGACGTCCACACCGTCCCTGGTAGAAGGCGCAATCAGCGCTACTTTGCTTGTCAACGGGTCTGCCCCGCCTATACCGCTAATCTGCCTTGCATCAGGACTGCCATAGATACTCAGAATCACCTGATCCCGCAGTACGGGATCTTCCGGCAAATCGCTCATCATGAGGTAGGCACCTTTGCTGGTGCCGCCCCGCATGAGGACTGCCGGGACTTTTACATACTCTCCCACTCACGCTTCCTCCTATTTCGTATTTTTAGCAACATAATTTAGCAAGCCGCCGCTTAACACGATTTCCTTCTGCCGGGGTGTCAAGCTGCATCTTGTCTTAAATTCATATCCTTTGCTAACATTCTTCATCACGATAATCTCTTGCTCAACGGCCTGATGCACATGATCAATCGCCAATTCATCGCCGTCCTCAATGCGCTCATAATCCGCCTCATCTGCAAAGGTAAGCTGCAGAATACCAAAGTTGACCAGATTGGCGCCGTGAATGCGCTCTACGCTTTTCGCTAGCAGCACCCGTACTCCCAGATACATCGGACACAGTGCCGCGTGCTCGCGGGAAGACCCCTGCCCATAACTAAGTCCTGCCACAATGATGCTGGCTTTGCCTTGTTCCCTGTTTGCCTGGCATTTGGCGGCAAATTCGGGGTTCATATGATAAAATACGTAATTTGCATATTTAGGAACATTGGAACGGTACTTCAAGAACGGACCGGCAGGCATAATGTGGTCGGTAGTGATTTTATCCCCCACTTTGATCCCAACCTTGGCGCTCAAGTTTTCCGGCATTGCCGTATTTTTAGGAGGTTCACCGATATTAGGACCACGGTAAACTTCAACCGCCTGATCCTTAGAAGGTTCCACAATGAGAGTATCATCAATTTCATATAACTCCGGCAAAACGATGTCCGGATAGGTTAGTCCCAAATCGCGGGGATCGGTTACTACTCCGGTTAGCGCAGCCGCTACGGCAGTTTCAGGACTTACCAGATAAACCTGACCGTCTTTTGTCCCGCTTCTGCCTTCAAAGTTGCGGTTATTGGTACGTAAGGATACGCCTTTTGTTTGTGGTGCCTGCCCACAGCCTACGCAAAAACCGCAGGTGGTTTCGAGAATACGCGCACCGGCGGCTACTAACTCGTGCAAGGCCCCATTTTTAGCGATCATTGCCAGCACTTGTTTGCTGCCTGGTGCCACACCAAAGCTTACATGAGGATGTACCTTTTTTCCTTTTACCATGGCAGCTACCATCATGATGTCCCGATAGGAGGAATTGGTACAGCTGCCGACCAATACCTGATCCACCTTCAGACCTGCTACCTCATTAACCGTTTTCACATTATCCGGAGAATGGGGACAGGCGATATGGGGAACCAATGAATCCAGATCAATTTCAATTACCCTGTCATATACGGCATCTTCATCAGGGCCTAAGGGCTGCCAGTCTTTCTCCCTTCCCTGCGCTTTGAAAAAGACTTTTGTCATTTCATCGCTGGGGAACAAAGAGGTGGTAACGCCGAGCTCTGCGCCCATATTCGTTATGGTAGAACGTTCGGGGACGGTAAGGGCTGCCGCTCCCGGCCCGCCATATTCAATGACGGTACCCACGTTGCCTTTTGTCGTCAGAATTTGGAGCATCTTCAGGATTACATCCTTGGCTGAACACCACTGCTGCAGTTTGCCTGTAAGATTTACACAAATCACCTTGGGGTAGGTAAGGTAAAAAGGGCCACCGGCCATAGCCACCGCTACGTCCATCCCGCCTACTCCCATAGCGATCATGCCGACCGCACCGGAAGTGGGAGTATGACTGTCGGAACCGATTAAGGTAAGACCTGGACGGGCAAAACGTTCCAAGTGAACTTGATGGCAAATGCCGTTGCCGGCCTTAGAATACTTAATACCATGCTTATCCGCCACAGTCTGTAAATAACGGTGATCATCTGCATTTTCAAAACCGTCTTGTAAGGTATTATGGTCGACATAGGATACAGATTCCGTTTTGACTACAGGTACGCCCATTGCCTCAAACTGCAGATAAGCCATCGTACCCAGTGCATCCTGCGTAAGTGTCTGGTCAATGCGTATGCCGATCTCATTTCCTGCCTTAGGCATTCCTGTCACCAAATGCGAGCTGATTATTTTTTCGAATAAAGTTTTTGCCATTTTATCCTCCTCATTTCAAGTGAAATGCCTAAATTTAATAATTTTTAAATTCTGAATTTAGTGTAATATATTTCTTGAAATAAATAAAATATTTAATTCTTATTAAGATCGATAATTTTTTCTTATTTCCGAGGACTTTTTATGCAAAAAAAAGAAAGCTCCAAACTTTGGAGTCTTTCCTGTTTTATTTGTTCTTTAGATGATTGCTTTGTAGACCGGAATAGCAAGTACCGCAAAAATCGTAGTGATACTTACCAGGATTGCAGCATATTCCGTATCGGCTTCATAGACCTTAGCAAGTACCGTAGTATGGGTCATAGCAGGCAACGCTGCTTGAATGACAAAGACTTTCTTCATTAACTCAGGAATAGGAATAAAAGAAGCCACTAAGAGCACTGCAAGTGGTGAGATAATAAAACGGCCTACCAATAATAATATTATATCTTTGCTTATTTTTATTTTCTTGAAATTGACACCGTACATGGCAATACCGATAAAAAGCATCGATAAGGGGGTAGTCATGGCTCCTAAGTATTTACAGGTGTTCATGATGAATGCAGGCAGCTGAATTTCGCAAAAAATGAACAGTACTGCTAACGCAAAACCGATAAATGGAGGTGAACATACTCGTTTTAGTGTTTCCATGCTTATCAGTTTAGCCGGCGCCACCTTTCCTGCCAAACTGATGGAATAGTTGCCTAAGGTCCAAAAGAGAAAAGCATTTGAGAGAAAATAAACAAGTACATAGGGCAAGCTTTCTCCTCCGAATAGTGCTAAATTCACCGGTACGCCCACAAACACGGAGCTCGAACAAAAGAATGCAGAGCGGAAAATACCTTTTCTGTCATTAGGTAAGCCCAACAGGTGTGATACTATATAACTAATTGCAAAACTTGTCAGCATAGCCATAATGGGAACAACAATACCGGAAATAAGCTGCATGAAATTCGCTTTGTCAAAAGTGCTTAATAGGTTCCAAATCATATACGTTGGCAGAGCAATATAATTAACCAGCTTAGGAATTAATTTAGAAGGTTCTAGTTCAAACCATCCTTTCGCATTCAACAAATACCCTAAGGTAACCATAATAATGATACTCAACAAACCTTCAACCGCATGCAAAAAGACCATATATTCCTCCACCGTTTAGTAAGCAATACTTTAAAACGTTTTATTTGATGGTGCTTACTACTTGTGTATCATTATAGCAAAAGTTAGTCTATAAAAATAATAGGCAAAAACTCTTGTTAATATAGGAAAAAATTATATAACAGATTGGATTGTCTGGCTGTCAAACAGCACAAATATTTATCTTGCAAATTATCTTCAGTCCGTAAATTTAATAATATACTGAAAAAGTGGTATAAAATTAGCTTTTTAATTGCTATTTATACCACTTTTCGTATTGTTTTATGGTCTTATTCAGTACATCTCTCGAATCTATTCAAACGCCTTTTTATGTATGGCACTGTTTAGGTGAACAGCCATACATTTTCTTAAAGGCACGGGTAAAATTGGCATAATCATGAAAACCACTTTCCAGGCAGGCATTCATAACCGGCTTTCCTTTTTTCAACAGTTGATTTGCAGCAAGCAGTCTTTTATGTAATACATACCGGTGGATACTGTAGCCTGTATAATACTTAAACTTCCGCATGAGGTAATATTTGCTTAAGAAAAACCGGAATGCCAATTTATCAATCGTTAATTCATCCGTAAGATTAGCATCAATATAGGCAATTACCTGATCAATTGTCTCATCATATTCCCTATCAACATAGGCCAGTTCGTCCGGAATTTGCTCGGCAGCCCGATTAAGGTAAACAAGCATCTGCAATAACAGCGAGGTACGCAGCACCTCACTGCCAAATCCCTGTTTTTCACAGCTTTCATTCATCTGCTCAAACAAGCCTTGCATTCTTTGCTGCATAGAAAAAGAAAGCCGCAGGAGGTTGCATTTATGCTGAGAAGCTAATGAAAAGCATTGCAGCAAGTTGCAGTTTTCTTCATTGAATTTATGCAAGGATTCCGGTTGAAACCAAATAATCTTCCGCTTATACGGCACAGTCCCGTCAATAACTGTTTTATGAATGGCATATTGATTAAGGAGCAGTATGTCGCCCGGTTTCAATGTATAACCTATACCTTCGATAAAGTAAGTAACATTTCCGGAAATAAACAACACTATTTTGCAGAATTCATGGTAATGAGGCTCGAATTTCATTGTCTGTGTATCCTGCAGGTTAAAAAACCGAAAACCTCCGCCTAAATAGCCTCTTTTTTCAATCTCAAGACCTATTTCTTGATCCATATCCATCATTCCCTGTTTAGCATCTTTTGCAACCTTTTGTGCAGATTACGCAATGCAAAGCTGCTGAATTAAGCGCATACTGAATGTATTCTTTAAAGAGGGAGGCTTATATCCATGTATGCAGATTACGATAAGTACCACGCCTTAGGCAACGATTATATTGTCATTGATCCTAATAAAAGCACAATCACCTTAACAGAAAAAAACATCCGGCTCCTTTGTCACCGGAATTTCGGCATTGGCTCGGATGGTATTTTATACGGACCTTTTTTTAATGACAGTTCCATGAGTCAGCGCATGAGCCTGCGTATTTTCAATCCTGACGGCAGCGAAGCTGAAAAAAGCGGCAATGGCATCCGCATGTTCGCCCGCTATCTGGTTGATCAACACTATGTCACCGAAAAAGAGTTTTCCTTAAAGACCGTAGGAGGCACCGTGCAGGTCGAGCTTCTGGATAAAACAGGCCATCAGATTAAAGTAGATATGGGTACGGCAGCCTTTACCGCTATAAACGAGCAAATTTTGATTCATAACAAAGCACTGCAAATCACCAGTTTATCCATCGGCAATCCGCATTGCGTGATCCTTTGCGACAACCTATCGACTGACGCTGTTTTGGAGCTGGGACCGGTCCTTGAAAACCACAGCCGCTTTCCCAACCGGACAAATGTTCAGTTTTTAAAAGTAATTGACCGCCGCACTATTCAGATCGAAATCTGGGAAAGAGGTGCAGGCTATACACTCGCGTCAGGCAGTAGCAGCTGCGCTGCTGCCAGTACTGCGTATAAACTGGGTTTGGTCGATCACGAAGTGAACGTGCTGATGCCAGGCGGAGTGATTCATGTAGCCATCAGGCAAGATGGTCATGTGTTTATGACCGGTCCGGTCTCAGCCGTGAGCAGAGGTCGGTTTTCCAGTGATTTACAGGTACTTTTAGACACTAATTCATAATCTCCTGTACCCGCCCGACAATTCCATTATCCAGTCTGACTTTAATTCCCCGGTGATGGACGGCACTGCTTGTAAGCAGATCTTTTACAATGCCTTCCGTCAACTGACCGGTACGTTGATGTTCTTTCTGGACAATTTTCACCCTGGTGCCAGGCTTTATATTCTTACGTTCTGTTCCGTTCATAGAGAATCACTCCTTCATTGCCACTCCTGCCATACGGCAGGGCAATATCCTATAGTAGCCTTGGTGCCATTGCGAACAATCGGTGTTTTTAACAATAAGGGATAGGCAAGCAGCTGCTCTTCTACATTATGAACAAGATATTTTAAGTTTCTCTTGCCATATTCCTTACTGGTTTTATCTACCATATTTTCCAGGCCCACTGCATTTTTAATTTTTTCAAGTTCCCCTTTACTTAACCCCCGTATGGTTAAGTCCATAAAATGATAAGGAATCTTCCGCTCTTTAAAATACCGTTCTGCCTTGCGGGTATCCTGGCATTTTTTTGTCCCGATCAACTGTATATTCACTGCTGATTCCCACTCTCCTGCTGTTTAAGAAACCACGCTTCCCGGTCATCACTCATACTACGGGCACTGTGCAGCAACGCTTCTAACGGTGTCAGATTATTTGTATTTGCCGAGAAAGCAGCCAGCCGCGCTACATCACCTGTAGTCATGTCTACTATTTTTTCACTTAACGTCAGATAGTACATTGCTTTTGCATTTGGCAGTTGATAGGCGGTAACTTCAGGGAGAATCAGCCACCTGGCTCCCGATGCCGCAGCCTGCTCCAGCAATTGCGATTCCGTCGGCTGAACTGCCGGCTGACAGCCGGGCAGTATCCGCTCATATTCATCTAGCAGAGCTTGCTGCATATACCATTTTTCTTTTCCAAATTTTTCAGGTAACGAATACTTCACGGGAGCGATATAGGCCTTAGGAAGAAAGGACGGTGTTCCCCGTTGGAGCAGCGCTACTGAATCACCTTGTGCCTGATGGCGTTTATCATAGTAGTTCTTCATTGCAAGATCCAGATATTCCGTCACGCCATGGGGTCCCTTATTCGCCCAGTCTGGTGATACCCAGCGTATTTCGCGGCCAAATTGGGCATATCCCCCGGCAAATGACTGCAAAATCCCTGTTACTACATCACCGGAAATTACGACTCGCGTCAAATCCATTACAGGGTCAAACTGACGGTTAAAAGCATCATTGCCAACAGCGGGTGCTCCAAAAGTAATAACCTCAATCTGTCCGGGCTTAACACCCATACTGATTAATCTGGCAGCAGATACCGTTGCTGCTGCACCGCCCAGACTATGTCCGGTCAAATATACTTTACGGCTCGAATCGGCTAACAGCCACTCGCTTAACAGCTGCGGCTGACCCGTGCCATCCGTTAACGATTTAGCAGTTAAGGCTGCCTGAACATATTCATGAAATCCCCGGTGAATCTTGGGTTCCGAAGCGGGTATCTTCTTTTTAGCTGCATGATCTGCAAATTGCTCAATGGTCTGACCGGCAAAATAAACCCGGCCCGCCCGTACATCCGTTTTTACATCCTTTACCGTCTCGGTACCCGTAAAAGCAATGACATACGATTCCTCTAAATGGTTTGCATCAATATTTTTAATGACAAGAAAACGGGCATCCGCATTCTCACTGTTTTGCTCATAAGGCTGAATTTGCCAGCCTTGCTGTTTGAGATACTGCCTTGCTAAATCCCCCGGCCTGTCGCTGTATGCTGCCACACAAGCACTGGCCGCAAGATAAATAGTATAGGCTTTATTGAGGTCCTCTGCCGGCATAGCCCGGACAACAGCGGTACCTGCTATACTATATACGACAAGCAACAGCATTGTAATCCACTGTTTCATTTTTTTCATAGTTCACCTCAATAACAGGCCAAAGTACGCTCGCCAACCTAGCACAGTACCCGTCAAATAATGCTAATATGATCAAGGCACTGCGCGTTGGCTGCAGAATTCAGCCATTTTTTTGGAAGCCCTAAAAAGTTTCTCCGCATTAATTTTACGCAACCCTTCAGTAAGAGAGGGATGAAGTGCATAGTTGCTAAGCTCATGAACCTCAACCCAGCGATAATCAATATGCTCGTGCGATAATCGTACAGCATCATCCTGGGTCTCGCACAAGCATATGAGTCCGGTGAGATATTCATTCGCTGTTTTCTGATAACGCCAGGTTTGCAGAGGACAGATAAATTCCATCGTTAAACCTGTCTCTTCTTGTATTTCACGTTCCAATGCCGTCTGTGGGTCTTCACCAAATTCAACTCCGCCGCCTGGCAGTTCCCATGGCTTTGCACCATGACGATCTTGTTTTTGCAATATGAGCAGCTTATTCTGAAAAAAGAGCAGCGCCTTCATTGAGAAGTACATTCTCTTATCACTTTGCATAATAGAAATACCCCGTTTCGTGCTAAATAACATCTATTCTACTCTTTATTGTTATACACAAGAGCGTAAAAATCCTGTTGAACTTAAGATAAATAGAACAAGGCCTGCATAAAACATGCCGGCCTTGTTCTATGTTTTCACTATAAGTTGTCAGCTATGCAGGTTCCTATCGTTTCCGCAAGAACAGCAGGAGTAAAGGAGTAACTTCCGAAGGGAAAACAAAATTGTATCATAACGACGGCAGCAGGAACAGCTTTAAGCTCTGCAACCCTTAAGGGACAAATATTTATCCGGGCAATACCCGGCAGTTCGGCCATACGTTTACAAATATCCTGCCTTACCGCTTCGCCTCTGGAATTACTGGCCAGACGGCAAAAAAAACTGGTTTTACAGGTGGAGTCGTTCTGGTCAGGTGTAGCATACAAACCAATAAACAGATCTCCCTGACTGACACCAGCATCAGCCCCCTCAGAAGCTTTGCTGCGGGTCATCAGTACCTCATGCCCCCGGCTGTGCAGCTTATCGTACAGATTGTTTGCAATAGAAAGTAATATGTCTTGCGTCTTCCAGGTATCATTCCAGATTCCCGGATCAATTACAATTCTCACAGCAAATTCCCTAGCCCTTTCCGGATATATCAATAAAAAGGAAAAAACACAAAACTGTTGAAGATATAACAGTTAAGTTTTGCATTTAACACACAACAATACTTCTCTAACTAAAAGCGCAAGAGAATCATGCATCTCGGTAACCATTTTACTCTTTATACTATCATTATAGTTATTCATAGGTAACCAGTCAAGTCTTTTTTATTCTCTATTCTTTTTCAGTTACCATTAAGTAACGCGAGGAGCATTTGTTATGGCATTAGATTACAAACAAACTGGAAAACGTTTGAAGCTTGTCAGAGGCCGCTTGACACAGGAGGCTTTTGCCAACAGCCTTGGTGTTTCAGCTTCTTATGTAAAAAAGACAGAACTTGGCGGTAAACCGAGTCTAAAATACCTGGCAAATATTGCTGCAGGCTATGGCGTTTCTCTCGATTGGTTACTATTGAGTGACGAATTAAACACACCTACCGGCGTCGCGGTGATTCAGCCCAAAGTAGTTTCTGAAAATAACGCTGAGTACCACACTCCGGTTAAGCAGCAAAATCAGCCCACTGCAGATGATCCTGAATTGGAAGAAATGGTAAAAACACTCCGAGACATCATGAAAAGCGGCGATCCGGACCTGCGCTCATGGGGGAAAATCCAATTCCGCCATGCCTTCGATTCTTATACAGCAAGGAAAAGCACACCACCGTCAACCTAAAATCCCCTTCACCAAGCGAAATTAAAAAAGACCTGTGCAAATGCACAGGTCTTGAGTGTTACTTGCTATATCCGGCTACAAAATTTGAGCCGAGCTGTTCGTACTTTTCCAGATAAGCTTTTACTTCACTGAGTTGAGAATGACTCATCTCATCCAAGCACTCGCTACCTGCTGCGTACCGAAAAATACTCTTAATCTCAAAAGAGCCATAGCCTAAAAAGGCTAACCGTTTTAGCAGTTTTTTGATCTGCTGCTCCATGTATAAATCCTCCGTATTCTAAAATTGGTAATCATAACATTATAAAATGTCATCAGCCGCAATTACCTTCGACTACTACTACCAATAACGCATTAGAACTAAGAGATAATATGGGGCAGTATTTACTCTCACTAATGATAGGCTGTTAAAGCTTAAATGGTGTATAATCTTTATATATTATATTTTTTTTTAATAAATTAGTCAAGTTTTTAATTATTTATGAAAAAAATACCAAGAAAGATATATTAAATTTTCATATAAGGTGATACTATAGAAGAGTTGTTATACAAGGAGGACAGAATCATTTGGAAAAATTTAAAGCATTAGGAATTGGTGACGCCATTTTACGGTCGCTTAACGATATGGGTTTTGAAGAACCTACGCCAATTCAAGAGCAAGCTATCCCATCGGCATTGGCTGGGAAAGATTTAGTAGGACAAGCTCAAACCGGAACAGGCAAAACAGCAGCATTTGGTATTCCGCTGCTGAATAAAGTGCGCGTTTCCGCCGATGGTCCCCAAGGAATTGTATTGACGCCTACCCGCGAACTTGCAATTCAAGTAGCGGAAGAGCTAAATAAAATTGCTCAATACACAAACATCCAGGCTCTCCCTATTTATGGCGGCCAGGATATTCAGCGTCAAATTAAGGGATTGCGCAAGAATCCGCAAATTATTGTAGCCACCCCTGGACGCCTGATGGATCATATGGATCGCCGTACCATCCGTCTGGCCAGCATTAAAATGGTCGTGTTAGATGAAGCCGACGAAATGCTCAACATGGGCTTTATTGAAGATATCGAGAAAATTCTCAGCACGACTCCCGATAGCCGCCAGACTTTACTGTTTTCGGCTACTATGCCCAAACCTATCCAGAATCTTGCTCAACGCTTCTTGAAGGACCCATCCTTCATTAGTGTTAAGTCAAAAGAAGTCACTGTTTCGCTCATTGAACAGCATTACATTGAACTTCAAGACCGTCAAAAATTTGACGTGCTGTGTCGTTTGCTTGATATCCAATCGCCTGAACTGGCTATTGTCTTCGGCAGAACCAAGCGCCGCGTTGATGAAGTATCGGAAGCATTGAAAAAACGTGGTTACTCGACAGAAGGCATTCATGGCGACTTGTCTCAGGCCAAGCGCGATGCTGTAATCCGTCAGTTCCGCGAAAATACAATTGATATCCTCGTTGCTACCGACGTAGCTGCCCGCGGTCTTGATGTCAGCGGCGTTACGCACGTATATAATTATGACATGCCGCAAGATCCAGAAAGCTATGTCCACCGGGTAGGCCGTACCGGCCGGGCCGGTCAGAGCGGATTAGCGACAACTTTTGTTATCCCGCGCGAAATCGAGCATCTGCGGAGCATTGAGCGTCTAACTAACCGTAAGATTCTTCGCATGTCAGTACCTTCCGTAACGGAAGTAATCGAAGGTCAGCAACGCCTGGCTGTAGACAACCTATTGATGGCTGTCGAAGAGGGCAATCTGGAATACTACCGCGGACGGGCTGAAGAATTGTTGACTGATATTGATTCGGTAACATTATTGTCGGCTGCATTGAAACTACTGACAAAAGAACCCGATACAACACCAGTTAAAATTACCGAAGAAGCACCTCTTCGTGTACGCCGCGGCAATAATAGACCAAACAACAACAACGGCGGCAGACCTTTTGATCAAAGACGTCCGCCCGGCAACAGACCGGCATTCTCAAAAAGCAATAAACCTCCCCGTCGTCCTTAGGCTGGGAATAACAAAGGCAAGAACTCTGCATAAATGCAAAGTTCTTGCCTTTATTCATGCTAAGAACAGACAACAGGCCATTCATAGCGTATACTAAAGCTAAGCATTCATTAGTAACTGCAAGGGGAGGACTTTGCTTTTATGTCTACCACACAGCAGTACCTGGATCAATTGCATACTGATTTTACGTTTTCTACTGCCCAGCTGACAGGCATAGTGGAATTATTTCTTCATGACATGAAGGAAGGGCTTCAAGGACAGGCGAGTTCATTAGCCATGCTGCCATCTTTTCTGACTAAGCCTGACGGGCAAGAAACAGGAATCTTCCTCGCCCTTGACTTCGGCGGTACGAATGTACGGGTTATGCTGATTAAACTCACCGGCCAGGGCAACTATACGATACTTAAACGGCAGGATGTGCCGCTGTCCAATCAATCTAAAAATTATGATTTCACCAGCAGAACGTCAACCGCAGCGGAGCTATTCGGTTTTCTTGCCGACCAGTTGGCACAGCTCACTCAGCCAGGCAAAACATATTTGTTAGGCCATACCTTTTCTTTCCCCTGTCGCCAGACCGGTACAAACCAGGCTATTCTACTGCACTGGACGAAGGAAATAAACACATCCGGTGTTGTAGGCCATAATGTCGTGGATTTGCTGCATCAGGCATTAGCTGACCGCGGCTTGTCTAATATTCAACCTGTGACAATTACGAATGACACAGTAAGCGCGCTCTTAGCGGCGGCCTACCAGGATCGCTATGCCGATATCGGCTCTATTTGCGGCACCGGCCACAATACTTGCTATCTTGAGCCGAAGCCACCAAGGTTTTCCCATCCCACGTATATTAATATCGAATCCGGAAACTTTGATAAAATCTCCGGCAATAAGTATGATGCCTTGCTGGATCAATACAGTTCTCGCCCTGGCGCAGGAAAGCTGGAAAAAATGTGTGCAGGACGTTATATTGGTGAATTACTTCGCCTTGTTTTGCTCGATGTTGTAACCCAAGGACTCCTATTCAACGGTAACTGTCCCGTTTTCTTACAGACAGTCGGTGCCTTATCTGGCTGGGATGTGGCAGTTTTACAAGATGCCGCAGCTAGGCCAGAACAGATTTCCCTGTGGCTTGCCAAGCACAGCAGTCCAACTGCTGTTTCTCTCGATGACCGGGAAGTACTACAGCACTCGGCCTGCCTTATCGCCACGCGCTCAGCCCGCCTGGCAGCCGCCAGCTACGCAGCCATACTGAAGCATATCGATCCCACTTTAAACAGTTTGCATACGATATCCATAGATGGCTCATTATATGAAAAGCTGCCTGGCTACGCCGATACCATTTCGCAGACTTTACAGGAATTGGTCGGTGTAAAAGCTGGGCAAATAAAATGCGTCCTTACAAAAGATGGATCAGGCATCGGTGCCGCTATTGCCGCCGCCACCACTAAAAAGAATCGCGGCTCTCAAATTACAACTTGAGAGCCGCGATTCTTATGATTTCATCGATTGTTCAAGCGTATGGAGAACTGCCCGTAAATCATCAATCGGAACTTGTCCGGGTGCCGAAGCTTTATGGCCTACGGCAAAAGTGACTGCTGAACCAAAAACACCTCCGGCGACGCGGGTAATCACCCCATACGGTCCCATCGCAATGACAATAACCGGTATGTTCAATTGATTGTTAGCCTCTAAACTAACAGACAACAAGGTTATGATATCTTCCATACTACAAGGCATTACAGCTATTTTAGCGACATCCATCCCCTGTTCTTGCGCCTCGGTCAGCTTTGCCAATAAAAACTCTTTCGTTGGCGTATAAAAATGCTGATGAAAAGAAGCAATAATTTTTTTATTATGTTTATGCGCTACATCCCTCAAAAACACCATATGCTCAGGGGCATTGCTCAATTCACAGTCAATATATTCAATAGCCGTATGAGTACAAACTGCTGCACATAGGCCAATAACTTCTTCATCCGCCAGAGGTATCGGCTCACCGCCTTCCCGGTTTGAGCGTACAGTAAAGATGATTGGCACATTCCGGGCAGTAGAGGTAATCAGATCGGCAACTGCCAATATTTCCGCTGTGTTGCCAATATCCTGAAAAAAATCTGCACGCCATTCCAGCATATCCGGTTTCTTAGACAAAATATCTGCCAGCTCAGCAATAATTTCATCCTTGCAATTGCCTACCAAAGGGGTGCAAATGGCAGGCGGAGTCCCGTCACCAACACTTTTACGTTTCATTTCCATAACCTCCTACTATATTACTATACTACATGAACAAACTAAAAACTCACCCCTAATTATCTTAGGGGCGAGTCATCTACCCGCGGTACCACCCTGCTTGCTTGCGCCACTCTTCAAATACGGGACCACAGGTCCGATATTCAAGCCTCATAACGGCGGCAGCCGGCACAGCCTACTCTGGCAGTAAAACCAGTTTTCAGCTTGCAATTCAAGAGTGAACTTCACTATCGGACTGACCGGTTCGCACCACCCACCGGCTCTCTGAACAGCTCCCAATACTTACTCTTCTCCATCATCATTTTTGCTTATATTAGCCTAATCATAGCAGTGCTGTTAACTATTGTCAATATTACAACTACAAACGTACTTTAGTTACGGTATACCTGCTTGAATCATCGATTATTTTGGTTCCTAGCCTTTTCATTGGTAAGATCCTCACAGCGCCCTGCCTTTAGTACATGACTTTCCCCCTGGCTGCCAGTCATTTGTTGAGCCTTGCGGGCGGTATCCATCGCTTTCGGCAAATCTATGCCGGTGGCAATTCCCATTTCGTGCAGCATATGAATCACATCTTCGGTTGCAATATTGCCTGATGCACCGGGAATATAGGGGCAGCCGCCCAATCCGGCAAAAGCACCATCAAAAGTAGTAATACCCGCCTGCAGACCGGCAATGATGTTGCTTAAAGCCATATCACGGGTATTGTGAAAATGCAAAATCCATTTTACCTGTGGAAAGGTCTTAACCATATAGCTGCCAATCTCATATACTTGCCTGGGATTAGCCATACCGGTAGCGTCTGACAGGGATAGCTCAGTAATGCCTAGTTTTAAATATTCAAGCACAATTTTTTCGATTTGTTGTACAGGTATCTTCCCTTCGAAAGCACATCCCCAAGCAGACGACAATGCTCCGGAGAGCTTTATATTATGTTTGGCAGCATATTCAACGCAAGGCACAAAACCTTTCATCATCTCCAGCGGAGTTTGATTAAAGTTATTAATACAATGAGACTCACTGACTGATATGGTCAGCTTTGCTTTTGTTATACCGGCATCATATGCCCTTTCCAGCCCTTTTAAATTAGGAACTAAAACACGATATTCCACTCCGGCCATTCTTGTCATCTGACGAACAACTCTTTCTGTATCAGCCATTTGTGGAACGGCTTTAGGATGAACAAAAGAGCCTACTTCAATGATTTTAATACCTGAGCCAGTCACCATATCCAGCAGTTCGAGCTTTTCATCAACACTGAGTACCTTCTTTTCGTTCTGCAGTCCATCCCGTAAACCAACTTCGCAAATTGCTACTTGATTAGGCCACCTCATACCAGTTGCTGCAGTGTACATATTCTCCCTTCTTTCGTCATCAGATCATTTTCATTGAAGCACCCTCTAAAACAGACTGAAGACCGTACTAAGAAACCGCCAACCATTGACAGGTCAACAGCAGGCGGCTCCCATATTTTTTTATAACGCTACCGGCGAATGCCCGGAAGTCAAGAGACTGTTAAACACACCACTCGCGACCTGATATTCAGATTTTTGCTGATGAACAGCTATATAGTTCTTTGCCGATTGCAGGCAGCGCCAGGCATGTTCGGCATAGCCAAGTTCTTTAACCCGTGCAAGATGAGGCAGCTCAATGGAGTAAGGAATGGCAGGCAGCCGTTTCAAAATAGCAGCAATATCAATTCCTCCTTCTCCTGCATACAGGCGCTCATCCCGTCCAGTATGAATCAGCGCCTCTTTGGTATCCGGAATCTCTGCCGGGCCATCACACAGATGGGCGAAATGAAACCATTCGCGAGGCACTGCCTCCAGTTCCTCCAGCCCTACGCGCGAGCGGTTGAAATGAAGGGTATCGACCAAAACTCCACAATTGTCACTATTGGCATCTCGGAGAATATCCAGCGCTCCCCTGAGTGTCGAAACACTGGCCCACGTAACGAATTCCAGGTCTACGGTCAGTCCGAATGATTTTGCAAGCTCACAAAGTTCAGCAAAACGCTCTATGGCGAAGCTGCGATCCTCCGTCCAAATGCTGCTTAATACATGACGACCGCCAAGTTCGGCTGCCACTTCTAAAGCAGGCAGATATTTCTTCGGATCAACACCATCAAAAATTCGCGCCAGCTCAATGTCTAACAGTTTCATCCCCGTATCGGCAAGAGCTGTCTTCGTCTGGCGCAAAAGTTCCTTGTTCTCGCCTAGCGCATAGTTTGGTTCTCCAGGTAATCCGAAGAAAATAGGCCGGAAGCTGACAAAATCATAACCCGCTCTTGCCGCAATATACGTCATTTCCGGCGGCGCACAACCGAGTACTGTTAAATGAGCTAGAGAATACTGCTGTGTCATTTTTCTCCTCCTTAATTAGTGCTTACATGGTGCACTTTTTTGCCGGGAGAATAAATGTCCATAATGTTCCAGTGCCCTGCGGTCGGTACCGGGTTGTTGACCATTGATACATCAAGCACATATGGTTTGTTCGATTCAATCGCTTTTAGCAGCGCCGGTTTGAATTCTTCCGCAGACCCGATCTTTACGCCTTCCACGCCATAGGCTCTGGCAATTGCCGCATAATCCGGCGAATAAGGCTCGCCGTCCTTGATAAAGAGCGTGCCAAAGGTGGTGTCATAATGTGCTTTTTCAAGGCCTGCAATGGTTCCAAAAGCATAGTTGTTCATGATGACGAAGATAGCCGGAATATTTTCGATTGCCGCTGTAGCCAGCACTGCCGGGTTCTGGCCAAAACCTCCGTCACCGATGAGCGAAATTACTACTCTGTCCGGAGCTGCCACTTTTGCTCCAAGCGCTGCCGGTGAACCAAACCCCATAGTAGCCAGCCCACCTGGTGTCAGGATAGAACCCGGTTCATAGATGGGGAACTGCTGACCCACGCCATTTTTATTCCAGCCCACATCAGTCGTGATAATGCCATTGCGTGGCAGTACATCCCGCACATCTGCCAGAATGCGCTGCGGACTCATCGGGAAAGCATTACATTCTTCCAAAGGCTTATTGCCTGCTTTAAAATCCTTGCGATAGGCACTGATTTCTGCCTTAAGCGCTTGATTTTCTCTGGCAGCAGGATACAGTTTTTTCGCCACGCGGGTTAGAACAGTCAAGGCTTGCTTTAGATCGGCTACCGCTCCTATTTCAACTGGATAGTTTCTGCCGATTTCACTTGCATCAATGTCAATGTGAATGAGCTTGGTGACACTAAAATCAAAGGTATATTCGGGATACCACGAACTGCAGTCCGCTTCTTTGAAGCTGGTCCCTAATCCGAGGATACAGCCGGCCTGCCGGCATTTATCATTGATAAATTGCGTTCCCCAAAAGCCGGTCATTCCTAAGGTAAAAGGATGATCATCAGGCAATCCCCCTTTCCCCATCAAGCTGTGAGCGACAGGAATACCCATATGGTCGACGAATTCTTGCAGTTCTTGTGCCGCATCGGCCAATATAATGCCGCCGCCCGCATAAATTAGCGGATTTTTTGCTTCAGCCAGAGCCCTGACGATGGTACCCGCAATTTCTTCATCTAGTGAAGGTTTTTGAATGGTCTTGGTATTACGCTCCAGGCATTCAAAAAGTGCAGTCTCCACTTCCATCGAGAAGATATCCATGGGCACATCCACCAGCACCGGACCGGGACGCCCTGACTCAGCCAGAGCGAAGGCTTTTTCCAGTATCTGCGGGAAAAGATCAGGCCGTTCAACCCGCCAGGCCCGTTTAACGAAGGGACGATAGATTTCCCATTGGGTTGCATCGGCATGGAGGTTAACTTCCTGGTGAGGATGCTTGCCGTAATAATGAGTAGGAACATCTCCGGCAATCACCACCATTGGAATCGAGTCAAGAGCAGCATTGGCTACACCGGTAGCGGCGTTGGTAAGCCCTGGGCCGAGATGACTCAGCACAACAGCTGCTTTTTTCGTTACTCGGGCATAGCCATCGGCAGCGTGAGCGGCAATTTGCTCATGGCGCACATTAACAAAGCGGATTTTTTCACTTTTGGATAAAGCCGCTAAGACGGCGATATTGGTGTGTCCGCATAGACCAAAGATGTGCTTAACACCTCTTTTTTCCAGATACTTAATTAACTGATTGGAAACCAGATCTTTCATATTTGTATCCTCCCCACTCGATTTCTTCTGAACATATATGACTGTCTTCCCTGTCAATCAACGCTCATTAGATCGATCTAATCAATAGTTTTACTTATGCCAGATTTGCAGCATACAGTACCGGTATTTACCCCAGCAGCCAGCGCATAGGAACAAGAACAAGCTGAGGAAATAAGATCATCAGAATAAGGACTACTGTTTCAATAATCAGGAAAGGCATAATGTCTTTCATTAAGTCATCCATGAGTACTTTTCCCGCACCGCAGGCAGCATTTAATACTGTTCCGACTGGTGGAGTCAGCAGGCCAATCGCATTATTCAAAATAAATATTACACCAAAATAAACTGGATCAATACCCGCTTTCAAAACAATTGGCATTAACACCGGTGTAAGAATGAGTACGGTAGGCGTTAAATCCATGGCTGTTCCAACTACAAATACCAGAATATTAATTGCAATCATTAATAACAGCGGGCTGTCCATGTAAGCGGAAAGCCAGCCAGTAATTGATGCAGGAATGTTTGCTATGGCAATAAGCCAAGAGGATACCATAGCCGCCGCAATGAGAAACAGAATAACGCTTGTCGTCTTTGCTGCTGAAATCAGGATATGATATAGCTGCTTGACGGTTAGTGCCCTATAGACTACGAAACACAGAAACAGCGTATAAAATACTGCTGCAACGGCGGCTTCCGTGGGAGTAACAACACCGCCTTTGATACCAACCATGATGAGAATGGGCAATGCCAGCGCCCATGCGGCATCCTTAAAGGCAATCAAAATTTCTTTGAAAGATTTGCGCTCAAAAACCTTCACTTCTTTCTTTCTCGCCATATACCACCAGGTAACTGCCAGACTTACAGCAATTACTAAGCCGGGAAACAGGCCAGCCATGAAAAGTTTCATAATTGATACACCGCTAAGAGAACCAAAAATAATAAAAGGAATGCTTGGCGGCAAAATAGGCGCAACAATAGAGCCTGCCCCGATAAGCGCGGCTGAGCGGCTCTTATCATAGCCGGCATCAGCCATCATTGGAACCATAATGGCTGCCAGCGCAGCCGTATCCGCAACTGCCGAGCCTGATAAACCTGCAAAAATGAACGCTGTCATTATTGCAACATAACCTAAACCGCCGCGAATATGACCCACAAGCGCCAAGCCAAAACCAATAATCCGCTTGGAAATTCCTCCTGCATTCATTAACTCACCTACAAGAATAAAGAAAGGAATAGCCATTAATGCAAAGCTATCAGCGCCTACAATTAAATTCTGTGCCAGAATGCGGGTATCGAACATCCCAAGATGAAGCATCAATGCAGCTCCGCAAACTAACAATGCAAAAGCGATAGGCATTCCAAGCGCCATGGCACCACATAACGAGAAGACAAATACAGCTACCGTCATTGGGTTATTTCTCCTTTACCACTATTCTCCATGGTGACTTCTTCTTCTGATTCCTTTAGTACAACAAGCCTTTCCACAGCTCCCTTTACGAATATAGCCCGGTATATATTGCAGCAAACTACTAGAAACATACCTACACTGGAAATAATGCCAATGATATACATATACGATAAGGGTATCCCCGTAGCAGGAGACAAAGTGTGGGATGTCATCATCGTTAATTTCAGACTTCCCTGGAAAAGCACCCACAGAGTCCCCAATACCATTGCATTACTTATGATAAAACATATTTTCTTACCAAAAGGCGGCAATTTTTGCACCAGAGATGTGAAGCCCAAATGATTATTATCTTTGAGAGCTCCAATTGCCCCTAGGAATACGGTCCATACGAACAAAAAGCGCGATAATTCCTCAGCCCATGTTAAGCCTGAATTAAAAAGATAACGCAATGCTACGTTGGTGAAGATTAAGAGACCCATAAGCGCTAAGAAAAGGGCCATAATACCATTAAAAGCGGATTCCATCTTTGCTAGCTTTTTCATTTTTATTTCCCCCATTGATGTTGCTTGGTATTAAGGTAGGAGGCTTTACTAAGTGAGAGTTCTTAAGAACCTTTCTTAAGAACTCTCCTTGCTCCCCGGCTACTTCGCTGCTTTTATCAGTCTGTCAACCAAATCTCCACCAACAGCCGTACTCACTTGTTTATAAATAGGCTCAAGCATCTGCATGATTTTGTCTTTCTCGCCTGCATTCAATTCATTAATTTTCATGCCTTTTTCCGTCAGGAATTTAACACTTGATTGGTCTTCCTCTTCATTCAGCTTTCTTTGATAAACCTTCGATTCTTCCGCTGCTTTTTTCACAGCATCCCGTTCTTTATCGGTAAGCGAATCCCAGAAAACCTTACTGACAATAAATACATTGGCATTATAGACATGACCAGTATTAGTCAGGTATTTTTGCACTTCATTAAACTTGCTTGTTACTACATTGCCGTAAGGGTTTTCCTGACCATCAACAACACCTTGCTCCAAAGCGGTATAAAGTTGCGAGAAGGACATCGGTGTGGGATTAGCACCAAGTGTTTTCCATGTTTCAACATGAACTTTGCTTTCCAACGTCCGGATTTTCAGGCCCTTAATATCATCTGCGGTTCTCACTTCCCGCTTATTGTTTGTTAAATGTCTAAAACCGTTCTCCCAATAAGCCAAGCCAATTAAACTTGATTTAGGAAGATCCTGCAGGACTTCCTGCCCGATTGGTCCGTCAAAAACTTTGTATGCAGTTGCTTTATCCTTAAATAAAAAGGGCAGGTCAAAAGCATCAAATCGCGGGGCAAAGGCAGCAACAACACCGGTAGAAACAGCCGTTCCATGGACCGTCCCCATTTGCAAGGCTTCCAATACCTGGCGGTCTCCGCCTAATACACCGTCAGAAAATACTTCTCCTTTAATTGTTCCACCTGATTCTTTTTCAACTAGTTCAGCGAACTTTTGCAGACCTTTTGTCAGTGAGCGGTCTTTATTTGTAACAATTCCCAGTTTCATCACTTTGGCGCCGTCTTTCTTTTCTCCCGATTGCGTTTGTGAAGAACAACCGGTGACCAGCAGCAAACAGATTATGATTGCTAAACTTGTTAACGTAAGATACTTTTTCATTCCTACACGCCCCTCTTCCTATTAGTAACTTACCTTCTAACTGGTTGGCACCATTGTCCTTATTTCTACGTTACCATGGCCCAGCCCCCCTCTACCGGTAATTCTCTAGTCAAATGTTACAATAATCTTGGCATAATCCCCTGACATGGCATCATTGAACGCTTCCTGATAGTTTTCATATGCCCATGTTTTAGAGACAATCGGTTCTACAAATAACGAAGGATCACCCAAATAAGTAATCGCATCCGCAAAATCTTCAACAGTATAAATGATAGAGCCTAGAATGGATATCTCGTTACGTACAATGTGAATAGGGGATAGATGTACCGGATCCATGGTTATTCCTAAGGGTACCATTATTCCGCCAGGCTTAACGATACTTATCGCCTGCTGGATGGCTTCTTTTACTCCAGCAGCTTCAATTACTACATCAAACACTTTATTATTGACTTCTCCAGGCAGGAGTGTGGTTACTTTCCCTAACCTCTCAGCCAATGCTAGCTTAAGCGGATTAATATCAATAACAGTTACCTCAGCCCCTTGATAAAGTGCCAGGGCAATTGACAACAAGCCTTCCGTACCGCAGCCGATTACCGCCACAGTTGTTCCTGGGGTAATACCGGCTTTTTTCAGAGCATGAACGGTAACGGCAAAGGGCTCAATGAGAATTGCTCTTTTATCCGGCAATTCAGCGGGAACAGGTATGAGATATTTTGCATCAAGTATAATCTCCTGTGCAAAAACACCGTCAGTTGATACTCCTAATGGTTTTTTATGTATGCAGATATTTGTTTTTCCGCCTGCACAAAACTCGCACTCACCGCAATAGGTATTCGGAAACACGACCACTTTGGAACCAATCTTATGCTGCGCATTACTGCCTGCCCCAACAACAGTGCCGATTACTTCATGCCCGGGCCGGAGAGGATATTGCGCATAGCTGATCGTCCCCTTGTAAACTCTCAAATCTGATCCGCATATACCACCACAGCTAACCTTAATTTTTACATCATTCGCTGTAAGCGCAGGTAGTTGCCGGGATTCACGGATTTGCATAATTCCAGGCCTTTCTAAATACAACTCAAACGTGCTACTCACCTTCTTAGTCGATTATAGTTTGTCTTTCATACAAAATTCATCTTATTTTGTCGATTCAAGTAACGCAAATCAATGAATACCATTTGTATCATTTAGTTATTAGATCGATCTAATGAAAGTATAGTATCCCAGATTGCTCGCTGTCAATAAGTATTTGCAGACTATTTTAAAAATATAGTATAATCAGACTATGTGTGAATACCTTCACGTTCTATCGCGGTACTCCTTACTAGAATTGACGCAAAAATGCATGAACTTGTGCTATTAACACTGCCAAACCAGGCTGCTTCATTGACAGTCAACAGTCCTTATCTTATACTGTCTTTAGTGCTAATCAGACTTACCCTGCTCGCTCATTTACCGTTTATGGTAAACTTTGTAGTATTAGGTGGTCACATGAAACTAGAAAAGAAAACGCATATAACATTACAGGATGTCGCTAAACACGCAGGCGTATCCCGTGCTACCGCTTCGCTGGTACTGCGTGGCAGCAAACATATTACGGAAGCGACCCGTGAAAAGGTTTTAGCCTCAATGCAGCAATTAGGTTATGTCTATGACCGTGTTGCTGCTAATTTGCGTTCCAAAGTTTCCACAACGGTGGGCCTCATCATCATGGAGCTTGCCAATCCTTTTTATTCAGAGCTGCTGGTCGGCATCCACCAGGAATTAGATAAGTTCGGGCAGACTGTTATTCTGGGAACAACCTTTGACTCCCAGTCCATTCAGGAACGCCTGCTTTCCACTATGCTGGAGCACAGGGTAGGCGGCATCATCTTGTCAGCAGTCCCTGGTAGTCCCAGTGCACCGATAAACCGGATTGAACAGTTAGGAATACCCGTAGTACTTGTTGGCAGAAGGCTGCCTGAAGCCAACTGCGATTACGTAGGCGTGGATAACGTACTGGGAGGCCAAATTGCTGTCGATTATCTCGTTCAGAAGGGGCACCGCCGGATTGCTTTAGTCGGTGGTTTTTCTCAGCTTTCATCCTGGCAAGGGCGTAAACAGGGTTATGATCATGCACTGCTGCAAGCAGGCCTTACGATTGATCCTTCACTTATTATCGAAAGCCCGGCTACCCGGCAAGGCGGAATTGAGGCAATTGAAAAACTTTTGCTCCTGCCCGACCGGCCTACTGCCATTTTCTGCTATAACGATACTATTGCGATCGGTGCTATGATGAAGCTTAAGGATGCAGGCATTAATCCCGGACAGGATATGGCCATCGTGGGCTTTGATGATATTCCGGAGGCGGCAATCATTAGTCCCAAATTAACTACGGTTTCCTCGTTCACCCGTATGATGGGAGCTCATGCCGCCCGCTTATTGTACTCACGAATTGAAGGCTCTGCCCTTGAACCTACATCAGTCATTCTTAAACCGCAGCTCATTGTTCGCGATTCCTGTAGTTTTACGGGTAAATATTAGAAAAGAC
>NZ_DALZUO010000029.1:0-53386 GCF_032013335.1 Anaerospora sp. | reverse complement strand
ACTTAATCGCACAAGCGGGTTTTCTTATATTACCTGAATAAATACATCCATAATTCCGCCGCACACCATACCTTCTTCGGCAGCAGTATCGTTCAGCATCGATACCCGGTAAAGAGCTGACTGCGTATCGTCCAAAGCCTGCAAAGCCTTTATTCGCACTTCCGATTCGGAACAGCCGCCGCCAATAGTGCCGGTTATCCGCCCATCAGGATAAACCAGCATCTTACTGCCTGCTTTGCGCGGAGTAGAGCCGCGGGTATCAATAATGGTCACTAGCGCGGCCTTGCCTTTCACACGTTGAACCTCACAAATTGCTTCAAGCAAATTTATATCCATACTGAGTCACCTCCGTTTACTGCTAAGCGGCATGCAGCTGCCCTTGCGGACTACTGCAACGATTTCAGCAACAATGCTCAATGCAATTTCCTGTGGCGTCTGGGCACCAATATCCAGGCCAATCGGCGCCTTCAATTGATCCAATATTTTAGAGGGTACCCCTTCTTCCGTCATCATTTCCTTAATGCCGCTAACTCTGCGCTGGCTGCCGATCATGCCGGTATAAGGAGCAGGACATTTTAGAACCGTTCTAAGACAGTCGAGGTCATAGCGATGCCCCCGGGTAACAATGATAATCGCTTCATAATGGTCAAGGTCCAAACCGGCAAGTGCGGCCGCAAAGTTATTGCAAATCACCTGTTCTGCTTCGGGAAACCGCCTTTGATTTGCAAATTCGGGCCGGTCATCTGCTACCGTTACCGCATAGCCGACCATCGCCAGCAAACCCACCAGCGGCTGGCTGATGTGACCGGCTCCCAATACCAGTGCACGGGGCTGAGTGACCAGCCGGTCCCATAATAACCGGTAGTGTCCCTCATAATCAATTGGTATGACTATAGCCTGCTGCCAAACCGTGTTGTGAATCAATTCCATGACAAGTCTGGTAAAATTGGCATCAATCAGTTCTTCCGCAGGCTGCTCACCTGCAGGGATAATCAGCATTCGCCCCAAAAGGCTTGGATCTTTGTCTGCTGGTGCTTCCACAATAGTCAGTATATCTGCCTGCCCCATTTGTTTTGCAAGTTCCAGCAATTGTTCAAATCCGGTCATGCAACCTCTCCCCCTTTAGGCAAAGCAGTGCCTCCAGCACTCCTCCGCCGATCGCTCTGGCCTTATCGGAAATAGTAAAACAATGCTCCTGACGGCAGCGGGGATCAATGTCACCAATTTTCATGCCCTGATAAACCGGCAAGCCATCGTGAAGCAATCCGCGCAATACGCCGTCAATAGCTGCCGAAACAACCATTTCATTTACTTCGGCAACTGGTTCTCCCGCTTTTACAGTATCACCAATAGTCTTCAATCCCTTAAATATGCCATCAACCGGAGCTTTTATCAGTCTCTCAATCGTATAACCGCCTATATTACCGGGAATACCCGTATCCGCCTGTGCCGCACCTTCATAATACACGCGACCCAAATCATGCCCTCGCGCGGTTTCGACCACAGCATGCACGTCCAGACCGGCAGTAAAACCCGGACCGACACCAATAACAACCGGTGCATCCGCCTCAGCTGTGCCTGTATTGGTTTTGGCAATGATGGCATCAACTACTCCCCAGGGCCTCAGCCTGTCAATGCATTTTCCCTCTGGGTCAATTACTACCGGGATAATGCCCTGAGCCAAAGTCTGCCAGATTTCATCAGCCTTTACGAGGCGCCCGGTAATGCCTTCTACCGCTGCTTCGCCGGTAAATACAGCCTGCGCAAAGGCGATGGAGCGGCGAATCACCGTTGGCTGCGCCAATTCTGTAATCACTACATATATACCGCTCTTGCGGAGACGGTGGGCAATACCGGTAGCTAAATCGCCACCGCCTTTGATAACTACTAAATTATTCATAAACACCTCAGTCAACCGGTATCAAATTGAGATAAATATTTCTACATTGAGACAGCGTAACGTTTCAGTTCCCTTTGACCAAAGTTTGTACAAGCTGATTTGCCTGCTGCACTGTTCGGGATTCATCTATGGTACACAGTTCCCCGTCTTTCACTACAATCCTGCCGTTCACGATGGTATAATCAACTGGCCTGTTCACTCCGACCGTGCAAAGCAGCGACTTTGCATCAAACTGCGTTCCCACAAACTCCAGGCGATTCGTTCGAATCATAAATAAATCAGCCGCTTTGCCCACTTCAATAGAGCCGATATCTTCCCGTCCCAGCAAAGCAGCACCGCCCCTGGTGGCAAGCCTGAGCAGCTCATAACCGCTGGGTGCTTTGGCACTGCCGGCAAGTCTATGCATCAAATAACAGGCGCGCAACTCACCAAGCAGATTGGAGCAATCATTGCTGGCACTGCCATCCACCGCCAGCCCAACCGGTACACCTAGCTCAAGCATACGAGGCAGTTGAGCAATTCCCGAGGAAAGCTTTTGATTGGATACCGGACAGTGGGCTACCCCAGTACGCATATCAGCCAGCGTACGCAGTTCCTGTTCAGTGAAATGAATACCATGAGCATACCACACGTCAGAACCAAGCCAGCCAAGGCTCTCCATATAGGCTAACGGCCTAAGCCCCCTGGTTTGCAGGCAGTACGCCTCTTCATCATTCGTCTCAGCCAAATGCGTATGGAGCCGAACCCGCCTGGCTCGCGCCAATTTGGCCGTCTCTGTCATCAGATCGGCAGTAACACTAAATGGTGAGCATGGCGCAAGCACTACCTGCCGCATCGAGTATGGACTTGTATCATGATAGGTATCAATCAACCGCTCACTGTCAGACAGAATATCAGCCACACTTTGCACTAGTTCGTCTGGCGGCAAGCCGCCGTCGCTCTTCCCCCGGGACATACTGCCCCGCGATGCATGAAACCGGATGCCCAGTGCGGCAGCTGCTTCAAACTGCCTGTCAATAAACCGGTCTGACCTATCTTTAGGAAAAACATAATGATGATCGAAACAGGTCGTACAGCCGTATTTTAACAATTCCCCCATGCCGGTGAGCGAACTGAAATAGATCATATCCTCCGTCAACCCTCGCCAGACAGCATACAGCGTCCGCAGCCAGTCAAACAACTCCAGCTTCTGTACCTGCGGCAAATTGCGGGTAAATGTCTGATATAAATGATGATGGGTATTCACTAAACCGGGATAAACAAGCATGTGCGTGGCATCGATAATAGTATCGGCATCCCGCTCCTCGTTATCGATTGCTGCAATGCGGTTATCCTTGATAAAAATATTCTGCCTTTCAAGGACTTGATCCTGGTTATTGACGGTGATAATGGCCTGTGCATTCTTAATCAGTATACTTGCCAAGCAATTAACCTCCTTCCACACAATACTTGCTAATACTTATGCAAGTATTGTACCAATTCAAGATAATCATCCCATGTATCTGCATCACGGAAAGAAGCTTCTTCAAACCATTCAACGGCAGCTATTACTTCCGAATGATTGCGGATTATCTCCCTCCCGCCTTTGTCACCGGAAAGGGCAGCTAACTCTTTCAGCCACGCAGCACCAAACAATACGGGACTGCGATACTGCCCCTTGTGAAAGGGTACCACAATCCGCCGGTTATTTGCATTCTCACCGAAACAGCTAAGCAGTGCCTGCACCAGATCAGCCGTAATCAGCGGCTGATCTCCCGGCAGAAACAGTACTCCGTCAACTTCACCGTCTAAATGGGAAATTGCTTTTGCAATAGAAGTGGCCTGTCCACTGATCCGGTCAGGATTATAAACAGAACGAATGCCATATTGACTGCCAAGCGCAGCCAACTCCTGCTGCGGCTCGCCGATAATCATAAGCCTGTCTGCGAATGGTATTTGACTGACAACAGCCAAAACATGGGCTAATACCGGCTTGTCCCCCAGCGGCAGCAGCAGTTTCTGCCGTCCCATACGGCTGGCTGCGCCTGCTGCCAGAATGACAGCTCCTATGCGTGGCATCATAAGTCATATACCTCCAGCGGCCGCATATTTTCACCATAGCCTTCGGTAAGAATACAGCGGTAGATATCTGCCGGTTTTCGCCGCAAACCTTGTATAATAGCCGCTATTTGATCAGGACTGGCAGCATCTGCACCAGTCAGCAGGAACACTTTCCTGCCCCGGCTGGTCTTAAAAATCCCCTGCTCATGTAATGCAATAGCAGCAAAATCAAGAGCCTCCAGTTTCTCTCCCAATGACTTATTCAAAAGCGAACTAATCAGCTCCGGACGGTGAGCGACCCTCTCATCCAAAGGCTGCCCCAGAGCCTGCAGATTTAAGACTCCTGCTGTGATAGTCGTTGAGAAAGGTATAACCGGTTCATAAGCAGCGGGAGCCTTTATCAGCCTGCTGCGGGCTCCGTCAGCTTCTACCAGCAGCTGACTAGAGGGGTTAGCTGCTGCCAGCCTGTCAAGCCATAAAGCGGGTACGCCCAAACATTTATCCCCTTCGCGGGAGTTTACCCATGCAGCGCTTGTTCCAGTTGCCAGCTGCGCAGCAATACGGCTTGCCCCTATCTCATAATCATTGGAAATAATGGGCATAAACTTCTCTATCTGATGAAAAAACATCTTAGTTGTCGTACTTAGTATTACCGGGAAATAACACGAACTCCCCTCTTTCGCCAAAGTCTGTAGCAAAGAAGTTTTTCCGCCTGCACCGGTACAGGCAAGAATCCCCGGCTGCTCGATTGATATAGCCTCCCATAGATTCACGGTATCACCTCACTCATGTCAATTTCAGTAATGTCCGCAGGATGCTAAATCTAGTTGCAAACTGTAAGAGGCCCCCGTCCCTCGTTCTTTCCGGCCTTTCTGGAAAAAGACGGTCCGCAGGATGGCAACGATCCGGCTTACGTTAAGAAATCCGTTCTGTCTGAGCGCAGCGAGTTTTACGGATTTTAGTAAGCCGGATCGTTGCCAAGTCTTTTGGAAGACCAGGCCTAGAATTTTTGCTACTTTTGTTTCGATGACAAAAGTAGAACCCGTTCTCTTTCTCAACGTAAGCCATTTGCCTACATGCTGAAACGACAACCGCTTTCTATACGGTTGTCGTTTTGTTTCTCTTCTTCTATTATTCCCTATCCAACACTAAGTGTAAAGAAATTACCCTCAATTATAGATAATGATTTTGATCTACTTTGATCTCAGCAGTCTTTTCTGTACCATTCAAAACAACATTAAGGACAATTGCCGCCACACTGCCTGCAGTTATGCCGCTGTGCAGAATAACCTGGGCCCAGCTAGGGAAATTGTGATAGAAATTCGGTACTGCCAGTGTGATCATCCCAATTCCCATACTCACTGCAACTACCATAATATTATTAGTACCGTCAAACTGGACACGGGACAACGTCTTGATTCCGCTTGCCGCTACCATGCCGAACATAGCAATACCGGCACCGCCAAGAACTGCTACAGGAATAGCTGCAATCACTGCCGCAAGCTTGGGGAAAAGACCAAGAACAACCAGAATTACACCGGCTGCAGCCACGACAAACCGGCTTTTCACACGGGTCAGGCCAACTAAACCAACATTTTGAGCAAAAGCAGTATAAGGGAAACTATTTAAAATACCACCCAAAATAGTGGAGAATCCATCTGCCCGCAAACAGCGGGTCAAGTCCTGTTGGGTAATGGGTTTATCAATAATTTCACCAACCGCGATACAGTCACCGGTTGTCTCGGTCATAACGACCAGCATAACCAGCACCATCGCTGCAATAGAGGCCAAATCGAAAGTAGGCAGACCAAAAGCAAATGGAGTCGTTACGCCAATCCAGCCGGCAGTAGCTACCTGAGAAAAATTAACCATTCCAAACACGCCGGCAATAACAGTACCTGCAATCAACCCTAGTAATACGGCGATATTGCTTAAGAAGCCGGTAAAAAAACGATAAAAGAATAATACCAGGATGAGGGTAATAAAGGCAAGCAGGATATAAGGAGCACTGGCGAAATCCTTGGCAGCAGGGTTGCCGCCGCCTGCCCAGCGTACCGCTACCGGCATCAGGGTAACACCGATAATCGTAATGATTGTTCCCGTTACCACTGGTGGGAAAAAGCGAATTAAGCGGCTGAAATAAGGACTGACCAGATACGTAACCAATCCGGCTACGATAATAGATCCGTAAATCCCCGTTAGTCCATGCGTTTTGCCGATAATAATCATCGGAGTAACCGCAGCAAATGTTACACCTTGAATAATTGGAATTTTAACACCCATATTCCAAAAACCGATCGTCTGAATAATTGTTGCAATACCGCAGGTAAATAAATCGGCATTAATGAGATAAATTAATTGCTCTTTTGATAATCCCAGCGCATTGGCAATAATAAGCGGTACAGCCACAGCTCCGGCGTACATCGCCAGAACGTGTTGTAATCCATAGGTGAACAGCTTTCCTAAGGGCAGCATTTCATCAACAGGGTGTAATTTTTGCATTGCTGATTTCTCCTTTAATGTTTTATTGCCTGCATTGCAGTCAGTATTTTCTCGGACGTAATCGGAAGACTGGTAATTCTAACGCCTACAGCATTATAAACAGCATGGGCAATAGCTGGCTGAGGCGTATTAATGACTACTTCGCCTACTGATTTTGCACCGAACGGTCCCGTTGGTTCATAGCTTTCTTCAAAAGCAACCCGGACTCTGCCGATATCCTTACGGCAGGGAATCTTATATTGCATAAAGTTACTTGTTTCCATCCGCCCTTTGGCACTATAACGAACATCTTCATACAGTGCCATGCCGATCCCCTGAACAATACCGCCTTCAACCTGAATGCGGGCCAGATTGGGATTAATGACCGTACCGCAATCGACAACCGCTACATAGTCCATAAGCTCAATCTTGCCGGTTTCCTTATCAAGCTCGATTTCCACAAAACCAGCAATAAACGGAGGCGGCGATACCGGGCTGCCATAAGTGGCTTGACCTGTTAACTGCCGCCCCGAACCCAGCACCAGTGTCTCGGCCAGTTTAGCCAGTGTAACCGTTTTTGCACCGTCTATTGTTGTAAGCACTTCTCCGTCAAATTGCATCTGCTCCCGGTCAATTTCCAGAAATGCCGCAGCTTGCTCGAGTATCTTATTTTTCAGATCCTCCGCTGCCCGGACAACAGCCATGCCGGTTACATAGGTGGTGCTAGAGGCATATGAGCCGGGATCATAGGGGGATATATCCGTATCAGCAGCATGTACAATGATAGTATCCAGTGAAGTCTTTAACACTTCTGCCGCCATTTGCGCGAGAATGGTATCACTGCCTGTTCCCATATCGGTTGAACCAACAAGCAGCGTATAGTTTCCGTCATCATTCAGCCGTACTTCAGCTGAGGCCGTATCGATCCCGGCAATTCCCGAGCCCTGCATCGTAACAGACATGCCAACTGCCCGTACTTTATTACTGCCTAGCTCTTTGGCAGGATATTTCTCATCCCAGCCAATCATTTTTTTGCCAGTCTCAATACACTGGTGCAGTGCGGAGCTTGCTAGTATTTTCCCCTGATTGAATAGACTGGTTTCGCCTTCTTTGGTCAGATTTTTGAGTCTAAATTCTGCTGGGTCCACATTTAGCTTGCGAGCCATTAGATTAACGGCTGACTCAACTGCGAAAATCCCCTGCGTAGCACCATAGCCGCGCAAAGCCCCGCCAGGCATCTTATTGGTATAAACCACGTGGCCCGTAAACCGGACAGCAGTAGTTTTATTATATAAAGGCAGGGTCTTCAGCCCGACTAACGAAAAAGTAGTTGACGCATGCTCGCCATATGCCCCTGTATCTGATAAGCCCTGTATATCAATAACACGGATAAAGCCCTCTTTATCGGCACCTAAGCGTACAGTGAGACGCATGGCATGACGGCTGGTCGTACAGCTGAAGGTCTCCGTGCGGTCATACACAATGAGGGCTGGTTTCCCTGTTTTCATTGTCACAATAGCAGAGAATATTTCAACTGCTCCCGTCTGCTTGCCCCCGAAGCCGCCGCCGATCCGCGGTTTAATAACCCGGATTCTGCTGGCAGGCATTTGCAGCGCTCTGGCCAGCTGCCGTCTGACATGAAAGGGAATCTGGGTAGAAGTGATAACAACCAGTCTTCCCATATGGTCAAGATAGCTGAACGAACGATACGTTTCCATCATGGCATGAGCCTGGGCCTGGGTATAATACGTTTCTTCCACCACAGCATCACACTTGGCCAGTTCAGCTTCAATATCTCCGAACTCGACATGATGGGTACAGGTAATATTTTTGTCTTTATCCATGCCAATAGGAAAATTGCAATGCAAATCATCTTCCGGATGGACAACAGATGTATGTCCGGTTGCTGTTTCGAAATCCAGCACAGGCTCAAAAATTTCGTAGCTCACTTTGATTAATTTCATTGCTTTAAGTGCTGTTTTTTCATCAACAGCGGCAATGATCGCCACTTCATCTCCGACATAACGGACAATGGGGTCCAGTATCATCCGGTCATAAGGAGAAGGCTCCGGATAAGACTGTCCAGCCAACGTAAACCGCACATTAGGTACATCTTTATGAGTGAGAATGCACTCGACCCCAGGCAGTTTGAGAGCATGAGTAGTATCAATTGCCGTAATGCGGGCGAAAGCATGGGGACTGCGCAATATTTTAATAATCAAGGCATCTTTGGTAATCAAATCTTCTGTATAAACAGGCTTGCCCGTGGCAATGGGCAATGCATCCAGCTTTGGGACGCTCTTACCTATCATATTCATATCAGGCTACCCCCAGATACTTTTTAATTGCCCTAAGCTGCCCCATATAACCAGTACACCGGCACAAATTGCCCGTAAGGTAGTGAATAATCTCATCTTCCGTCGGATTTGTTAATTCGCGCTTCATTGCCAGCACCGTCATAATGAAGCCGGGACTGCAGAAGCCGCACTGTTCTGCGCCTTCCTTTGCAAGAATTTGGGCAAACTCTTCTGCCTCCTGCTGAACGCCTTCGATTGTAACAAGCGTTTTGCCATCGACCCGAAAAGCAGGCACAGTACAGGATAATGCCGGTTTTCCATCAATCCATACCGTACACAGACCACAGCATGACGTATCACAGCCTTTGCGAATACTCATATAGCCTTGTGACCGCAGTGTATCAGCTAATATATCATCAGCGGCAATATTATAGGTACCCTTTTTCTCATTAATTGTCACCGTTATTTGCATGCTTCTACCTCCAAGACTGCCCGCCGTACCAATGCCTGACAAACAGCTTTGCGGTATTGGGCAGTAGCCCGTGTATTCGTCTCAAAACGCAACTCTTCTGCAGCAACATTGGCAGCAAAATCGATATTTTCCGGCGTAAGCCCACCGGCAGTTAGTACTTCGGCAGCCCTGCGGGCAAATTTTGCCCGTCCCGGCCTTGCGCCGACAACAATCCGCCAATTGCCGTTCAGCTCTGAAACAGCTGCATTCAGCAGAGGAAAGTCACTGCTTGAATTGCGCAATTGCTGATAGGCTGCTTTACGGTTGTTCTTTTTAATAATGACTTTTGTTAAGATATCCTTTTTATACGGATTTTTTAAAAAAGCTGCCAACGGCAGACGCCCGCCCATGCACAATTGGACATCCGTATCTAATGCCAACAAAGGGGGCAGTAAATCAGAGAAACCATATTTAGAAAAAACGGATGCGCCAACGGTTACAATATTGCGGAATTGGACACCGATTACATGACTGACCGCTTTTGCTACTACACCGTTAAAATGATTCTGCAATATAGGGCTGGTTTCTACATCTCTGAAAGTAGCCATTGCCCCTATTTCAATTTCTTCTGCATTTTCCCGTATATAAGCTAAATCTAATTTTGACAAATCAACTGCTGTGGAAATACGCCGCGATCCCAGCCGCAAAAAAGCACAGCCTCCCAGTACGGCATTATTCCGCTGAGCACTTAAAATCTGATAAGCTTCATCTAATGAAGTTGGTTGTGCTAGGTTAAGCAGTGTAAACATCTTACTCCTCCTTGAGGCTCTCTGTTATGTCACGTTTGGATTGTAGCATAACTACTATTAATAAGTAAAATTAATATTACTAATCATTTTTATAAGTAGTATTAATTTACATATTAACGAGGATAGAAACATGGAATTATTAAACAATCGCCCTGTTTTTTAAGTAATTTGCTTAGCCGCCGCTAAAGCCTTATTATAGAAGTAAGAAACACACAACCGGAGTATTTCATGAAACAATTAATAAAACAATACTGCCTATCCCTTGGCTTGGATTGTGTCGGCATTGCCCCGCCCGGACCTTATCCCGAGCTCGCGGATAGACTGCAAAAGAGAATAGACCAGGGACACTCCATCGAGTTCGATGAAACAGACATACTAAAACGTACAACACCCCAGCTGATTATGGCGGACGTGCAGTCGATAATTGTATGCCTTTTTCCTTATTATATCGGCCAGCAAAAAGCGGCTAATGTATCCAAGTACACCTATTCCCGGGACTACCATTTGATAATTAAAGAGAAATTAGCCCAGATTCAGACTTACCTTCAGTCACTTCTGCCTGATTTTCAAAGCCAGGCCTTTGCCGATACCGGTCCGTTAGCCGACCGTTATCTTGCTTACCTTGCAGGACTTGGCTTTTATGGCATAAACAGCTGCCTAATTACGGATAAGTATGGCTCTTATTTCTTTATCGGTTATTTGCTGACGAATGTTCCGTTTACACCGGACATGCCTCTTAACCGCGTCTGCCTGCAATGCGGACGCTGCCAGGCTGCCTGCCCCGGTCAAATTATTCTGGGTGATTTTACGATTGATCCCCGGGGCTGCAAATCCTATTTGACACAAAAAAAAGCAGCCTTATCGCCTGCTGAAGTAGCCATCATCGGCAAAACCCCCTTGGTTTTTGGCTGCGATATCTGTCAGGATGTCTGTCCCCATAACCGGAATATTGCCGTGACTCCTCTAATAGAATTTCAAAATGACCTTCTGCCTGCAGTCCGCGAGGACGAGCTTATACCATTATCAAATAAAGAGTTTCGCCGCTTGTTTGGTGATCGTGCCTTTAGCTGGCGGGGCAAGCAGATACTGCTGCGCAATTTGAACATTACCGCTGGTCAACGTTCGCTGCTCTTGTCGTCGAAACAAAAATAGTAAAACAGGGACAAGTAACATACATTACCTGCCCCTGTTTTTTATTTTTCCAGCACAGCTTCAATATAATCCAGCGCTTTTTGTACTTCTGCCACAATCTCAGGACAAAGCTCATAGGGTGTCTTGCCTTGAAAATCAGCCTGAACAGCGGATGGGGCATAGCCAATAGCAGCAATTAGCGGCATTGGCAGCAGTTCTTCTTTCAGAGCTGCTACATGGTCAGGTGCCACTTTATTGGCAACAGCGTATACCCGCTCAATACCCAAATCTGCTGCCAGCCTGGCAACTGTCCGGGCTGTTGCCATACTGCGCTGCCCCGGCTCTACGACAACAATAAAAGCATCCACAGCCTGCGCCGTACCACGTCCCAAATGCTCAACACCAGCTTCCATATCCACAATAATCGCTTCATCCCGCTCTACCATCAGGTGATTAAGCAAGGTTTTAAGCAGCGTGTTTTCAGCGCAGGCACAGCCTGAGCCGCCTTTGCTCATATTGCCCATTTGCAGCAGCCGTACTCCGTGATGGCTGACGATATACTGCTCTGGTATATCGCTAACCCGGGGATTGAGGGTAAACCATTGGCCTGGCTCTCCTGGCTCAGCCCCCGTTCGCGCCTTGATCAGCGCTTTATCATGGGCAATTGTTCGTGCCTGGGCCAATTCAGCTGCAGTATAGCCTAGCGCCATCCCGAGATTTGCATCAGGATCGGCATCCACGGCAAGCACCTGAACACCCTTTTCCGCAAGCAGACGGCATAAGATACTTGCTATTGTGGTTTTGCCTACACCACCTTTACCGCTGACTGCAATTTTTAATCCTTTAACCGGCATAATGAATCCCCTCTCTTTGTGGAACAGGCAAGCCCAGCTCCGATCTTTTTTGATCGATGCGGTCCAGTAGTTCTTGTGCAGCTTTAACCGGATCAGGCTGATAAATCAATTTGCCGCCAAATACTTCATCTGTAGTTACACTACCGGCTGAGCGGTCATTGCACAACACAGCGGAGACAAAATTCGATCCACCTATCTGCGGATTTACGCCGACATGCACATCGACTCCACAGGCGATAAAGTAAGTACCGATAGACATCGCTTTCGGACTATGCGTTTCCGGACAGCTTCCTACTACGGGCAGCTGACGGATTGCTACGCCCAGGTAGTCTGCCACTGCCTTCAGCAGGTTGGCAGGGCGGGAATTATCTACACAGCTTCCCATGTGCAGAGCAGGCGGCAATGCAGGCAGCCCCGCTGCTTTACCAAGAGCGATCAACACATTTCGCAGTTCCTCTCCGCAGTAATCCAGGCCGCTTATGTTCATTAAGCCGTGTTTTCCCAGCGAGTGAGCAGCACAGCCGGTAGTGACCACCAGAACATTATTGCGCATCAATTCTTTTGCCACCGTGACATTGCCGAAGTCTTGCTTTTCCCGGGGATTGGTACAGCCCACAAGTGCAGCTACTCCCCGGACAGCCCCGCTTGCAATGGCATCGACCAATGGCTTTAAAGGCTGCTCGCTGTCGAGCTTCGCCAATACTTCCAGGATTTGTTCTACAGAAAAACCGGCATAGGCTTCAACTGTTTCTTCTGGAATCGCCACCCGGCTTGCATCACGACGAGTATAATTTTGAACAGCAAGGCGGACAATTTGCTCGGCAGCATGATCGGCCGTCTCTGGATGAAACTCCACATGAGTAGCGCCGGGAATTTTCACATCTCCCATGGTCGTAATAATCTTCGTATGATAGCATTCGGCTACCTTTTGAATCCCTGGCATAATACACTGAATATCAACAACCATCGCTTCTACAGCGCCAGTGACGATAACCAATTCCTGCGAAGAAAAGCTGGAGGCTACCGGCACGCCCAGGCGCATAAGCAGCTCGTTGCCTGTACAGCAGACACCAACAACATTAATTCCTTCGGCTCCCACTTTTTCGGCTTCCCCGTTTAACTTGCCTGCCCATTCGACGATCTTCTCCGATAACATTGGCACATGACCATGGACGGCAATATTCACCATTTGCGACTGCAGGACACCCATACAATAGTTAGATTTAACAGCCCTTGGCGTACCAAAAAGAATATCCTGCAAGTCAGAAGATAAATGAAGACCGGCAAAACCGTCAACTAACCCCATTGTAATAGCACCAAGCAGGAGATTGAGTGGATCGGCATCGCAGCCCATAGCTCCTCTCGTTACGGCCCGGGAGATTTCCAAATGCGCATTAACGGGTGTTAACCCCAGCTTATCCCACGTTTCTCGCGTCTTTCCCTGCGCTCTGATGTTCACCCAGTTCATTGCACCTTGCTGCTTCTGAAAATCTTCCAAGGCCTTAAGAGCTACTTCCCTTGCTATTTCAGAGGTCTCTCTGTTTTCGGTGGCAATTCCTAGTTCACCGGCTATTACCAGCAGCTTATCGATTCCTTTAATCGTAAAGGGAGTTTTCCCTTCGGCTGTTGCCAGCAGTGCAAGAGCAACCTCCCGCCCGTGCTCGGCATGTGGAGCGGTACCGCTGACCAGGGCAGCTAAAAAATTGCGGGCCACAATGGTGTGAACATCCGCTCCGCAGACTCCACGCTGGGGCTCTCGCCCATTGGGCAGAATCCGGCAAGGCCCCTCCAGGCAAAGGCGGCAGCATACTCCCGAAGAACCAAAACTACATACGGGCGTCATCTTCTGTGCACGGTCAAAAGCTGTTTCCACAGACTCCTGCCGGGCTTTCTCTACCAGTTGTTGTACACCGCTATCAATACTAATGTCCTGAGCTTCCCGCAGTGCCATATAATCCCCTCCTCAAATAAAAAAGTAATAGTAATGACTTACTATTACTTTATCACCGGCTTAACAGGAATACTGTCGGCAAGCAGACATTTTTCAAATTTTCCGTCATTTAAATATTTCGTTTTACTCCTGCCAAATCTTTAAGTATAACAATCTTTTTGTCTATTTGGATAATCCCCTGCTTTTGTAATCCATTAAAAAAAGCACTGACCGTTTGGCGGGAGCAGCCCACTAGTGTGGCAATTTCCTGATAATTAAATCCCAAATCCACACTTACTCCTTCAGCAATTTGATTGCCGCGCTGTTCAGCTGTTTCAATCAGAAACTGACGCAGTCTTTCACTCACATCTTTAAAGGCCAGCTTTTCGATAATATTAAAGGTGTTCTTCAGCGAATCACCTAACACTCCTGCTAAGCGAAAGCTTAGGGCCGGTACTTCCAGCACCAGGGAGCGAAAGGACTGAATCGGTACAAAGATTACTTCACACTCTTCCAGGGCTTTGCCAAATGTTCGTGTATGCCCACTGAAAACATCTCCCTGCTCCAGTACAGTAACAGTAAACTCCTGTCCGTCAGGATGAATAACATAAACCCTCATCCTGCCGCGGGCAAGAAAATAAATGAATTGGTTATGCTCACCCGGATGAAATACCGTCTCCCTTTTCCGGAACGTCTTCCGGGAACAATTAATCAGATGGCTTTCTAGTTTATTACCGTCAATCTCGGCAAATAGTGGACTATCCTGAAATTCTGCTATCCTACGCATAGGCCCTCCTGCTACTCTGCTTCCCTTCTATTATACAAGCCCGTGGCGCAATACGTAAGATAAAAGAATTATTCCGTCATATACGGTCCAGATTTTCACACAGGGTCAGGCCAAGTATCTCCTCCGGGCTTTGATGTTCCCGATTTTGGATCAGTGCTGTCTCAGCATGGGCTAATACGCCCTTGTAGGTAACCAGACTGCGCCGCAAATAGGCATCTCTTCTGCAGGCCTCTTTTACGCCGCTGTTTGCAATGGCAAGCAGGTGGGGCAGAACGACTGCGGCATAGGCACAGGACGTAGTATGAGGAACCGCACCGGGAATATTATCAACCCCATAATGAACAACTCCATCAACAATATACGTAGGCTCATCATGGCTAGTAGGCCGGTATGTCTCGACAGCACCGCCGACATCGGCACTAATGTCCACGATCACTGAACCCTTTTGCATCAATTTGAGCATATTCCGGGTTATCAAATGATCCTTCCTGTGCTTGGGCCATTTGACACAATTAATAATCAAATCAGTAGTTGGCAGCAAGTCGGCTATGTTTTGGGAATTAGAAAAAGCGGTGTGTACGTTTTTCGGGAAAATATCACCACATTGGCGCAATACCCCGATATTAATATCCATGAGCGTGACTTTGGCACCAAGCGATGCCAGAATATCAACAGCGCCTTTGCCAACAACTCCCGCTCCCAGCACGATAGCATTAATGCCGGGCGCACCACCGATACCGCCTATGAGTTTTCCACTGCCTCCATACAACGTCGTTAAACAGACTGCGCCCATAATAGCTCCCAGTTTCCCGGCAACCTCACAGTTAGGAGAACCGTACCGGTGGCTGTCCTCCGCTGCAAAGCCGATCATTTTTCCAGCCAGCATGGCGTCTACTTCCTCCCGGTTGGCGGCAGGATGAAAGCAGGCAAGCATGATTTGGTTTTCCCGAATCAGCGAATATTCTTCCGGAAATAGCTCTTTCACTTTTGCTACGATTTCACTTTCTCCATATATTTCTTCCATGGTTTCCCGTATCTGGGCACCGGCACTAACGTATTCTTTATTGGAGAAACCAGCTAATGTGCCGGCATCTTTTTGAACCAATACCGTATGCCCATTGCGGCAGAATTCGGACACGCCTGCAGGAGTCATGATAACGCGCGCCTCACCATGCTTGTTTTCCTTTAACACACCCAGTATCATTGTTCCTCCCCCTCTTTTTGTTATTCGCCCTGCTGGTTTACGGCACTATTGGCCTACTCCTTTACGAATCAAGGGCTGATTGGCATACCACCATTTCATTACCCTGGCAAGAATCAGAAAGAACAACAAGTACGCAAAAGCAAAACCTAAAAATGTTCCGATCTGCCCGGTGGATAATAGAATCGGACCAAATGTGATTACCATAATATCTATAGGCGACGTCAGCGGTGCACAGATAGCAGTATCCTCAAAGGTTTTCGACTTTCTGTCAGGATCAACAATTCTGGACAGGATAAAGCTGTTTGCATACACTCCGGTCAAATAACCAAATACAAACATCCCCCGCTCGAACCAGTCTTTATTGTTCATTCGGGGAGCGAGGAATAAAAAAGAGCCAATAATCAATACCATGCCAAATAACAGTAAAGTAGCCAATGGCCATGCATATTTAATAATGATGGATAGCTTGATTGCCGTAACACCAAAAAAGATCAAATAATCCGAAGCACAACCTGCAATGCTTGATGTTACCTTATAATCAATGTACTTTTTAGCTCCCACTTTCTCCAGAAGTATAGAAAATAGCAGAGCGACTAAAAAAGCACAGGAAAACGACGGAATTCCCAGATCATACAGCTTTGAAATATAACCGGCCAGCATGTATCCCAGCCCGGCAGGGAGCAGTAAAAAGGACATATGCCAGGCCAAGGAATCCAGACTAATTTCTGAAATGGTTTCCTGGCCCATGCTCTCTCTTTTCTCTGCCGGAATCAAGCCAGTCTGCAGTTCTTTTGGGAGATCGCCAAAATCGGTGATGTAGTTGGTAATTCCCTTTTTCGTCGCCCACTTAATTAGCAGCATACCGCCGAAAATACCAGTTAATATCCCCACCGTAGCGGAAGTGATGCCTAAGTCGGTTGCATCTGCCCAGCCGTATTTGGCAAAAGTAGAGCCTATCGCAGCAGCAGTACCAGGTCCACCTGCCCAACCGGCCCCGAGCAGAAAACCAAAGCCGGGATGCAAGTCTGAAAAAACCTGACTCAACACATACAGCGAAAATAGAATTGGCAGCGTATATTGCAGCATGTAAGAGGATTCACGAAAGCACAGGTAGCTTCCGATACGCTCTACATCTTCCTTCCAGCCTTTAGTTGACATATTTAGGCCGCGAATTCCCATCGAAACAAATACAATAATAATTAATAAACCCGAATAAGAGCCTACCTGATTAGAAAAAGGAACCAGATTCAAAACGCTAGGTCCACAAATAAAACCCAGCAGTCCGGCAATTAGACTTGCCGGCATAAAAAATTCCTGAAAAATCCTAACCTTAGCCCGCAGCAACTGACCAACTAAAATAAAGCCGCTGGCAAAAGCCAGATCCATCAGCAGGCTGTATACGTTGTATGACATACTTTTCGCCTCCTCCTTTTATGGACTGCCCCTCCATTCAACGATTCCATTTCTATTTCTCAGACTGTTCATCTCCCCCTCTGCACTGAAATTGTATAGCGCTTTACAAAGTATATGAATGTTGTCATTTATACATTAATACTATTTTTGTAGTTATAACTACATTCAATGTTCTAACTGGAGAATGGGGCTCTTATAATGAAGCAGGAGAAAGTTTCAACGAAAGCGCAGGTGCCCAAAAAGAATGAAACAAGCTGTAACAGTGACAGACAAAGATGCATTTATCCAGCTTATCCAGTCTAAGCAGGAAGGCTTCACCAGCGTATATAGAAAACTAGCAAACTTTGTTCTTACTAATTTTGTTGATGTAGCCTTTATGAAAGCCCAGCAATGGGCCATGGAGGTTGATACCTCAGAAGTCTCTGTTATTCGCTTTGTACGTTACCTGGGCTATAAAGGTTTTACGGATTTCTCAGAGAACATGAAACAAATTATCCGCAATGAAATGACCATGACCAAATATGCGGAAATAGTAGTTAAAGAAGGCCGCAGAGGCCCCGACATACTCATGGATATTATCAAGGCGGAAGAGCGAAATTTTAATGAGCTGATTGCAAAATTCTCACCGGAGGTTATGTCCAGTGTGATTGATTTGCTGGGCAGGACCGAACGGGTAATTGTCCTGGGGCTGCGCTCCTCCGCAGCATTAAGTGATTACTGCAGCTACATGCTGGTTCGGGCCTTGGCTAAGGAAGTAATTACCATCAATGCCGGAGGAGTGCATACTTTCGACGCCATCCTGCCCTGGCTGGACAAAGAGGCTGCTGTTATTGTATTTGGCTATCCCCGCTATCCGGCAAGGACAATGGAAATCGTCGAACATTTGAAAGCTCTTAACTGGCCTGTTATTGCGATAACAAATGATGAATTGTCACCCCTTGTCCCTTTTGCGGATTATGTAATCTATGCTCCCGCTCACTCGGTAGCCTTTACCGATTCAATGGGAGCAGCTGCCGTTGTCATCAACACCATGATCGTTGAATATATAAACAAATTTCATGATCAATCGCTGGATAGGATCAAACGCTTTGAAGCACTCGCAAAAGAAAAACAATATTATTGGAAATAAATAAAGGCACTTCACATTTACGTGAAGTGCCTTGCGCTGTATTCCCTCTGTATGATAAAGGCTTCCTTACAGAATCCCAAACTTGGCAAAAGCCTCGGTAGCACTCATGCCTGCCTCGATTGCCTTGCGTACAAGTTTTTCCCCGGCAGCCTTTGCCAGCGAACGTTCTATTACCTCATCGGCTGCGGCCTGAGGAATAACTACCACCCCATCAATATCACCAAAAATGATATCGCCATTCTGGATGGTCACTTGACCGATTTCAATGGGACAACGAAAATCTACTACATTGGTGCGGATACTGGAATCCTGCGCCCAGCAGCCTTGACTGAATACCGGCCAGTTCTGAGCGAGCACCTGCGGAGTATCCCGGTGCCAGCCGTCAAGAACAGCTCCTGCTGCGCCGCGCATTCTGGCCGTAGCAGTTAACAGTTCTCCCCAAAGGGCACTGTTGTGCGCACCTGTAGCTACAAAGATTTCATTTTTCTGCAATTGATCCAGTGCCTCAGTCAACAGGCCAAAAGGCTTTTTCTGCGGGCCGAATACATCATGCTCCAGCACGGTGCAAGCCTTGCCCGCCAGCTTCATATCGTTTTGCAGTGGACGAATATAAGGAGGCATAAACTGATGGGTAAATCCCATCACATCCAAAATATCGCCAACTACCGGCGTATAGAGCTTTTCTTTCATAAGAGCAAACATTTCGTTCTCATTTTTCCACATGGGTCCCATGCTCCTTAACCTCTATTTCTTGCCTTTACGGTAAAAAGTATTCTCAAGCGGCAGCTTTGTACGAAATACTCCATCTAATTTGTAATACGCTCCCTGGCAGGCCGGAGCAGTGGGAACAGTAGCCAGTTCCCCTACCCCTTTGGCGCCGTTGGCAAATCTTCCATATTGCCCTGTTGTCAGCATAATAACATCGATCTGCGGAGCTTCCGTTGCGCGGAATAAGCCGAGCGTCCCATATTTTGCCTGAGGGTAGCCGCCGACTAAGGGATAATCCTCTGTCAGGCCATATCCCAGACCCATCACTACCCCACCTTCAATCTGCCCTTCCGCCGACTTCGGATTGACAACCTTCCCCAGATCCTGGGCAACAGTAACTCTTATCACTTTTCCCTGCTCATCCAGTTCGACAACCTGCGCAGCATAACCGTAGGCGACATGGCTTACAGGAAATTCTTTATCGCTTCTCATTGGGTCTGTATCTGTCATATACTCCGCATAAAACTCCCGCCCATCCAACTCCTCAAGAGTTTTCCCCTGCGACAGCTCTGCTTTTATCAGTCGTGCAACTCTTGTCACCGCTTCGCCTGTTACCAGCGTTTGGCGGGAGGCAGTAGTTGTTCCCGCATTTGGTGTGCGAAACGTATCAGGAGGCTCTACAAGCACCTTTTCCGGTGTTATTCCCGAGGTCTCACAAAACATTTGCAAAATAATAGTAGCCATTCCCTGGCCAATGCAGGCTGCACTGGAGCGAACATGGGCAATTCCTTTTTCAATTGAAACCTTGCACCGGCTGGTATCAGGAATGCCTACTCCAAGACCGGCATTTTTAAAGCAGGAGGCAATACCGGCATAGGGTGCTTTTTCATACACTTCTTTTACCGCTTCAAGGCAGTTGGCAATACCGGTAGTCTCATCGGCAATCTGACCGTTAGGCAGTATTTGACCGGTGCGGACAGCATTGCGATAGCGAATTTCCCAGGGAGAGATTCCAACCTTGTCAGCCAGCAAATTCAGACTACTTTCCATCGCAAAGGCAGACTGGGTAACGCCAAAGCCCCGAAAGGCTCCTCCTGGTGGGTTATTGGTGTATACCGTTCGGCCAACAACATGAAAGTCTTGAAAATTATATGGCCCGCCTGCATGAGTACACGCTCTCTGCAGTACAGGACCGGCAAGAGAAGCATAGGCACCGCAATCAGACAGTATATTAAATTTGGCTCCCAGAATCTTACCGTTTTCATCGCAGCCTACTGTACAGTCTATTTCCATGGCATGACGCTTAGGATGGATAAGAATACTTTCTTGGCGGGAGAATTTAATTTTAACCGGTTTCTTGATCAGCCAGGCAGCTAATGCAGCATGATGCTGCACGCTCATATCCTCTTTTCCTCCAAAACCGCCGCCTACCAGACAAGAATGCACGTGCACCTTTTCGTCGCGCAGGCCTAAAAGCCTGGAGATTTCATGCTGTTCATCATACACACTCTGTCCGCCGGAATACACAAGAACACCATCATCCCCTTCCGGCATCGCCAGAGCACATTCAGGCTCCATAAAAGCATGCTCCGTAAAAGGCATGGAATAATGCTCGCTAACAACGTGCTTTGCTTTGCTGATCGCTGCATCGGCATTGCCGCGGTTTAAGATTTCTTCCCTAAGCAAATTGCCCTGGGCATGAATCAGCGGAGCATCCGCAGCAAGCCCCTGCTCCGGCGATGTAACCGGAGGCAGTTCTTCATAGTCTACCTCAATCAGGCTTAGCACTTCATCAAGTGTTTCTTGAGTGCGGGTGACCGCAATAGCCACCGAATCTCCTACATACCGGGTTTCCAGTCCAACTGCAATCAGCGTATCCCAATCCTGTACAAGATGACCGCACTTTACCTGACCAGGAATATCTTCCGCCGTAATAATCCTCACTGCATCGGGATGTGCTTGGGCCTGTTCAGTGCGAATCGCTTTCACCAGCGCTCTTGGATATTTTGTGCGCAGTGCTTTCCCATACAACATCCCTTCCACAACCATATCATCTACATATATACCGGTTCCCAACGTTTTTTCTACCGCGTCGACGCGAAAAACATTTTCACCCAGCTTTCCTGTAAACACCGGAGCAGGAATTTCTTTATTTTCCCGAAAAAATTCTGCTGCCAACAAAACAGCATCTTCAATCTTCACATAGCCAGTACAGCGGCAGATATTGCCACGCAGCGCCTTTTTAATTTCTTCCCTGGTCGGAGTAAGATTGGTACTTAAGAGGCCTTTTGCACTCATTACCATACCTGGTATACAGAAGCCGCACTGTACCGCACCGGCGTCAGCAAAGCAATACGCATAGACCTCTTTCTCCCTTACAGACAACCCTTCTGCAGTAATAATCTTCTTGCCCTCAAGCTTCCCCAACGTGAAGAGGCAAGCCCGAGTTGCTTTTCCATCTATTAGCACTGTACAAGTACCGCAGGCTCCTGCACTGCAACCGTCCTTAGCAGAGGTCAGCCGCAGATCGTCGCGCAGAAAGTCCAGCAATTTCTTGGTATCTTTTGTTGTACGAATCTCTTGTGTATTTACAAAAAAAGTAGCTATAGGAATCACCCCCTTATTTGCTTTACAATATTCCTGTTCGAAATGGGCTGCGCTGCAGATATTGGCCGTCAGCCTGAGAAGCGATCAATTGGCCTTCGCAAGCTGCTAAATGCCCCCGTAAATAAACATATTTCGCCCGTCCTTTTTGAACAAAGCCTTCAAACGGCGAATAGTCTACACGCTGTGCTTGAGTTTGAGCCGAAATAATGCCTTCATAGCAGGGATCCCATACAGTAATGTCAGCATCACTTCCTACAGCAATTGTTCCTTTCCGGGGATAGAGGCCAAAAACCTTGGCCGCATTTGTGGCGGTAAGCGCCACAAACTGATTCAGATTTATTCGTCCACCGGTAACTCCATAGGTGTATAGCAGGCTCAGCCTGGTTTCCACTCCCGCCATGCCGTTGGGAATTTTGCTAAAGTCATGTAGGCCCAATTCTTTCTGGCCCGTAAAATTAAACGAACAATGATCAGTTGCCACCGTATCAAGCATATGATTTGTCAACCCTTGCCAAAGAACAGGCTGATTATCCTTGCTCCTTAGCGGCGGCGAAATTACATATTTGGCTCCTTCAAAGCCATTCTGATTATAATAACTCTCATCGAGCAGTAAGTATTGCGGGCAAGTCTCAGCATATACTGGCTGCCCTTGACGTTTCGCTTCCTCCACTGCTGCCAATGCACCGGCGCAGGTAAGATGGACAACGTATAAGGGCGCGCCCGCCATCCTGGCAAGCAGAATCGCTCTCTTTGTTGCCTCTTCTTCTACAAGGGCAGGACGGGAAGCAGCATGATAGCGGGGCGCTGTCTGGCCCTGGCTTACAGCTTGGCGCACTAATGTATCAATAACATCTCCATTCTCGCAATGGAGGCACAGAATTGCTCCACATTTGGCAGCTTGCTGAAATGCTGCTAATAATGCACCATCATCAACTTGCAGGACATTTTTGTAGGCCATATACAATTTAAAAGAAGATATCCCCTGCTCCTCAACCAGTACTTTCATTTGCCGGGCAATTGCCTCATTCCAATCTGTAATTGCCATGTGAAAGCCAAAATCGGTATAGCAATTTCCCTGCGCTAAGCTTTGCCAATTGCTTAAGCCCTTCCCAAGGGACTCACCTTTAAACTGTGTGGCATAATCAATTATCGTAGTTGTTCCCCCGATAAGTGCCGCCTTACTGCCGCTGGTAAAGCTGTCGGCTGTACGCATGGTACCAATGGGCAGGTCAAAATGAGTGTGCGGATCAATGCCGCCAGGAAAAAGGTAACAGCCGGCAACATCGACCACTTCATCACCCGGTTGGGCAATGTGATGACCAATAGCGGTTATTTGTTCCCCTTCCAGGCGTACATCAGCGTAATACGTATCAGCGGCAGTAACAACCGTACCGCCTGTTAATAAAATGCCCATGGTTTTCACTCCTCAATAATAAAAGCAGCGTGAAACCGACCTTCCCAGCCAACCATGTGAAACTTTCATGGTTACTTTATGGGGATGGCCGGCATCATGCTGCTTTGCATACTAACTATACTATTACGGATATACGTGAGTTCCGGTTCGCCCCGCAACTGCTTCTTCCAAAGATTCCGGATTGGTAATAATGGCTTTCTTGCCGCCCTTTTCCAGGAAGCTGATGACCGCCAATATCTTCGGCAGCATGCTGCCAGGAGCAAAATGGTCTTCTTCAACGTACTGCTTTAATTCTGCAAGGGTTATTTCATTTAATGGCTTTTCATTTTCCTTACCATAGTTAAGATAAACCTTGGGAACACCAGTAGAAATAATCAGCAGGTCTGCATTAATTTCAGCCGCCAGCAAGCTGGAAGCAAAATCCTTATCAATAACGGCATCAATTCCTTTTACAGAACCGTTTGCCTGCTTGACAACGGGAATACCGCCGCCGCCTGCACCAATTACACAATAGCCTTCCCGGATAAGTAATTTAATAACGTCTTTTTCCAAGATTTCCTGCGGGAGCGGCGAGGCCACCAGACGGCGATAGCCGCGGCCTGCATCATTAACAAGCGTCCAGTCAGGATGCTGTTCTCGCAGAAGCTGGGCCTGCTCCTGGGTATAAAAGGAGCCTATTGGCTTAGTGGGCTTTTGAAACGCAGGATCATCCGGTGCCACTGCAACTTGCGTAACAATGGTAACCGCCGACTTTTCCAGTCCCCTGTTCTTAAACTCATTATCCATTGCTTGTTGGATCTGGTACCCTATGGCACCTTGTGTATCAGCCCCGCAACTGACTAACGGAACATGATGCATACCGGCCACCTCACTGGCAATTTCAGAGCGACGCAGGATGAAACCAACCTGCGGACCGTTGCCATGTGTAATGATGACCTCGTATCCCTGCGCAATCATGCCGGCAATATGTTTTGCCGTTTCACAGACGGCATCATATTGATCTTCAACCGTCTGTCGGTCATTGTCGCGGATGAGCGAATTGCCGCCTATCGCTACAACAGCCAGCTTATTCACAGTTATCTACCACCCATTAACAGAGTCATAACACCCTTGGCAGTATGCAACCGATTCTCTGCTTCATCATATACGATGGAATGAGGGCCGTCAATAACTGAGTTTTCCACTTCGTTATTGCGGTCTGCCGGCAAGGCATGCATATACATAACATCTTTATCAGCTGTAGCCATTTTTGCTTCTGTGCATTTCCAGCCGCGCTGCGCCATCAGCTTGTCGTCAACTACCTTTGATGCGCCGGTAGTAGTCAGGCCGGTCTGATCATTCACCCAGCTTCCCCAGTTTTTCGGAATAACAATATGCGCACCTTCATAAGCTTCTTCTTCATTATTGGTAACGGTAACCGTTCCGCCGTATTTAGCCGCATTGGCACGGGCCTTCTCGATAACCCAGTCCGGCAGCTCCCAGCCTTTGGGATGAGCAAGCACAACGTCCATGCCATAGCGTGGGAAAAGCAGCAGCTGTGTTACAGGAACGGAAATCGGTTTCTTATGACTTTCGGCATAAGCCCAGATGATGGATACTTTTACCCGTTTGAGATCACCGATTTTTTCTTTCATGGTCATTAGGTCCGCTAAGCCTTGCATCGGATGATACAGGTCGCACTGAAGATTCATAATTGGCACAGTTGCATACTTAGCCATTTCTCTTAAGTACTTATTGCCGATTCCCCAGTTGCAGTACCGGCAGGCAATACCATGGCCAAAGCGGGACAGGATAATAGCCGTGTCCTTTTCTGTTTCTCCATGAGAAACCTGCATCGTAGAGCCATCCAGGAATCCGGCGTGACCGCCTAATTGGGCGAGCCCTGCTTCCATAGAATTGCGGGTACGGGTGGATTGCTCAAAGAATATCAGGAAAGTAGTTTGGTTTTGCAGATAAGGAGTGGCCATGCCCATAGCGAATTTTTTCTTTAAATCCATGGAAACGTCAATCATTGTATCGACTTCTTCTTTTGTGAAGTCTTCCAGATCAATAAAATGTTTTCCTCTGAAAATAGTTTGCATCGTTATTTCCTCCTCTAATTCTCCTGTTATTTAGCACACAGCTTATTTAACCAGATTAGCAGTGCTTTCCGGCATTTGGGCTGCGTATTGTTTGACGTATACAGAAGGAATTACTGCATACAGTGCTGCCGCTTGAACCAATTCTTTTTTCCAGGTCCGTTCATTGGGAGCATGGGCCTGGTCTTCATGTCCAGGGCCAAAACCAATGCACGGAATACCATAGCGGCCCATAATGGACACGCCGTTAGTGGAAAACGTCCATTTATCAACTTGTGCAGGCTTGCCAAACAGGTTGTGATAAGAGTCCTCCAGCGTATGGCATACAGGATGGCCATCCTCAATCAACCAGGTAGGGAAATAGGCCTCTGTCGGATAAACCAGACCTGTATAGGAAGGTCTTTCATACGCATACATTTCCACCGTTGCACCGGCAGCTTTAACGGCAGGCAGGTTGCGAATCTGACTTAACGCCAATTCACCGTCTTCACCGGCAGTCAGGCGGCGGTCAATCGAAATCCAGCAGCTGTCGGCAACGGCACACCGCGACGGGGAAGTATGGAATATTTCCGATACGGTAAGACTGCCTTTACCTAAGAAGGCATGATCCTGCAAATTCTCGTGCAAGGCACGCAGTTCAGTGAGAATCGGAGCCATCTTATAGATAGCGTTATCGCCGCGCTCCGGTGCCGACCCATGGCAGCTAATGCCTTGCGTCGTAACCTTGATTTCCATGCGGCCCCGCTGCCCGCGATAAATTTTGCCGTCCGTCGGTTCGGTAATAACGACAAACTCAGGACGCAGCTTGTATTCATTCAAAATATACTGCCAGCACAGGCCGTCGCAATCTTCTTCCTGTACGGAGCCGACTACTACCAGGGTATAATCATCTTCCAGTTTCAAATCTTTGATGATTTTTCCGGCATAGACCATTGCGGCCATACCGCCTTCCTGATCACTAGCACCTCGTCCAATAATGATTTCATCGTCTTCATACCCCTGATAGGGATCATATTTCCAGTTATCACGATTGCCAATACCAACTGTATCGATATGTGCATCCATTGCGATAACATGCTTACCATGGCCAATAAAACCAAGAATGTTGCCCATAGGATCAATTTCAATCCGGTCAAAGCCTACTTTTTCCATCTCTTCTTTAATGCGCTGAATAACCTTTTCCTCGTTGCAGCTTTCACTGGGAATTGCGATCATATCCCGTAAAAAGCGGGTCATCTCAGGTTGATATTTTTCGGCTAAATTCAGTACTTGCGTAAAAGTTTCTTTCAAAGCTTTCTCTCCTCTCCTTAGCTGCTATTTTTATCTCTAACGCCTTGGCAGACGAAAGATTCAGGGCAGTTATGAAGAACCGGAGCCACCGACTCACGGGGACGGTTCTCCTGAGTCAAACAAAAGATGAGATTGCCACGCTGTCGCTCTCTATGACAGCAGGGCTGGCGCATACATTCATGCTCCTCCGCTTTGGGTGGCATCAGTCCCTGTATGGGCAGTATCTTCTGTACCATTTAGCAGGGCATTGAGCAGAATAGCAGCAACACTACCGGCAGTAATACCGCTGTGAAGAATAACCTGCGCCCAGCTTGGGAAGTTGTGATAGAAGTTCGGAACAGCCAGCGTAATCATGCCAACACCAAGACTGATTGCGACTACCATGATATTGTGTGTGCCGTCAAACTTGACTTTAGACAGCGTTTTGATACCACTGGCAGCAACCATGCCAAACATGGCAATACCAGCTCCGCCAAGCACTGCATTTGGGATAGCGGCAATAACAGCGGCCAGCTTGGGGAACAGTCCGAGTACGACAAGAATAACACCGGCAGCAGCCACGACAAACCGGCTCTTAACGCGAGTCAGTCCGACAAGGCCTACATTTTGCGCAAAAGCGGTGTAGGGGAAACTATTTAAAATACCGCCAAGCAAGGTGGAAAATCCATCGGCACGCAGGCAGCGGGTAAGGTCATTTTGGGTAACCGGTTTTTCAATAATCTCACCAATCGCGATACAGTCGCCGGTTGTTTCGGTCATAACGACCAGCATAACCAAAACCATTGCCGCGATAGAAGCAAAGTCAAAGACCGGCATTCCAAAGGCAAAAGGAGTTGTAATGCCTAGCCAGGCCGCATTGGGGACTTGCGAGAAATTGACCATCCCAAAGAAGCCGGAAATAATGGTGCCAAATATCAAGCCTAAGAGTACAGCAATGTTACTTAGGAAGCCTTTAAAGTAACGGTAAAAGAATAAGACCAATACCAACGTTATCAGGGCAATAAGGATGTAGCTGGCGTTGGCGAAATCCTTGGCAGCTGGATTACCGCCTCCGGCCCATCTCACTGCGACCGGCATAAGTGTAATACCGATAACGGTAATAATGGTTCCTGTAACAACGGGTGGAAAAAACCGGAGCAGTCGGCTGAAATAAGGGCTGATCAGATAAGTTACAATACCAGCGACAATGATTGATCCGTAAATACCCGGCAATCCATGAGTCTTGCCAATAATAATCATTGGTGTCACTGCCGCAAAAGTTACCCCCTGAATAATGGGAATCCGAATCCCCATATTCCAGAATCCTACTGTTTGAATGATGGTGGCGATACCGCATGTAAACAAGTCTGCATTAATCAGGTATATAAGCTGTTCCCTTGACAAACCTAGCGCATTGGCAATGATCAACGGTACCGCTACCGCACCTGCGTACATGGCCAACACATGCTGTAATCCATAGGTGAATAGTTGACCTAGAGGCAACATTTCATCGACTGGGTGACGAACTTTCTCTTCCTGCACTTAGACTCACCATCCTCTTTTAATTCAACCTGCTTGAACTTCTTTAGTACCGGCTCGCGCCACCTCCTTTTCGTTATTTCTCGCTCTATCTAACAAAAAACATATATTGCAAATTTTGTGCCAACTTTCTTAACATAATGATTATTCAGTTTAATTTACAAAACAATCTGCTTGCCTTTCCTTTTCCAACGCTGCTTTTCCCAACAAAAAAGACCGCTATTTTATTCTATGCGGTCTTATCGCTGGAGGTGCAGTCAAATTAGTTTTACCTTCTGCCTGATGACCGAAAGATACATCAACAACTCTTACTGCATTCATGCGTTTTCGTCGTTCAAAAGGCTTATATTTCAGTATCATAATGAGACTTTCATATCTTTTCGAGATTTCCCTGGAATCCCGGCGATCCCCACCTCCGGGCATACTCTTTTTAGTCTCATTATGAGATTTTCTGCTCAATGCGTCTATCGTCTTCTAAGAGAAAAACTTGCGCTCAGCAATGTGATATTCTTTTATTTTCCGGTATAAGGTTGCCCTGCTTATTCCTAAAATCTTAGCGGCATTGTCCTTATTGCCCTGAGCAACAGCCTCCTCGAGCGCCTTGGTTATCGCTTCCCGCTCTAGCACCTTAAGGTTGAGGGAACCACTGGGCACTTCGATTTTTTGCTCGATTTTTATGCGCTTAGGCAGCACTTCGGAGCTGATATATTCACCGGTAGTCATCGTGACGGCATATTCAATGACGTTGGCTAATTCCCGCACATTTCCCGGCCAGGAATAGCGGCTCAAAATGGCTGCGGCATCCGGCGTCATTCCAGCTACATGCTTGCCTAACACGCCGCTGTAATAATCAAGATAATGCTGAGTCAATAAGGGAATATCCTCCTTGCGTTCCCTGAGCGACGGTATGCTCAGCGGAATGACATTCAAGCGATAATAAAGGTCTTCCCGGAACTCACCGGAAGCAACCATTTTCTCCAAATCGCGGTGAGTCGCGGTTATCACTCGCACATCTATAGGCGTAGAGCGGGTGCTGCCGATCTTCTCTACCCTCTTTTCCTGCAATACCCGCAGCAATTTCACTTGCAAATGGAGTGGCATATCGCCGATTTCGTCTAAAAAGACAGTCCCATTATGGGCGAGCTCAAACTTACCTAATTTACCACCCCGCCGGGCACCGGTAAACGAGCCTTCTTCATAGCCAAAAAGCTCGCTTTCCAGCAGGCTTTCGGGAATAGCACCGCAGTTAATTGCAATAAAGGCGTTGTTTTTACGCTTGCTGCTCTGATGAATTGCCCGGGCCAGCAGTTCCTTGCCGGTACCGCTTTCTCCCTGGATCAGCAGCGTCGAGCTGCTGGCTGCCACCCTGGTAGCCAGTTCTTTCAATTCCCGGATACGCCCGCAATTGCCGATAATCTGGGAAAACTCCGTAGCAATATCACTAACCGTAGTATCCTGTACAAGCCGTTTGATTTGATGAACATCCTTCAGAACAATGACCGCGCCTTCTACGGCCTTCCCCGTGATAATTGGCAAAGCATCGCAATACCACTGAACATTGCCATGACGGCCCTGTACCTGCCCGGAAAAGACCTCGCCTTTTTCAATGGCTTTCCAGAGTTTTTTATCATCCATAATCTGCGTCAGTTCCACAGACTGACCGGCTGCAATATCAGCAAGCTTAGCCCCGATCTGATTGTGGTGAATAACCCGTTTGTTCTCGTTCACCACTAAAATGCCATCATGCAATAGATTTAGCACTGTCACTAATTTACGTGACAGTGCTTCTCTCCTCTTATCCTGCCCGTGCTGGTCAATCTTTCCCGAAATCAGATCCGCCATCTTCTCCAAAAACCGGAGCAGCGAATCCTTTCTCTCCAGTACACGCTTAGCTTGCTCCACATCAAAGCCAATCAATCCGATAACGCCCAGTGTCTTATCTTCCAAGCGGATCGGAACGACCACCTCGGCCGTTTCCGAGCACTTCCCCCACAAGGAACAGGGGCGGCAAAGCGGATGCTGTCCAGGCTGATCAATCACTACCGGCTGACCTGTTTCTACTACATGAGAATATACAAAGCCTTCTAGCTTTTGACTACAGCCTTCTTTATAACGACCCGTTCCGGCGACGCGGATCAAGTTCTCATCGGCTATTTCCACCTCAATTTGCAAGGCTTCGGCAATGGCCTCAGCAGTCTGTTGAACAGTCTCCTGAATTTCGCGGAGGGAATACATCAGATCACCTCTAGGACCCGTTTAGTTCTATTTACTACTTCGCTGGGAGCTGATCTTTTCCTGCTTCTATCTGTTAGGAGACCTTATCAATTCGTTAGACTGCCTTATAGATGCTCATAGGAGGAGTATTCACCATCCCACACAATTGATTGATATTTCCCCGGATCAGTATCCCCCTCTGTACTGAAGAGCAAAATAGTGGAATCTGCAGTTAGCCCAAAAGCTGCTTTCGCCTCTTCCCAGCGTCCGTCTGCCAGCAACACGCTCAAAAGGCCCATGGTAACAGCACCTGATTCACCGGAAATAATCCGGCTGTCCGAGCCTGACGGATTGCCGAGAATCCGCATCCCTCTGGCCGCAACCCAGTCGGGGCAGGCAAAGAACAGCTTGCTGTAATCGCGCAATACATCCCAGGCGATTTGATTGGGCTCACCGCAAGCCAGACCGGCCATAATCGTATCCATATGTCCGCCAACATTTTGAGGTTTTCCGTCTTCAGCCAGAGCCGATTTATACAGGCAAGCAGCCTGATCAGACTCTACGATAGCCACTGCCGGGCTTTTCTCCCCATATACCTCTTTTAAATATCCCTGTACCGCTCCGGCCAGCGATCCCACACCGGCCTGCAGCAGCACATGGCTGGGACGCTCTACACCCATTGCCTGCAGCTGTTCCACCGCCTCGGCAGCCATTGTCCCGTAGCCCTGCATAATCCAGGTCGGAATCTGTTCATAGCCCTCCCAGACCGTATCCTGTACGACTACCCAGCCGTGCTTTTTGGCCTTTTCATCGGTCATTCGCACCGCATCATCATAGTTAAAATCGGTAATGCAGGCCTCAGCCCCTTCGGCCTGAATATTCTCCAGCCGTTGAACAGACGATCCTTTAGGCATATACACGATAGCCTTTTGATGCAGCTGCCTCGCGGTCCAAGCTACACCGCGGCCATGGTTGCCATCAGTAGTAGTAGCAAAGGTAATGTCACCAAGCTGTTTTTTTACTTGAGGCGAGATGAGGGTACTGTACCCAAGCTCGGAGATATCCGCCCCCAGCCGCTGTGCCAGATAGCGTGCAATGGCATAAGAGCCGCCCAAAACCTTGAAAGCATTTAATCCGAACCGGTAAGACTCATCCTTTACATACACACCGGCAACCCCCAGCTTCTGAGCTAAACAAGCCAGACTGCGCAGCGGCGTAGGCTGATAAACAGGAAAGCTTTGATGAAATTGCTTTGCTTTATTAATTTCTTCACAACTCAAAAACTGAGTTGCTGTTCCTGATTTGCATTTTTGCATCGTGTTCATTTTCCAGGAAATAGTGTGGTTCATATTTGGATTCCCCCTTGTTAATGGTTATTGACTGGTTAAAATGCAAGTATCGCGCCAACATCTTGCTAAACCCGAATTTTTGGTATAATTCTTGCATAATTTTATAGTGACATTAACAGTCAGGGAGGAGAGCAAAACATGGGAGATCATATGAGACCAGTCCCGTTTCGGGAATTAGTTGCTCGCATTTTTGAGGAATATGCTGCCGACCGGTCAATTTTTTCTTTGCCTCAAACCAATTTTTTTCGCAAGCAGGGAAATAAACGGGTTTCACTGTTCGGTGAGTGGTGCGAAACGCCGCTTGGTCCCGCTGCCGGCCCCCATACCCAGCTGGCTCAGAATATTGTTACTTCCTATTTGGCAGGAAGCCGGTTCATTGAACTGAAAACCGTTCAGGAAAAGGAGCCCCCTGTCGACAAACCCTGTATTGATGCTGAAGATGAAGGCTTTAATACCGAATGGTCCAGTGAATACACCGTTGAAAAAGCCTATGAGGAATACATAAAAGCCTGGATACTGCTGCATTTAATTGAAGAAGTTTTTGAACTGCGCACTGGCTCTACACGGTCTTTTCTCTTTAACATGAGCGTCGGCTACAACCTGGCCGGTATCCAGACCCCTCGCATGGATGCCTATATCAACGGGTTGATGGATGCATCAACGCATTCCTTCTTCAATAATTGTCTCGACGAATTATCTCTATTGCTTAAAGACGGAATATTCCTGAAAAACTCAGGTCTCATAAATCGTCTGCCCCATTTACGGCAGCTGCCTGAGCAAATTGATCCTCATATTTGCAAATCGGTAACCCTGTCAACCATGCACGGCTGCCCTCCAGCAGAGATCGAAAAAATTTGTGCCTATATGCTAGCAGAGAAAAAACTGGAGACTTATGTCAAGCTTAACCCTACTCTGTTATCCTTCCCGGTTGTCCGCACTACTCTTGATCAATTAGGCTTTGATTATATTACACTTTCTGAAGAATCCTTCGACCACGATCTCAAATACAGCGCCGCCATTCCAATGCTTACGCGCCTGCAAAAACTGGCTGCCGATCAAGGGAGATTCTTTGGCGTTAAATTGACCAACACCCTTGGGTCCGTTAATTTCAAAAACAAGCTGCCAGGCGGCGAAATGTATATGTCCGGCCGTTCCCTTTTCCCACTTTCCATACAATTGTCCACTAAAATCTGCCAAGAGTTTAACGGTAATTTACCGATATCCTTCTCAGCAGGCATCAGCGAACATAACGTAGCGGATCTCTTTGCCACCGGTATACGTCCTATTACACTTGCCACAGACCTCTTAAAACCGGGCGGCTACAACCGGATGTCGGCAATCGCCGCCAAACTGGAGCAAATGGACGGCTGGGAACAAACGAGCATTCATGTAGACAAAGTAGCTGACCTGGCTGAAAAAGCACTAAAAGCGGATTATGCCCAGAAATATTACCGGGGCAGTAAAAAGGTTGCTATAGACGGCAAACTGCCTCTCTATGATTGTGCCGTAGCCCCCTGTAGAACCGCCTGTCCGATCAGCCAGGATATTCCTGAATATATCCGCTTAGTTGGCGAAGAACGCTACGCCGAAGCACTGGCGCTAATTTATGAAAAAAATGCTCTCCCCTCTATTACCGGCCACATTTGCGATCATGCCTGCCAATATAACTGTACGCGCCTGGATTATGAAGGAGCCGTACTCATCCGGGAAGCCAAACGCATTGCTGTTGTGAAAGGCTATGAGGAATATCGCCGGCAGTGGAAATTGACCACAAAACCACGAGGAATAAAAGCAGCCATACTGGGCGCAGGTCCGGGAGGGCTGGCCTCAGCCTATTTCCTTGCCAAAGAAGGCTTTGATGTTACCGTCTTTGAACAGCGCGAATCGGCTGGCGGCACACCACGTCACATTATTCCCCAGTTCCGCATGAGCAGTGATGCCGTGGCCAGCGATGTCAGCTTCATTCAAGACCACGGGGTGCATTTTATCTTTCATTGCGATCCCTCCCTGACAATCGACAAACTGCAAGCAGACGGCTATCAACATATTATCGTTGCAGTCGGTGCCGGAGCAGAAAAGCCCTTTCCTTTACAGCGTGAGGGCGTTCACCGGCCTGTTCTCTCCGCTCTCGAATTTTTAGACCGTTTCAATCATCAGCCTAAATCTCTCCAATTAGGCAAACACATCGCTGTTATCGGTGCAGGAAATACGGCAATGGATGCCGCCCGCAGCGCGCTCAGAGTACCGGGCGTAGAAACGTGTACCGTTATCTACCGCCGTACTCAGAAAGAAATGCCTGCTTACCAGGAAGAATACGAGCTGGCATTGGCTGATCAAGTCCAGTTTCACTTTCTCTTAAATCCGGAGCAGTTCAATGCTGACGGAAAACTGGTCTGCCGGGTGATGAAGCTTGGTGAAGCCGACGCTTCAGGCCGCCGCAGGCCGGAACCAACTGATGAATTGCGTATGCTCCCGATAGATACCGTTATAACTGCCATCGGCGAAGATATTAACACTGCTTTGTTAAGGCAAATCGGTGTTACCGAAGCTGCGCAGTCCGGTGTATACGTAGTTGGCGATGCCTTAACTGGTCCTGCCTCCATCGTTAAAGCAATTGCCGACGCCCGTAAGGCCGCCGACTCCATTTGCCAAAGCCTCGACACCTCCTGGCAGCCAGCCTCTTCGCATTGCAGTAAAGCAACCACCCAACAGGTGGAGGAAATCGCCAATAAAAAGATTGGCCTTACCTGGCAATCGGATGTTAAAATTGAAGGAGAACGTCCCGCCGAAGCAAGTGTCGGCAAACGGGAGTCCAGCCGCTGCCTTGAATGCAGCTATGTCTGCAATAAGTGCGTCGAAGTGTGCCCCAATAGGGCTAATCTGGCTATTCCTATGACTTCAGATGCATATGCTAATTTCTACCAGATTGTCCATCTTGACGCTTATTGCAACGAATGCGGCAACTGCGCGACCTTCTGTCCCTGGAATGGCAAGCCCTATACCGACAAAGTTACGCTCTTCAGCCTGCGAAAGGATTTTGAAAATAGCCGTAACCCCGGTTTTCTGGTAGAAGAAAACACTGTATCCATCCGCCTCGCAGATGGGCTGTATACGATCGAACTGACCCAGGGACGCCTGCCCATTGCTGGAAATAAAGACTTGAGCAAAATGGTAGAAATTTTTAATGAGCTATACAGTAAGCGGCCAGCCCTTTTTGGCCCTGTTGATGAATAGGAGGAATCAATCTATGCTGATTTTAAAAAATGCAACGGTTGTTGAATTTCAGCCCCCTGCCATTCATAGCGGCTGGGATATCGTAATTGACGGAACGGAAATTATTGCAGCCGGCACAGGAGTGGCCGCCAGCTATACTGCCGACCGTGTGCTCGATGTGGGCGGTGCTGTAGTTATGCCCGGCATTGTCTGCAGCCACAACCATTTCTACTCCGGCTTAGCCCGGGGTATTATGGCCAATATTAAGCCCTCTCCCGACTTTGTTTCTGTGCTCAGCAACCTCTGGTGGCGACTGGACCGGGCCATCGATGAAGAAATACTCTATTACAGCGGGATGGTCTGCTCCTTAGAGGCCATCAAGTGCGGTACTACGGCAGTCATCGATCATCATGCATCGCCTGCCTTTATTGAAGGCTCCTTAAAGGTATTGAAGCAAGCCTTTACAGAAACAGGACTCCGGGGTATTACCTGCTACGAAACAACTGACCGTAACGGCGGGTTGGCCGAAGTGGAAGCCTGCGTACGGGAGAATATTGAGTTCGCTCAGCTTTGTGATAAAGACAAAGCAGCAGGCGGCAGCGCTTACTTAGTAGAGGCGATGATTGGCGGCCATGCACCGGTGACCCTTCCGGATGATGCGCTCCGTCTGATGGGTGAGGCAGTGCGGCTGACCGGACGCGGTGCCCACATCCATGTTGCCGAAGACCGCTATGACGTTTCTTATTCTCACCACATCTACGGCAAAGACATTATGGAAAGACTGGCAGGCTTTGGCCTCTTAACGGATAAGGCCCTATTTGCTCACGGACTGTATCTGTCTGACCAGGATATTACCATGATCAACCAGCATAATGCCTACCTGGTGCACAATGCCCGTTCTAACATGAATAACAACGTCGGCTACAATCACAAAATTCCTCAATATACCAACTTTGCTTTAGGGACTGACGGCATGGGCAGCGATATGCTGGAAGAGTTTAAATTTGCCTACTTTAAGCACAAAGACGAAGGCGGTCCTTTATGGCCCGACAGCTTCCTCAAGTTCCTGTATAACGGCAACGATCTTCTGTCACGCAGCTTCGGCGCCCAATTCGGTAAAATCGCAGCAGGCTACAAAGCAGATTTGACCGTACTTGCCTATGATGCTCCTACTCCGTTACTGCCGGGTAATATTGGCGGCCATATCGCTTTTGGCCTCGATAGCCGGGACGTACAGTCTGTCATCATTAACGGCCAGATCGTTCTGGAAAATGGTCAATTCCCCTTTGATGTTAAACCTATTTACGAAAAAGCCCGCAAAGCTGCTGCACGCTTGTGGGAGAACATGGATAAACTTCCGTAAGAAACAGGGGGCTGCCTCAGTTAATAACTGAAGCAGCCCCATATATTTTTATTTTGCTCTTATTTATTGCTGCAGGATATACGATTATATAGATGGGAGAATATGCTATACTTTACTATAACCAGCTCCGGTCACAGCTTCAATTTAAAAAGGATGGTGATTTTATGAATTTATCAAAGTCTGCAGTTATTTTATTTACAATGTTCCTACTTCTTTACACTGCATCCGCAGCAGATGCAAAAGCAACTACACCACCCGTCAGATTTCAGGATATAATCTACGATAATGCCATGATCAGCCAGTTTGACACACAAACCTTAAAATATGAAAAAGATCCTTACCGGGACGAAATATTGCTAAATGTATGGGTTAAGACACCGATTGACCCTTCTGATCAAACCTATACGCTGTATAACTATTTAGTAAAAACCAATACCCGGGAAGTGATGACAATCAATCGAATTGATTTTGATGCTTCCAGTCGTATGCTTCAGAATATGTCTAACAAATATAATCCTGCTCTGTGGACTACAGTGCTCCCGGAAACACTTACCGAAAAGTGGTATACTGCCGTAACAGCATACGCGAAAAAAAATAACAAGAGACTACAACAAGAATATACCCGTACTACTACTACCAAAGAAAGAAGGTCCCAGCCTGTGCTTGGTCCTTTCAACCACATCTTCGATATGGTCAGTGGCAACGGCTAAGGGGAGAAGTAATTCATGGTAAAGAAAATCAGTTTATGTTCGCTCATCGTTTTTTTACTGCTCCTCTCACTTTCTTCCCTCACTTTTGCCAAACAAACGCAAAAAATAATTCCCGGCCTCGGTATCCTGACTATTCCGGCAGGCATCGAGCTAGTGAAGACCTCCGAAAAAGAAACAGGTTATAACCTGCTTGTTAATGACAACGGTATTTGGCGGACGGCTAAGCTATTTTTCACCTCCGCAGTACCTGACGTAAACCGGAGTGACCTCGAGGAAAACAGCGAAACATTGGATTCCGTACTTAGCGAAGCTGCTGCTAAACTGCAGAATGCGCCTAATGCCAGGTTATTGGAGAATAGCCCGCTAAACAAAGCGGCCTTTGCCAATGAACCACTTGTGATCAAATATACAAAAGTATATAATGACATGCGCGTTCTGCGGACAGACTGCTATATCCTCAACGGCGCAGACAAACGGCTGAGATTGTTCGTTGTAATCTATGATGACGGCAACAGCGAGTATTGGAAGCAGACGATTCCCCGAATGATTGCCGATATTCAGCATTGACATATAAAAGGCGGACCTAATACATTTAGGTCCGCCTTTTATGTCAATTCGAAAAAACTATTCCGTAGATTTACACTTCTGATTTCCAGAGACCATGGATATTACAGTATGCATATACAGTGCCTTTGCCCGTATAAGGGAATGTGGCCACCGGCTCCATGCCGGGTTTTAAGTAAACAAATTCATCCCGATTGTCCGTTGCTACGGCAACCCAGTAAGTATAATGCTCTGGAAGCATTTTATGTGGTGAAGCACCTACAGAAACCTGCAGAGTATTGTCTTCTTTAACGGCAACCGGGATATGCTTCTCTTCTGACGCTTCTGTTACATTGGCCTCCAGTATAGCCATTTGCTTGTCACAACAAGTGAGCTTGCCACCATTATCGGTAATTAAGCCAGCTATATTCCCACAGTGTTCACATTGATAGAAAACCATTTGTCTGCCTCCCTGCTATTTAATGATAACTCTGCCGGCCTGTAATAGTATTCGATAAAACAATCTTTTTAATATTTACTATTATATTATCATGATTATCTTTTTCTAGACAAGCTAATGTTTTGCCGCAGACTCGCGGGGACGGTTCTGTTGAGTCACATTGTTTTTCTACTTATGCCCTGGCAACTACACTTTGACTTATTCCAGTTAATCTTGCTATTTGCCGTGTTGATATTCCTTGGATTGTTTTGATTTCTCTTAGTAGTGCATCTCTTTGTGATCTCTGCATTGTCTGTATTTCTACTGCTGTTTTCACGTTAGCCGATTTTTTGATAAGCGCTTTTACCTCTTCATCTCTTAATGTTATTTGTTCTTCATACTCGAGACATTTATCATTTTCTGCGGTGTCATTCATAAACTCAATATATCTTTTACGTGCTTTCTCTTTATTATTCGAAAGCATCCCTAATATATATTCAGAGTCGATCAGTCGACTCGTATTGTTATATTCACAATAACTACTGCTCCAATAATCGGCTATATCATTCACTATACCAGCCTTTACTGGATTCTGATGTATATACCGTAAGACCACTAGCAGATAAGCCTCATCTTCAACAGGCTCACTTTGAAATCGATCTTGAAACAAGTGTCCGCATCGATTATATTTGCGATTATACCAGGCTACATAACGCACTTCTATTCTTTTCATGATAACCCCAATATCTTCTTTACTTTCCCGGATTAGTAAATGGACGTGGTTATCCATAAGACAATATCCATAGAACTCATAACCACATACAGTTTTGTAGTGACTCAAGCATTCTAAAAATTTTAATTTATCTTCGCTATCCTCAAATATTATCTGCCTATTAATACCGCGTAATAGTATATGATAAATTCCACTTTCGCTTTTTTCCCGCGCTTGTCTTGCCATAACTATCACCTCAGGTATATTTTAGCATTTAATATTATTAGACTCAAGAGAACCGTCCCCGTGAGTCTAAAAAGAGCAGACTGCTAATTCGCAATCTGCTCTTAATAAGCCAAGGATGATATTGAGATTCTGAATATGTAATTACCAATTCATAACCTCTACCGCAGCGAACCAAACGTAATTTCGCCTGCCTGGACATACAGCGAAACAAATTGCAAGGTATCCTTAAGAGTCTTTACTGCTGAACCAATCGCCATTTTTGTGCCTGGATAAATAGTACCGGAAGCGCGTATCCTGCCAGGCTTTAAGGAGCAAAGAATCATTTCAATATTGGCAATGCGCTGACGCATTCCTTCCATACTTTCTATTACAGCCTTGAATTGTGCCTCCGTTTTTTTATGCATTTCCTGTTTCGCACCAGAAAGCTGCTGGCTGTCGAGGCTGCAAAGATATGCCAGCGACAATTTTAATTCTTCATAAAGCAGCTGATCTTTGCGTATTTTTTCGCGCAAGTTCAGCAATTCTTCTTTCAGGAACGGGTTTACGGCCACTTCCAGCTCAGTAACAATACCGGATTTGTTACCGACAGTGGCAGCCAGGATGACTTCTCCGGCTGATATCCTTCCGCCCCGGATGAGTCCCCGCTTGCCTTCGACAATAACCCTGCTGCCGGCGGATAGCGTGCTGTTCATTACGGCATCGCTGACAACAATCTCTTCATCTGCGTATACAGCAGCATTTTCGATAAAATTGGCTACGATACGTTCGCGAGCCTTGATAACACCGCGATTCATTCCCTGGATGCCTTTGTGGACAACAATACTGGCTGCTTCTACCGTACCGCCGCAAATGCTGTCACAGACCTCGACGTTTCCACCTGCCTTTATACTAAATCCCGGCTGAATGCACCCCCGTACCAGTACACTGCCTTTAAACTCAATATTACCAGTATTGTAGTCAACATCGCCATCAATTACGATGACCGGCAGTACATTGATCCTTTTATCAAGAAAGATGTGCAGGTGACCGTTAATAGCGGCATAAAGCCGCCAATCATCAACAACAATCACATTTTTGCCAATTGGCATGGGCTTATCTTTTCCCCGCTTCGCCGGGAGAGGCTTACCATATACGTCTATGCCCTCCGTCCCTGCCGTAGCAGGAATTTTTTCTACTAGCAGCTGCCCTTCTTCTACACAGAGAAAACAGTTGATTTCTTTAAAATCAACCCGTCCATCCTCCAGTTCCTCCGGGCGGCCTTGCAGGTCAGGATCAACATAGAATTTGAGATAAGCACTGTCTCCCTCACGCGCTGGAATACCACGGGCAATGACAATATTTGCTGCATTACGGGTCTCTGTCAGTGCTTCAAGAGCCCCTTCGTCAATGCCGAAGACAACCCCCGCAGCTTCAAGCTTATCCAGAATTTGATCCTTCGTAACACTGGGAGAATCAGGAGGAACAACTATAGTAACTCTTGCCTCCAGACGATTTAGTCCTACCTTTACACGAATATGAGGGGTCAACTGAATTGCCGGTACCGAATTCATAATCAGTACCGGTGTGCCAGTCGCCTCTCTAATGATCCTGGATAGGAAATCACTGTCAAAATCCTGGAAATTTTGCTCAGCTAAATCTTTCATAATTGCAGTTTTAGACACTGGTGATCCAGCATTAACCGGCAGCCAAACACTGAGAAATACTCCTAAATCTGTTGCCGTGATCTGATACCGGCCATCCTCAGACGGCAAAGAGTTAATAATTTGCACCGGAGTCCCAGCAGCCTCTTTAATTACAATAGACAGGAAGTCTTTATCGAAATCCAGTAGATTCCGACTGGTCAAGTCCTGGATGATTGCCGCTCTAGTCACAGGTAAACCACCATTCACCTGCGGCCAGACACTGAGAAAAACAGCGGAATCGGTTGCCGTAATTTGATACCGCCCATCCTGGGATGGCAGAGAATTGACAAGCAGTACCGGGACTCCGAGAGCCTCCTTAATTACTTTAGCTACAAAATCACTATCAAAATTCAAAAGCTGCCGTTTAGTCATATCTTGAATAACTGCAGCCGTTGCTACCGGTAATCCACTGTTAACCGGCGGCCAAACACTAAGAAACACACCAGCATCCGTTACCGTAATCTGATACCGGCCATCTTGCGTCTTTTCATCCGCTGCGGTGATTGGATACCGGTTGTCCTGTCTCGTTGATAAAACTGTTCTATTCATGAAAACACCGCCTGGCTAATTCATGCCAATTACTATTTCAAAAGGCAGCTCATCGACTGCCATTTCAATGCCGATAAAATTATTATTGCAAACTTTAACCTTAGCCGTGGATTGCGACAACCTGGGAGGTTCACATCTAATGGCGACACCTTCCTGGCTAAGTGCATTTGCTGCATTTGAGGTAACCATATTCACCATCTCACAGATTGCACTTTGCGCAATATCATCTAACTGCGATACGGGCGTCCCCATCATAATAACTGACGATAAACCCTTCGCCGAATTTTCAGTCATATTAAAAACTACATTGCCGGAAACCTGATTAGTTAGTCCTACATTCACTGCAACACCCAGGCAGTCAATAAACTGGTTTTTCATTAGGACTTTTCCCCTAACCACATTTTTAAATCCCAATTGTGGTAGTATGTTTGACAACGCCGCAATAAAGGGGTTGACAATGCGAGCATCCATATACTACCTCCTTATATGTTTATCTCTGCGACTGAGAACCAGTCCCACACTAATTATTCGAAATAAATTTAGCCTTTTTTAATAGGACTTTTGTAGCTTTTCCATGAGTCAATAGTAGCTTCTTTATTTGAAATAAAAAAAGCTGGACCTAAAAATTGCTTTAGGCCCAGCTTTTACATTAGAACTTACATACCAGTCCGGCACCAATGCCTTTCAGCGTTGCCGTATCTCCATCATAGTATCGGTAGTTCACATTGAAATCTACGTTTTCAGTCATATTCCGGTTAACACCAACCTGCCAGTCCGTTCCGATTGAATTGGTTAGTACACTCGCATAACCCGTCATTTTTTCACCGAGTACAGTTGAGGCGCTAAGACCGGTAATAAACTTGTTCGTTGATATGTTATCAGAGCCAAGGTAGGTAACAGACGAGTTAGAGTCATAATTGCGGTTTCCGGCAATCAGTCTCACCTGATCAGACAGCTTATATTGCAGCGTCACATCGGTAAATCTCGCATCCATGCTCGATGTTATCCCGCTGTCAGTCGCCGATTTCTTCCCTTTAATCGTCTCTACCCCTACGATCACTTTATCTGAAAGAGCCGTCTCAACGAAGAAGCCGTTTGCATTGGCACTTCCCAGGTCAAGCGAATTATATTCTACGTTCGGATTCCAGTATATATAGCCTGCATTAGTTTCGCCTTTCTCAATATTGGTCACAGGTGCGGCCATCGCAACACCGGATAGAGCTAAAGATGCAGCAACAACCAGTAAACACTTTTTCATGATTTTTCCTCCTACATTATGATATTTCTATTTAGTGGGACCGGCTGATCAATAGTGCCGCTATATCCCGTATCGCCTTTTGATGGCGCTCTTTTTCCTGCTTTTGACGCTGATGCCAATCTTTTTTTGATTCGTGAGGGCGGCGTTTCATTTCTCGCTCATGTCGTTCGTTTTCTGCTTTTATTCTATGGTTCCGTTCCTGTTCTTGCCGATGCCTGTCGTCCCGCTGCTGCTGCTCAAACCGTTGCGAGCCGGGCTGAAATGGGGAGGCCTCAATCACAGAAACGCCTAAGCCGACTTGCATCAGACCAATCATGGAAAAAACCGTGACTTTTTTCATTATTTTATTCATAGCCATTCACCCCTTAAGAATGCGTAATTTTATGGATGTACAACCAGCTGACTGATTAGTCAACTGGTTGTACAAGAAGACCAGTTATCTTCCCTTTAGCGCAACCTATTTATGTAAGCGAACGACGATGCCGGTGATCAATCGACACCGATTCGTTGTTTTACCTGCTACGGTAAGTATAACTGCCTATTTTTAGATTTTTTTTAGAATAATATGGATATAAAATAAAAAACAGTGAAAATAGAACAAAGCCCTTACTGGCAGACAGTAAGAGCTTTACATGACTATGCTCGGCAATGATTAATGACACAAATCCTTTGGCTGCAGTTTGATGAACTGCAGCCAAAGGATTTGTTTTCCCTGTAACTACAGGAGATTCTTACGAAGCTCCTCAGGTGATTGGGGTGACAGAAAGCCTAGCGGTATATCAAAAATAGTATGCGCCCCCACCGCACCCTGCCGGCTTAAGCGGTAAGCAGCCCGGGCATAAGCCGTCAGCACACTGGCAGTAAATTCCGGATTGCTGTCCAATGTGAGTGCAAATTCTACTACATGTCCAACTCCGGGACTGGTTTGCCCGGTGCGGAAAACAATTCCTCCATGCGGGATTCCAGCGTGGCTGGACTGAAATTCGGCCTCAGATAAAAAGGTTACGGTAGTCTCGTAACCAACAAAATAATGAGGCATAGTTTTAATTGTCTTTTCAATGAAGGCAAGATCTGCCCCCGGTTCAGCCACAACATAACAGTCGCGGCTATGTGTTTCTTTTGCCGAATTGACTGTGTCCTTTCCTGACCGGACATCCTCAATGATTTCCTGCTTAGGAGCGGTATACTGTTTGGCATCTTTTACTCCGGGAATACGGCGAATGGCATCGGAATGTCCCTGACTAACTCCTTTTCCCCAGAAAGTATAGTCTTTCCCCTGAGGTAAAACAGCATTGCCAAGTAATCGGTTCAGTGAGAAAAGTCCCGGATCCCAGCCAATTGAGATTGTAGCTACTTTACCTGCTCCTTTGGCTGCAGTATCCATAGTTGTGAAATACTCAGGAATTTTGGCATGTGTGTCAAAGCTATCTACCGTATTAAATAAGGCTGAAAAACGGGGGCCTTGCTCAATAAGATCGGTAGCCGAACCGCCGCAGAGCAGCATAACATCGATCTTATCGCTGTATTTTTCCGCTTCATCCAGTAAAATTGCAGGAACTCCGCTTTGTGTTTTACTAAGCTTACGGCGCGAGAAAACTGCCACCAGCTCCATATCCGGGGTTTGGCTTACAGCAATTTCCGCTCCTTTTCCCAAGTTACCGTACCCAACAATTCCAATCCGTATTTTCTGCTTCATATACAGCCCTCCTGCTGATTGTAATATTGTAATTATCGTACCATAACAAGCCAGCAGTTTCAAATTGACAACAAACAAAAAGTCCCCGCCGGAGCGAGGACCAAAAGCGCTAACTAATCAAACATCCCAATCGCCGATAAAGAAGAACAGCAGAATAATAATGATAATGATGATGAACCAACTTCCGCCGCCAAAACATCCACGTGCATCATCAGCCATAAACAACGCCTCCTTATGTTACTATTGGTAAGGTACCTATGATATTCTATGTGAAGTAAAAGCCTTTGGTGATCAAAAAAATTACAGGCTAAGCTGTAAAGAATAATCTAAGGATAAATTCATGTTATAATAAATAAAAACGGCTAAGTTTAACTATTATCATTACTTACGATAAGGAGAAGAAAAATGGAAAACAGGAAACCGATTGCTATCTTGAACGGCGCCATCATTACAGCAGAAGGAGAATATTCCTGCCGCACCATCAAATTAGATGAAGCGAAAGATCTCATCCACTCTGCTCCGGCAATTATTTCGGCAGTGGGGCATCAGGCTACGGCAGAAGTACTGACTGATCTTCTGGGAACAGAGGTCGCATTAAATAGAATTGATTTTCATCAGGAAGCAGGCCAGCAAGCCCTTATTTTTAAGCTAAACAGCCGCCCGCCTGAAGGTGTTATTCTCTCCCGCGAAGAAATTGAAGAATTTGGTTATCAGTTTCAAGTGTTATCCAGGTACGCTTAGCAGTCCTGTTCACAAGAAAAAGAGTACTGTTCTGTAAAGAACAGTACTCTTTTTTTCTTGAATTCAGCACGATACGGGCACAATGGTCCTTGTATTGACATCTACCAGGCCATAGTCGGTCAATTTTAAATCAGGAATGACCGGCAGGCTGAGAAATGCCAGTGTCAAAAATGGATCAAATTCCGGTCTTACTCCCAGCTCACGAGCTTGGTCCAGTAACATTTCCAGTTCTTGATGAACTCTTTCGATAGGTTGATCAGACATTAGACCTGCAATTGGCAGCGCAAGCGATCCAATAATCTTACCCTCCACCGCAATTGCCAGGCCCCCTTGCATTCGCCTGATTTCTTCTACTGCCGCCAAAATATCCGCATCACAGGTACCGGCGGCAATCAGATTGTGCGCGTCATGGGCAACCGAGGAAGCAATCGCACCTGCTCTCAGCCCCAGACCGCGCAGCAGGCCCAAACCAATCCGTCCGGACTGATGATGCCGCTCAAAGACAGCCAGTTTAATAATATCCTGCTCTGGGTCTGGCAGGAACTGTCCGTCTTGCACCCGTACAACCATACGCTGTTCTTTTGTTACAATCTGTTGGGGGATTAGTTCAATAACCCGGGCATGAGAAGAACTGGCAGCGATCCGTAAGGCATCTGCAGCAATATCTGCCACCCTGACTGTGCTATAAACAGCTTGTGCTGCAGCAGGAGGCGGGCTAAATGACGCCTGACCATCACGGGCTGCCAGGCAGCCGTCTTTAAATACCAGCGAAGGCTGCCAGTTCTTAAGATCCGGAAAGGCGAGAATATCCGCGCGATAGCCCGGGGCAATAGCGCCCAGCTCATAAAGCCGGAAACATTCGGCTGCATTCAAGGTTGCCATTTGAATAGCAGTAGCCACTTCCAGTCCCGCTTGGATAGCTGTCTTTGCCATGTGATTAATATGGCCAAGCCGGATCAAATCTCCCGGATGGCGATCATCCGTAACAAAAAGGCAGCGCCGGGCGGTCGTAGCATTAAGAGCAGGCAATAAGTCAAGCAGATTATGGGCTGCGGTTCCTTCCCGCAGCATGACATACAGGCCTTGTGATAATCTCTCTATTGCCTCCTGGGGCGTAGTACACTCATGATCAGAATGAATACCCGCCGCCGCATAGGCTGTGAGATTTTTTCCAGTTAAGCCCGCACCATGTCCATCCACCAGCTTATGCTCCGCTGCTTTCAGCTTTGCCATAACTGCTTCATGGCACTCGACTACTCCCGGATAATCCATTAATTCGCCCAGACCTAATACAAGAGGGTGATCAAGCCACTCGGCCAAGTCGGCAGCAGCCAATGCAGCACCGGAGGTTTCGAGCAGCGTGGCCGGAACGCAGGAAGGCAGCATAAAATAGATATTCATAGGAAGGTCCGCGCAAGCATTCAGCATATACTGCAGGCCTCGTTTACCGGCGACATTGGCTATTTCATGGGGGTCAGCCACAACACTAGTTGTTCCCTGGGGCAAAGTGGCCCGGACAAACTCGGCAGGGCTGACCATAGCGCTTTCCACATGCACGTGTCCATCAATAAAACCAGGCGTCAGAATTAATCCCGTGCAGTCTATTTCCTTCAGTCCCGTATAACTGCCTACTCCTGCTACATAGCCTCCCACTATAGCAACATCTCCGCTGGCAAACTGTCCGGTAAAGACATTAAAGACCTGGCCGTTTTTCAGAACAAGGTCTGCGGCCTGCCGTCCCGCTGCCACTGCAATCAACGTTTCAATCGGCTTTTTGCTCATGAGTCCCCCTTGTTTATTTGTTTAATGAAGTCGCATATAGAAGTTAATCAGGAATGCTGCTGAAATAAGCCACATAAACAGGCTCACTTCTTTGGTGCGTCCAGCTAAAGTTTTTAAGAATGTATAACTAATAAAACCAAAAGCAAAGCCATTGGCGATGCTAAAAGTAAGGGGCATCATAATGATAGTCATAAAAGCAGGCAGACCATCCGTAATATCTTCAAACTCAACATGACGGATTGCACTAATCATTAGCGCTCCTACCAGCACTAATGCAGGTGCGGTAGCAAAGCCCGGCACCAGACCGATAAGCGGACTGAACACCAAAGCAACCAAAAAGAGTGCAGCAACAGTAACCGCAGTCAGTCCTGTTTTCCCGCCTTCGGCAATACCTGCTGCACTTTCCACATAAGAGGTAACTGTCGAAGTACCTACTGCGGCACTGATTAAGGTTCCTACCGCGTCAGTAGTTAACGCTTTATCGAGATTCTCTATGTTCCCTTTATCATCCATCAATTTTGCTTTGCTTGTCAAGCCAATTAAGGTTCCCATATTGTCAAAGAGCTCGACTATTGTAAAAGTAAAAATAATGGAGAAAATGCCATATGCCAAGGCGCCAGCAATATCAAGCTGCATAAAAGTAGGCGCCAGACTGGGCAATTGGAAACTCATAATATCATTGATGCCTTTCGGTACAGGAACAGCACCAAAAACCATACCTAATAAGGTAGTTGTCAAAATACCAATTAAAATTGCGCCTTTCACTTTTCTTGCAATCATGACGGCAGTAATAACCAGACCGATGCAGGCCAATAACGGTTCAATGGCTGTCAATTTGCCAACGGTAACAAAGGTTGCTTTGTCGGCAACAATAATGCCCGCGTTTTTCAAACCGATAAATGCAATAAAAAGTCCTATGCCAATTCCGATAGAGTATTTGAGATTCATAGGTACCGCTTTAATAATAGCCTGTCGTATGCCGCCTAGTGTCAAAATGAGAAAGAGCACTCCCGAAAAGAAAACGGCTCCCAGCGCAACTTGCCACGGCAAATGAAGTACTCCTACAACATAATAAGCAAAAAAAGCATTAAGCCCCATACCGGGCGCAACGGCCACAGGGAAATTAGCCCATAACCCCATCAGCAAGGTCGCACAGGCTGTAGAATAAATAGTTGCGGCAATAGCTGCCTCTTTGGGAATTCCCGCATCAGCAAGAATATTGGGATTAACAAAAATAATATACGCCAGCGCTACAAAAGTGGTTATCCCTGCCAATACCTCTGTCTTAACATCAGTACCTTTTTGCTTCAGTTTAAAGAGCTTTTCCAGCATACTTTCATTACTTGCCCCATTCAACTGCACATTGGTTTTCATTTTTCATCCCCCTTATGTCTTCTACCGTCCGTAAAGTTCCTTTCCCCTTTCCCTCCTAACATTCAGAATAGACCGAAGTAAAGCTACTACTAATATTGCAATATTCATGCCATTATCAGATTATTCCTTCTATTAATATCCCATTTTTTTACATTAGCTTAAAAACTGCTGTCTCAGGCCTGGATGGCCTGATTAATTTAGGTTGTCAGATGAAACTCATCACAAAATGCGTATCAGTATGAGATTCCTGTTCTCATACTGATACAAAAAAAGCCGACCTTCCTGCCGGAAAGATCAGCCTACTAGTTGCTATTATCTTATCACCTATGGATTTGCCTGAGCGTGACTCCGGCAGCCTGATAGCGGCGAAAAAACCGGGTGTGTGAAAGGGCTCCCACTAGCTTGCGCACGGGCCGGATACCCAACGCCATGTGCAGCAGCCGGTAAGTCACGGCAACGGCCAGCAGTATGTAAAGGTATTGAATGCTAAAGCCTGCCAGCGGCAGTTGTTCGAGCTCAATTGCAAAGCTTTTAGCCAGCCAATTGCCGGCATATACGGCAACAGGAATTGAAGTGAGATAAGTGAAAAGCAGAATCACCAAAGGGCTGACTTCAATTGCCTTTTGCGGACAATAATTCATACATGCCATGCAGCTGTCACAAGAATAAGACCAATACGGACGTCTTTCCTGACCTCCAGTCATGCGTATAGCCTGCTTAGGGCATATCTCCCGGCACAGTGAACAGCCATTGCACCTGTCGGAAGCAAAGAAAAGCTTAGCTAATACCAATTGTGCAAGAATTAGATACATCAGCGATATTTTTGCTAGAATCAAGCCGATTAGTACCTGTACCAGGCCATCAAAATGCTTGTTCCCAGCTAAAACTGTCTGCACACCCCTCTTTACCTTCGCCTCAGCCATACCGGTTATGACAGCTGCATTGTCCTTACTCAGCCCCCAGTGCACTGCCGTCCAATTGCTGGGCATGTCTACGCCCATTACTCCCCGGACGGTATAACCGCGCAGCCACAGCAGCAATGCAATCAGGTAGCCTGCCGTCCCCTCCAGACCGGGTATAAAGATGCCTTTTACCCGCACTCCGGCCCGGCTGGGCATGACAAGAGCATGGGTTTGTTTTCCCTGAGGCAGCTTCCACACATACTTCATCATCAGCCAGGGAGCAGTGAAGCCATGAGTAGGATAGGTAAATACCGCCAATGCCCCTTTCGGGATAGCAAGGCTCTGTTCACCGCTTTTGATCTGGTGTAACTCGGCGGGTATTGCATTTTCTCCCGCTATCCGGCAACTCCAGTCGGCAATCCGGTAGGAGTTGCCAGTGCCTGTCATAAAAAAGGCCGCCAATTTCTGATACACAGCAGTTACCCCTTTACAAGATACTCCCTCAGCTCTGCAACAGTATCGACAATGTGATTGGGCTCAGCTTGTTCCAGTTCTTCCCGGCTGCCATAGCCATAAGCAACACCGACAACATCAAGTCCGTTATGCTTGGCTCCCCGGATATCGTGCATACGATCTCCTACCATAATAATCTGACTGCGGTCATAATCCCCGAGCTCAGTCAGAACATATTCTATTACTTCATGCTTTTCTACCCGTGTTCCATCCAGGTTACTGCCCACAACGGACTGAAAGTAAGAATCCAGCTTAAAGTATTCCAGTATTTTTACAGAGTAAATCGTAGGCTTTGAAGTTGCTACAATTAAAGTTTTTCCTTGCTGGCGAAGCTCTTCCAACATCTCAGGAATACCTGAAAAAACAGCATTCTCATATAGTCCGGTTGTGGAAAAGCGCTCCCGGTAATACTCAATAGCCTGCTCAGCCTGCTCATCAGTCATATGATAGAACTCTTTAAACGAATAGGTGAGCGGCGGACCTATAAAGGGGATAAGTTTATCTAAGTCAGGTTCTTCAATCCCCATTTTTTGCAAAGCATATTGCACGCAAGTAGTAATCCCGATTTTCGGATCAGTTAACGTTCCATCCAAATCAAATAAAACAATTGTATACATTATTTCCCCTCCCGTACGACCCACCAGTCATACGCATCATATGGTTTCCGGCGCCGGAATAATTCCTGACGGTTGGCAATATAACTCTTCTTCACTTCTTCCAGCAGGCGGCCATGCTCAGCCATTCCCTCCTGGGAAAAGCGCCGGTGTCCGGTCTTTTCAAAAACGATTGTATATCCTTCACCATCCGCTTTTAGTTCACCGCCAGCATTGCACATACTACAGCGCACCTGACCGCTTGGCCGCACCTGCAGCATACTGCTGCCACATACTTGACAGGCAAGAACCGCCTCTGCTGCCGAAACCGGAGCTGCCGCCGGATCAATCAATTGATTGGCAAGCTTACGTGCTGTTGCCAGTATTTCCGGTTCAACTACTTCACCGGGACTGGCTGCCTGCACCTGCATATCGCCTACAACATCCAAATGCAGAAAGCGGGCAAAGTTATTAACCGCTTCGCGGGCGTAGCCATCCCAGCCGGGTATGCCGTAAACGGTAGCAGTAACACACTTTTTGCCACTGAATTCCCGGCTGTTGGCCATAACCGCAATCAACCTGTCTGTAATGGTTTTTATACTCGTGTGAGAGCCAAGAAAATAACAGGCAGATGCAAGTATAACAGCATCCGCTTCTTTAATACGCTCTAGTAAAAAAGCGAGATCATCGCTGATCATACAGTTTTTATCTTCCGGCAGACAGGCATAACATGCCTTGCAAGCCTCAATTTGCAGTGAGGGCAGATGAATCATTGCTTTATCAACTTCAGCGGGCAATGAAGCCAGCATCTCTTTGACCAGTATTTCCGAATTACCCAGCTTGCGCGGTGAAGCAACGAGACCGAGAACTTTCAAATCAACTACCTCCTTGTATCCCAATAACGATATAAGATTCGTCACTTTCCGCTCAATTGCCTGCTATTTTATGAATTTTTCCCTACAACTGCTTGGGGAGCAGCATAGGCTTTTCCTTTTTGTTGATTACCTTTTGTAATCATAACAACCGAGATTACAATGATCAGCGCCGCCAACGCAGCTTGCAGCGTCATCTGTTCACCAGCCAAGGCCCAGCCGAGGATAACCGCCACAATTGGATTTACATAAGCATAGGTAGAGGCAATTGTCGGATCAGCCGCCTTTAGCAGCCAGATGAATGCACTAAACCCAACAATGGAGCCAAAAAAGATTAAATAGCCTAGCGCCAGAGCCGATTGTAAGGAAATTGCCGTCACATCAAACCTTCCGCCCTCACCGGTAATCATACCAAACACTAGGCAGAAAAACCCGCCTGTCAGCATTTGCATGGCAATTGCCAGTAAAGGTGCCTCAGGCAGTTTCGCAATCCGTGAATATATTGAGCCGATTGCCCAGGAAAGGGAAGCAGCGACTAATACAGCATAACCAACCCAGGGAGTGGTTGTACCACTCAAATCGCTGCCACCTGAACTCTTTACAAGCAGAATAATTCCCATAAATCCAATTAACAAACCACTCATAACCATACCGTTAGGCCGGCTGCCCCCCTGCCACAGCCAGGCTATTAATGCCATCCATAAGGGAACAGTGGCAACAATAATGGCGGCAATACCGCTGGAAACCATTTGCTCGGCCCAAACGACTCCGCCATTGCCGCCTAGCAACAGCAAGCCGCCAACAATAGCGGCATTTTTCCACTGCGTAACCGTTGGACTCGGAATTCCCCTGTATACCTGCCAGGCATATACAATAGCACCGGCTGTCATAAACCGTATTCCGGCCATCATAAAAGGGGGCATTGTTTCTATGGCAAACTTCATTGCCAAATATGTGCCGCCCCAGAAAATATATACAGCAAGCAAACCTGCTGCGATTGGTAATGTCAAATTCATGGTAGTTCCTCCCTTAATTGACTATCATTTCAGTTGTTTCTTTCAATGTGGTTAATACGATAATTGTCTTTGTCGAGATATGGTCTTCTCTAAGGTTTTCCTTTAATAACCGGCTTAGTGCCTCCGTATTGCGCGTTCGCACCTTAATTAGATAACAATCGTCACCGGCAATGTTGTGAACTTCCTGTACTCCCGGTATTTTAACTAACCTGCCTTCAATATCGGTCGGCCCAATGACTTTGACTAATACAAACGCCAGCATATCCAAACCGACTAAATTCGGATTTAATTTAGCCTCGTAACCTTGTATAATGCCTTGCTCTTCAAGCTTCTTGATCCGGGTTAAGGTTACAGACGGTGCAAGATCAATCTGCCTGGCGATTTCAACATTTGTCATTCGGGCATTCTTTTGCAGCAGCGCAAGAATTTTTTTATCTTTCTGGTCCATCTAAATTCACCTCAAGGTTATTATAATTCTGTTCAATCCTATTTATCAATATTTAAATTCTGCTCATATTTCATATATTAGAATATTATTATTTTTAACATACTTTGAAAAGAATAATATTCTTAAATCGGCTATAAACTATTTTTTTATTGCACTTGCTATTGAACGAGCTAATTGTACTAAAATTTGCCCTTGCAGTCTTTCGGTATTTCACTTTGTAAAAAAGGGACTGTCCCCTTTTTATTTATAAAAAAACCGGCCTCTCCTAATGAGAAGCCGGAATTGATATTCTATTATTTAAAGTCTACTGAGAACAGGCAAGTAATGCCTTTTAGTTTATAATCTTCCTTCTTATGTAGCGAGTAAGCCGGTGCATCGAGATCAACATTCTTAAATTCCCGTTCTCCATAAGAGACATTGAAGTGGGCATCTTTTGCGATTTTATAGCTGACACCAGCTTCCCAGAACAGAACATCTTTGCCACCAAGGACTGCTGCAAATAAGGTTGCTTTTTCATTTAGCTTCCGATCAGCCATAAACCCTGCATGAAAGGAAGCAATCGTAGCTGGTGCTACCGTATTACCGTAGGAGAACTTATTTTGCACCCAACCGCCAACTGCCGATACATTCGGACTGATGCGGTGAATCACGTTAATTTCCTGATGAGTCGACTTGCCGTATGTATTTACAGTATGATTTAAAGAAGTAGAATAAGCACTAAAGTCTTCAGATTTAAATTTGCCACCTTTAAACTGTATAGCCCAATCGTCACCCAATCCTGCTGTAACGCCATACTTAAAGCCTGACTTACCGCCGGCTTCCCCCGTTACCTCACCAGAGCCATTAAACGTGGAATTCAGCGTACTGCCAAATTCTACTGTTACATGGCCTTTTTCGAAATCTGTTACCGGTGATGCATATACGGCAGTTACCCCTGCCATAAGTAAGCCGAAAACTGCTGCTGCTATCTTCTTTTTCACTCTTTTCCCCCTCAATCAAATAAAACAAATATAGTAGTGTCTTGACCAAGTTAAATCTTAGTTTAGCCAGCGTATCTTTTTTCGCACTGCTGCGTTGTCGTCGCCTTACATATTCCCGATATGCGCGGACTCCTCCGCCTTGCATTGCAA